>CAUSHZ010000001.1:0-87018 GCA_963531605.1 uncultured Actinomyces sp.
CTACTCAGAACAACCCTCTCAAAACAAACGGTCCGAAAAACCCAGACCCCTCCAACCCGAGCGCAGCTACATGCCCACTCCTCAGAAAATTCGCATGCAATTCGATTGGGCGAAATTTCAATAAAGTCTGAAAACGTTGCAATTCCAACGTTGTAAATTCATGGTTTGAAAGAGTCGTGGGGGAATTGCATGCGAAATTGAGGGGCTCAGCAGCGATGTGAGTGAGGCCGAGGCGGTGCCCGTGGGCGGCGGCGGGGCCTGGCTGCGGTGCCCGTGGGCGGCGGCGGGGCCTGGCCGGACAACGAGGCGACGCGCCGAGCGAAGCTCGCCGCGCGGACGGCTCGCGGGCGGGCCGCCGCCCACGGGCACACCAAACAGCCCGGTCCTATCGGGAGCCTCGCGGCGGCTGGAAATCTGGCGGTGTGCGAAGCAAAAAAGTGGTGGCCCCCAGGAAAACCTGGGGACCACCACTCATGCGTTCACGTGCGTGAACTGACGAGTTGAAACTCAGTCAGAACGACTGATTCAGTTGTTCGTCAGCTTCTCACGCAGCGCGGCCAGGGCCTCGTCGGAAGCAAGGGTGCCCTCGTTGTCGACCGGGGTCGAGTAAGAGGCCTGCTCCTCGATGGAGGGAGCCGCTTCGGCGTCCTCTTCGAGGGCCTTGCGGACCTGAGCCTTGTGGGCCTCCCAGCGGGCCTGAGCCTCGGCGTACTGGGCTTCCCAAGCCTCGCGCTGAGCGTCGAAGCCTTCCATCCACTCCTGGGTCTCCGGATCGAAGCCCTCGGGGTACTTGTAGTTGCCGTTCTCGTCGTACTCGGCGGCCATGCCGTAGAGCGAGGGATCGAACTCTTCGGAGTTCGGATCCACGCCCTCGTTGGCCTGCTTGAGGGACAGGGAGATGCGGCGACGCTCGAGGTCGATGTCGATGACCTTGACGAAGACCTCTTCGCCGACCTTGACGACCTGGTCCGGCAGCTCGACGTGACGCTGAGCCAGCTCGGAGATGTGGACGAGGCCCTCGATGCCGTCCTCGACGCGCACGAACGCGCCGAAGGGAACCAGCTTGGTGACCTTGCCGGGCACAACCTGGCCGATGGCGTGGGTGCGGGCGAATGCCTGCCACGGATCTTCCTGGGTGGCCTTGAGCGACAGGGAGACGCGCTCGCGATCCATGTCGACGTCGAGAACCTCGACGGTGACTTCCTGGCCAACCTCGACAACCTCGGACGGGTGGTCGATGTGCTTCCAGGACAGCTCGGAGACGTGCACCAGGCCGTCGACACCACCGAGATCGACGAACGCGCCGAAGTTGACGATGGAGGAAACGACGCCGGAGCGCACCTGGCCCTTCTGCAGGGTGTGCAGGAAGTTCGTGCGGACCTCGGACTGGGTCTGCTCGAGCCATGCGCGGCGGGACAGGACCACGTTGTTGCGGTTCTTGTCGAGCTCGATGATCTTCGCTTCGATCTCGCGGCCGATGTAGGGGGCGAGGTCGCGGACGCGACGCATCTCGACGAGGGAGGCGGGCAGGAAGCCACGCAGGCCGATGTCGAGGATCAGGCCGCCCTTGACGACCTCGATGACGGTACCGGTAACGACGCCGTCCTCTTCCTTGACCTTCTCGATCTGGCCCCACGCGCGCTCGTACTGCGCACGCTTCTTCGACAGGAGGAGGCGGCCTTCCTTGTCTTCCTTCTGGAGGACGAGCGCCTCGATCTGGTCGCCCACGGCGACAACGTCGTCGGGGTTGACGTCGTGCTTGATGGACAGCTCGCGAGAGAGGATGACACCCTCGGTCTTGTAGCCGATGTCAAGGAGGACCTCGTCGTGGTCGACCTTGACGACAGTGCCCTCGACGATGTCGCCATCGTTGAAGTACTTGATGGTCTCGTCGATGGCTGCGATCAGGTCTGCTTCCGAACCAATGTCGTTGATAGCGACCTGCGGCGTGTTGGTGGTCATGTAGTAGTTTCTCCGAAACGGACTGGATAGTAGATGGACAGTTCCGGCGCCCCGGGACAAATGCGGATGCACTTGTCCCCAGACACCGTGTACCAGTTTAGCAGCCTTTGACTGGCAAATGTGACGAATTTGGCGGCACTTTCCGTGGCGTGCGTCGCGTCGTCACGCCGATCAGTGAGCTGCGAGCTGCCAGGATGCGCCGATGCCGACTGCAACGTCAAGCGGAACCGAGAGCTCCACGGGTGTCGCCATCTTGTCGCGGACGATCGCCTCGAGCGCCGCGGCCTCTCCCGGGGCGACCTCGAGGAGCAGTTCGTCGTGGATCTGCACGAGGAGGCGAGACTTCAGGCCGGCCTCGGACAGGGCGTCGACGACGTTCATCATGGCGATCTTGACGATGTCCGCGGCGCTGCCCTGGATGGGCGCGTTGAGGGCGGCGCGCTCGGCCATCTCGCGGCGCTGGCGGTTCGAGGAACGCAGGTCGGGCAGGTAGCGGCGGCGCCCGAACATCGTCTGGGTGTAGCCGTCGGCACGCGCCTGGGCGACGAGGCCCTCGAGATAGTCGCGAACCTTCCCGAAGCGTTCGAAGTAACGATCGCGCAGGGCGGCGGCCTCGGGCACGGGAATGCCGAGCTGGGCGGCGAGGCCGTAAGAGGACAGGCCGTACGCGAGGCCGTAGGAGGTCGCCTTGATGCGCGACCGTTCCTCGGCGCTTACCTCGGCGACCGGGGTTCCAAAGACCATGGATGCCATCGTGCGGTGCAGGTCCTCGCCGGAATTGAACGCCTCGATGAGCGCCTCGTCGCCGGACAGGTGGGCCATCAGGCGCATCTCGATCTGCGAGTAGTCGGCGCTCATGAGCGACTCGAAGCCCTCGCCCGCGACGAAGGCGCCGCGAATGCGCATGCCGTCCGCGCTACGCGCGGGGATGTTCTGCAGGTTCGGATCGGAGGACGCGAGGCGCCCCGTGGCCGCGGCGACCTGGGAGAAGGTCGTGTGGATGCGCCCATCGGATGCGACGGTCGCGGACAGCGAGTCGACCATCTGCTTGAGCTTGATGCGGTCACGGTGGGTGAGCAGGAACCCGAGGAAGTCGTGCCCCGCTCCCCCCTCGTTTGCGGTCTTCGCGTGCAGGTCCACCAGGGCCTCGGCGTTCGTCGTATACCCGGTCTTCGTCTTCTTCGTCTTGGGCAAGCCGAAGTGGTCGAAGAGCAGCTCCTGGAGCTGCTTGGGGCTCGAGAGGTTGACCTCGCGGCCCGCCGCGGCCCATGCGCCCTCGCGCGCGGCGTCAACAGCCTTGCCGAGTTCGTCGGAGAGTCCATCGAGCACGCTCGTGTCAGCGGCGATGCCGATGTCTTCCATATGCTCCAGCAGGACCGACAGGGGCATCTCCATGTCGGTGAGCAGCGAGGCCTCAGAGCTTTCCTCCAGGCGCGCGCGCAGAGTCGCGGCCAGCGGGTGCAGGTGGGCGGCCAGCCTGCCGGCACGCACCTGCGCCGCACTCGGGCCCGCACCCATATCACCGACTGCGAAGAGGGCATCCGGATCGCCCTCCTCTTCCTCGATGATGACTCCGAGCACGCGCGACAGCACATCCTCCAGCTTGTGCGAGCGCTGATCGGGGTGAGCGAGGTAGGCAGCCAGCATGGTGTCAAACTCGACGCCACCGAGAGTCCAGCCGCGCGACGCAAGCGCATGGCGCGCACCCTTCGCGTCGTGCACGATGAGGGACGAGGCCGTGGCGAGCAGCTCGCCGAGCGCTACCTCCTGCGTGGGGCTCAGTTCGACGGGGTCGATAACGAGCGCCTCGTTGTCGGAGGCGAGGATAAGGCGAGTGACGTCGCCTCGCGTCGGCCGTGTATCCCCCTCGATAAGCACGCCGAGAGGCGAGTGGGCGCGAGCCCACTGCGCGATGTCGCAGGAGCCGTCGGCCAGGGACACCGAGATCTCGACTTCGGCGACAGGCTCAGGGGCCTCGTCGACGTGTCCCTCCCCCATGCCGATCCCGGATACTTCACGCACCTTCTGGCGCAGGCGGCCAAACTCGAGGGAGTCGAAGAGACGATCAATGGCGGCAATATCCGTGGGACGGCGCGCCAGGTCGGACGGCGACACCTCGAGGTCCATGTCGGTGAGCAGGCGATTAAGGCGGCGGTTGCGCACGACGTCGTCGATATGTTCGCGCAGCGCTGCACCACGCTTTCCGCCAATCTCGTCGGCCCGCGCCAGTAGGTTGTCCAAGCCGTCGTACTTGTTGATCCACTGCGCGGCGGTCTTGGGGCCAACCCCCGGAACGCCGGGCAGGTTATCCGAGGTCTCACCCACGATTGCGGCAATCTCGGGATAGCGCTGCGGCGGCACCCCATACTTCTCCTCCACGGCCTCCGGAGTCATGCGACGCAGATCCCCGGGACCTGTGCCCGGGTACAGCACCGTCACGTTATCAGTCACCGTCTGGAAAGAGTCACGGTCGCCGGACACGACGAGGACTCTCGTTCCATCGTTGCCGGCGCGGTACGCGAGCGTCGCGAGAATATCGTCCGCCTCAAAACCCTCCCGCGAGAGCGACACGATCCCCATCGCATCGAGCACCTCGCGGATCAGCTCCACCTGACCCTTGAACTCCTCGGGAGTGGCATCACGCGTCCCCTTGTACTCCGGGTATTCCTCGGTGCGGAATGAGTGCCTGGACACATCGAACGCGACGGCGATGTGGGTCGGCTTCTCCGTCTCCAGCAAGCGCGTCAACATTGAAACAAAGCCGTAAACGGCGTTCGTGTGCTGGCCGGTGGCCGTCACGAAGTTATCCGGCGGAAGCGCGTAGAATGCGCGAAACGCCATCGAATGGCCATCAATAATCAGCACAGTGTCACTCACACATGCCACCCTAGATGCCATGACACACGATCACCAGACGAAACACACGCATTCTTCCTCACCCGATCCGCTCGCACGCGGTGGGTGGGTCGGTGCCCACTGGCCCGGCACCCTGATGGAAGCCACAGGCATGGAAGTGCTGGAGCATAGCGCGACGCGCACCGTCATCTCCATGCCCATCGACGGGAATCGCCAGAGCGCCGGGATCCTCCACGGTGGCGCATCCGCTGCTCTCGCGGAGACCGCGGCGTCGTTTGCCGCCCAGATCCACGCGCGTGAAGCGAACCCGGGCAAGCAGGCCTACGCCGTTGGGACAGAACTCAACGCCTCGCATATCAGCGCCGGACGCGAGGGAATCATCACGGCGACCGCGACCGCCGTTCACCTGGGCCGCAGCTCAACCGTTCACACCGTGGAGATTCGCGACGAGGCGGGCCGCCTTATTTCGATCGCCCGCGTGGCGAACCGCATCCTGGTGCGCTCAAGTCACGACTGACGTGCCAGAGTACAGCAATGGGGAGGGTCAATCGACCCTCCCCATTCGCACATCTATCACTCAGTCGTCGACCTGGTTGATCACCGCATCGGCAACCTCACGCATGGACAGACGACGATCCATCGACGTCTTTTGAATCCAGCGGAAGGCCTCGGGTTCGCTCATACCCATGTTCTTCATGAGCAGACCCTTCGCACGATCCACGCGCTTGCGGGTCTCGAAGCGATCCGACAGATCGGCAATCTGGTCCTCGAGCGACTCGATCTCTGCGTGACGCGACAGCGCAATCTCGACCGCCGGGATCAGGTCAGCGGGACTGAAGGGCTTCACAACGTAGGCCATCGCGCCGGCGTCACGAGCACGCTCGACGAGCTCAGTCTGCGAGAACGCCGTCAGCATGACGACGGCGCAGGACAGTTCCTGCAGGATCTTCTCCGCTGCGGTGATGCCATCCATCTTCGGCATCTTGACATCCATCACGCACAGATCGGGTTCGAGCTCGAGTGCCAGCTCGACAGCTTCCTCACCGTCGGCAGCCTCGCCAACGACCTCGAACCCCGCCTGGGTCAGCGTCTCAACGATATCGAGACGAATCAACCCCTCGTCTTCTGCGACGAGGACGCGACGCGGCTCAGCCTGCTCTTCACTCATTGTCATATTCCTCAGTTTGATCGGTTTGCTCAGCTGCTCTATTGTGGAACTCGCACACGCGAAGCCCCGATAGCCCAACTGGCAGAGGCGGTCGGCTCAAACCCGGCTTGTTGTGGGTTCGAATCCCACTCGGGGTACCGCCAGTGGAGTACGTGCTCCTAATGGTACCGGCATTTTCGCACGTGTGCGACGTGCGTAGCACAAATTGATACAGCAAAAACGCAGACGAACAAGGGGCCGACAAGCATTGCTTGTCGGCCCCTTTGTCACGGCTCAGGCCACGACGCTCAGTTCGAGACCGAGGTACTCGGCAGCCGCGCCCCGACGGGCCGGCTCGTCAAGGTCGGCGATTGCCTGCTTGACCCTCGAGTCGTGGAAGTCAGCGAACCACGGCTCAACGGCGCGCGAGAGCTGGCCGACCTCCAGGTTGTTGGCCACGCGGCCAAACAGAGTGTCGTGGACCGACACGGTCCGGATGTTCGTATTCATTTCTCTTTCTCCTCTTCAATTCGGGCGCGCCAGAAAACGTGCTTTGTTCGCACAGGCATTCCTGATCACGCCGGGCAGCGATTTGCTGCTGTGCCGCGCCGTCGTTGGTGCGGTGTCCACGTGTCTCAACGTGTATCCGTGTACTTTATTCCACGGATTGCATTTTGTCCACGTGAAGAAGCAAAAAGAGCGGGGGCACCGGCTCACTGCCGATGCCCCCGCTACTCACGCATCTCACGCGTGGCGGGTTCCGCCAATCGCGTAGTCGGCTTCATCTCCGACTTCATGGATACGCAGCATGTTCGAGGAGCCGGCGATGCCCGGGGGCATGCCCGCAACGATCACAAGCTGATCGCCGATGTCCGCCAGGTGCGCAGACTGAACGACCTGGTCGAGCTGCCACACCATGTCGTCGGTGTGCTGGACCTCGGGGACGCGGTACGTCTGGATGCCCCACGACAGGGCGAGGCGGCGACGCGTCGACTCGAGGGGCGTGAAGGCCAGCATCGGGATCGGGCGGCGCATGCGCGACAGCAGACGAGCGGAGGTACCGGACTGGCTGAAGGTTACCAGGTAGCGAGCGTCCATGTGCTCGGCGATACGCGCCGCGGCCTCGCAAATGACGCCCGCACGGTCGGCGTAGAAGCCGGGGATCGACGCGATACGCTCGCCGCCGTTCTCTTCCGTTGACTCGATGATCGCGGCCATCGTACGAACCGTTTCGATCGGGAAGGCACCCACCGAGGTCTCGCCCGACAGCATGACCGCGTCAGCACCGTCGAGGATCGCGTTGGCGCAGTCGGAAGCCTCGGCGCGAGTCGGACGCGGGTTCTTAATCATGGAGTCCATGACCTGGGTCGCCACGATGACAGGCTTGGCGGCGATACGAGCGAGTTCGATCGCGCGCTTCTGGACCAGCGGGACAGCCTCGAGGGGCATCTCGACACCGAGGTCGCCGCGGGCAACCATGATGCCATCGAAGGCCTCAACGATCTCTTCCAAGGCGTCAACGGCCTGGGGTTTCTCGATCTTGGCGATGACCGGAATGCGCTTACCCATCTCGTCCATGATTTCGTGGACGTCCTTGATGTCCTCGGCAGAACGCACGAAGGACAGGGCGATGAAGTCAGCATCCTGCTCGATACCCCAGCGCAGGTCCTCCTTGTCCTTTTCGGACAGGGCGGGAACAGAGACGGCAACGCCAGGAAGGTTCAGACCCTTGTGGTCCGAAACCATACCGGGAACCTCAACACGGGTGACGACGTCAGTATCCGTCACCTCAACAACGCGGACCGCGACGTTACCGTCGTCGATCAGCAGGCGGTCACCGGGAGCGCAGTCACCGGGCAGGCCCTTGAAGGTCGTACCGACGAGTTCCTTGGTGCCGGGAACGTCGCGGGTGGTGATGGTGAAGGTGTCACCGATCTTGAGTTCCTGAGGGCCATCCTGGAAGGTCTCCAGGCGAATCTTGGGGCCCTGGAGGTCAACCAGGATAGCGACCGCGCGGCCGGACGTCGCAGACGCCTTCCTCACGCGCTCAATGACGGCCTCGTGCTCCTCAGCCTTTCCATGCGACCGGTTGATACGCGCGACATCCATGCCGGCGTCCACCAGTGCCTGGAGCTGCTCAGGGGATTCAGTGGCAGGTCCAATAGTGCAGACAATCTTAGCTCGACGCATAGGTATAAGTTTACCGTCCAATCACAGTTGAAACGAGGAGGATCAGCAACGAGACAACGTGATCATTCCCATGAATCAACCTGTTGTGGGACCTCAGGCACACAAAACCTGGACAGGTGCCAAACGACGGCTACTTCGTGACGCCATCCTTGGATGCATCTGCTGCGCTCGCAGTATTCTTCCCACGCTCCTCGATGGATGCACCGGCTTCTCCCCCGTCGTTGACCGACGAGGCATCGTCTTCCTTCTCGACATCCGGGTCTTCCAGGTCTTCGGCGACGACGCGCGTCGAACGACCAAGTCGGCCGGCGACGACGAACACGAGCAGCCCGAGTGCGAACACGAGCAGGGACGTCCACACGTTCAGACGCAGGCCCAACACCCGGTGTGCCTCGTCGATGCGCAGCATCTCGATCCAGCACCGGCCGGCCGTGTAGGCCATCAGGTACAGCCCGAAGACCTGGCCGCCGGCGAAGCGGTGACGCCGGTCCAGCCACACGATGAGGGCGGCGCAGGCGAGGTTCCACAGGCACTCATAGAGGAAGGTCGGATGGAACAGCGTCCCTGCAGGGTATCCGGCGGGCATGTGCGCTGCGTCAATCTGGAGGCCCCACGGCAGAGTCGTTGGAGCACCGAAGAGCTCCTGGTTGAACCAGTTTCCCCAACGGCCGATCGCTTGGGCGATCAGCAGAGCCGGAGCCAGGGAGTCGGCGATGGGGCCGAGGCGGACACCCGCACGTTTGACGGCGATATACACGCCGAGCGCGCCGAAGGCGACGCCACCCCAAATTCCCAGGCCTCCACGCCAAATCTGGAAGGCGAGCATCGGGTCACCGCCCGGGCCGAAATAAGCATCCGGGGACGTGATGACGTGGTAGATGCGCGCACCGACGACGCCGAGCGGGATCGCCCAGAGCGCGGCGTCGTACAGCGTGTCCGGGTTTCCACCGCGGTCACGGTAACGGCGGGCCGTCCACCAGACGCCGATGATCATGCCTGCGGCGATGATGATGCCGTAGGCCCGCAACGGAATCGGCCCAAGGTACCAGACACCCTGAGAGGGCGACGGGATACCGGCCGCGATGAGGGCGCTCACGCGCGCGCCCCGCTGACGCCGGACTTCAGCTCGGTGGCAAGCTCGCCCAGAGCCTTCAGACCCCGGTCGACGTTCTCATCGAACAGAGTCTTCACGAGCGCTGATCCGACGATGACGCCGTCCGCGTAGGCACCGATCTCACGGGCCTGAGCGCCGTTGGACACACCGAGACCAACGCACACGCGCTGCGCACCGGCTGCGCGGGTGCGCTCCACGACGTCGGCGACGTGAGCACCAACAGCAGCACGCGCGCCCGTCACGCCCATCGACGAGGCCGCATAGACCCAGCCGCGCGAGTGCTCAGCAATCAGCTTGAGCCGATGCTCGGGGGACGAGGGGGCACTCAGGTAGATGCGTTCGAGGTCGTACTTGTCCGACGCGGCCTCCCACTGCGCCCCCTCCTCGGGCGGCAGGTCCGGCGTAATAAGGCCGGAGCCGCCAACTGCGGCGAAGTCCTTGGCGAAGCGCTCGACGCCCCACCACTCGACGGGGTTCCAGTAGGTCATCGAGCAGGTCGAAATGCCGTACGAGGTCAGCTCGTCCACCGCGTGGAAAAGATCTTCGAGGTGGGTGCCGCGCTCAAGAGCCGCAACGGTCGCGCGCTGGATCGTCGGGCCGTCCATACCCGGATCCGAGTACGGGAAGCCGAGTTCGATGACGTCGACGCCACGCTCGGCCAAGACCTTTCCCGCACGGATCGAGTCTTCGACCGACGGGAAGCCGACGGGCAGGTAGGCGATGAGTGCGGCATCTCCGCGCTGGAGGGCAGCATCGATAGCGACAGCGGAATGGGGTGCACGCGTCATGTCACTTCTCCTCGTTCTCATCCAGGACGGCGACGCCCGACGGGCCAGCGCTGGGGTCGATGACCTGCAGCTTCGCGTGACCGTAGCCGAACCACCGCGATGCCGTATCCACGTCCTTGTCGCCGCGACCCGACACAGTCACGATCGCGATGGGTTCCTCACCAGGTGCGAAGGGCCCCTCAGCCTCCGCCTTTGCACGCGCCCAGGCGCGCACACCGGCGAGGGCATGCGAGGACTCGATAGCGGGAATGATGCCCTCCGTGCGCGACAGATGCAGGAAAGCATCCATGGCCTCGGCGTCGGAAATAGGTATGTACGAGGCACGACCGGAGCGCGCCAACCACGCGTGCTGCGGGCCAACACCCGGGTAATCCAGGCCGGCGGAAATGGAGTGGGAGGCCTTCGTCTGGCCGTCGCGCTCCTGCAGGACGAACGTGCGGGCACCGTGGAGCACACCCACCTCGTCAGCAGTGATCGACGCGGCATGTCGCCCAGTCTCGAAGCCGTCTCCGGCCGCCTCGCAACCGAGCAGCTCGACGCTGGGGTCATCGAGGAATGCGGTGAATGAGCCAATCGCGTTGGAGCCGCCGCCCACGCAGGCCACGACGACGTCAGGCAGGCGCCCCTCGGAGGCGAGCAGCTGGGCGCGCGCCTCGTCGCCGATGACACGCTGAAGGTCGCGCACCAGCTCTGGGAACGGGTGCGGACCAGCCGCCGTACCGAAGATGTAGTTGGTCGTCTCGACGTTGGTCACCCAGTCACGGAACGCCTCGTTAATCGCATCCTTAAGCGTCGCAGAACCTGCGGTCACAGCGATAACCTCGGCGCCAAGCATCTGCATGCGCGCAACGTTCAGGGCCTGACGCTCGGTGTCCTCACGCCCCATGTAGATCGTGCAGTCGAGGCCAAGGAGAGCAGCGGCGGTCGCGGTAGCGACACCGTGCTGCCCCGCGCCGGTCTCCGCAATAACGCGCGTCTTCCCCAGCTCCTTGGTGAGCAGCGCCTGACCGAGCACGTTGTTGATCTTGTGCGAGCCCGTGTGGTTCAGGTCCTCACGCTTGAGGAACACGCGCACGCCGCCCAAGTCGGCCGCAAAACGCGGGGCCTCGGTCAACAGAGAGGGGCGTCCCGCATAGTTCAGGAACAGGTCGCGCAGGCGGCGCTGGAACGACTTATCGCGCCACAGGCGCTTCCACGCTGCCTCAACCTCTTCGAGGGGGCCCATGAGGGACTCGGCGACGAAGCGTCCACCGAAATCACCGAAGTACGGTCCTTGAGCAAAGTTCTCGGCGTCCATCACTGTCCTTCCTGACGTGCCGCGGCGACGCGAGCCTTACGATCCGTTCGCAGCGCGGGGTGCTGGCCCGCACTCACCATGTCCTGAATGCTCGCGCGAGGATCACCCGACGTCACGAGCGCTTCGCCAACGAGCACAGCGTCCGCGCCCCACTTGGCATATTCAAAAACATCGTGAGCATTCGCGACGCCGGACTCAGCGACGGCGACGACGTCCTGGGGAATCACGTCGATGACCTGCTCGACGGTCGAGCGGTCCACTTCCAGGGTCTTCAGATTGCGTGCGTTGACACCAATGATCGAGGCACCGGCCTCCATCGCGCGCAGGGCTTCAAGTCGCGAGTGCGTCTCCACAAGCGCCTCCATGCCCAGCGAACGCGTGCGTTCTAGCAACGACACGAGTACGTTCTGTTCGAGCGCGGCGACGATCAAGAGAACGAGGTCAGCGCCGTGAGCACGCGCCTCGTGGATCTGATACGGCGTCACGATGAAGTCCTTGCGCAGGATCGGAATATCGACGGCCGCACGCACGGCGTCAAGATCCGCGAGCGAACCATTGAAACGACGCTGCTCGGTGAGCACGGAAATGACCGTCGCTCCCCCGGCCTCGTACGTGGAGGCAAGCGCAGCCGGATCCGGGATCGCTGCGAGCGCCCCCTTGGACGGCGACGATCGCTTGACCTCGGAGATGATCTTGACGGCACCGTCGCGGCCCCGCAGAGCGCCGAGCGCATCCTTCGCTTCCGGGACCTGGGTCTCCATCTCCTTGATTCGAGCCAGAGGGACGCGGTCTTCACGCTCTTTCAGATCCTGCCGGACCCCGGCGATAATGTCATCGAGAACGCTCACGACGCTCCCCTTTCAGGCAGAAACGATCAATCCTCACCTAGGCTAGCGAAAAATGGCCGACAACGAGTCAGCCATCCCGCACTACGGGTTAGGACAGAGGAACGAGAGTCGACGCCCGCACGACGGATTCGACCGCTGCGGCGGCCTTGTTACGCGACTCCTCGTACTCGAGGGCGGGCACGGAATCAGCGACAAGGCCAGCACCCGCCTGCACCGAGGCCACGCCGTCCTTCAAGGAAGCCGTGCGAATAGCGATCGCCAGATCCGCGTCCCCCGACAGGTCGAAGTAACCGACCACGCCGCCGTACACGCCGCGCGCCGCGGGCTCGAAATCATCGATGAGCTGGATGGCACGAGGCTTGGGCGCGCCCGACAGGGTGCCCGCAGGGAATGTCGCAACCAGGGCATCAAGCGCGTCAGCATCCTCGCGCAGCACGCCCGTCACCGTGGAGGAAATGTGCTGAATGTGAGAGAAACGCTTGAGTTCCATGAGCGTTGAGACCTCGACCGACGCGGGATCGCAGACCTTCGACAGGTCGTTTCGAGCCAGGTCCACGAGCATGACGTGCTCCGACAGCTCCTTCGGGTCCTCGAGAAGCTCGGCAGCCAGGCGATGGTCCTCGGCCGAATCCGCGCCCCGCGGGCGCGAGCCGGCGATCGGATACGTCCAGACGCGGCGTCGTTCAGTCTTCACGAGGGTCTCGGGAGACGAGCCAACAACCTCAAAATGACCGCCCAGCTCGTCGGGTAGGTCCAGGAAGTACATGTAGGGCGAGGGGTTGACCGTGCGTAGCACGCGGTAGACATCGATGCCGCTGGCCGACGTCGACACGTCAAGGCGCTGGGACACGACGATCTGGAAGGCGTCGCCGTCTTCGATCGCACGCTTGGCCGCGTTGACGGAGGACTCGAAATCTGCGCGCGCCGTCCGCTCGCGCACCCGGGGCGGCGTGGCACCGCTGCTGCCCAGAACCGCGGGGGCGATCGGGCTCGCAAGCTGCGCAGTCATCGCGTCGAGGCGCTCAATCGCGCGGTCGTACGCCCCGTCCACGCCGTCGGCAGAGCCATTCAGGTTCCAGGCAATCGCCATCAGATACACCGAACCAGTCGCATGGTCGAGCGCAGCAACCTCGGTGGCCAGCACGAGCGTCGCATCCGGAATATCGGATTCCTTCGGCGCGGTCGCTGCGAGCGTCGGCTCCCACTCAGGGATGATGCCCCAGCCCAGAGATCCGACAAGCGCGCCCGTCAGAGGGGGCATTCCTTCGATTGCAGGCGCAGCAAGCGCGTCGAGGGCAGAGTGCACGACCTCAAGGAAGGTTCCTTCCTTCAGGGCACCCTCAGGATGCGAACCGATCCACTGCGCATGTCCGTCACGCGCGACGATCGCACCGGCGCTCGACGCTCCAACGAACGACCAGCGTCCCCACGAACCACCATGCTCAGCAGATTCCAGGATGAAGCTGCCAAAGTTGCCGTGCGCAAGCTGTCGATAGACGCCCACCGCGCTCAGCTCGTCGGCAAGCACGCGGCGCACCACGGGGATCACGCGGCGCTCGGCAGCGAGATCGACAAAGACGTCGCGCGGGGGCCACGTCTGGCCCCACTCGAGGCTCACAGGCTCGCACTGATACGAAGGCGTCAAAACACTCACCGTTCTATTGTCCCATCTGCACGCGCACTCGTCCCACCGTGGTCCACGATGAGACCTGCGCATATCCCTACAGCCAGTCGGGAACAACGCCCCATGCAATCGTGCCGACGAGCGCTGATCCGATCATCCAGGGGCCCATCGGGACGCGGCTCTTCGTTCCCGCCGATCCGACGACGATCTTCCACAGTGCCGCGACACCGGCGGAGACGAAGGAGAGTGCGAGCGCGAAAACCGCAGCGTGCAGTCCCACGGAGCCGACCAATGCTCCCAAAACCGGAGCCAGCTTCACGTCACCACCGCCCATGCCGCCGGGCAAGCGATTCAACACAGCAATCGGCGCGAACCAAATGAGCGAACCGATGAACGCCCCGAAGAGCAGCTCCTGCCACAGCGGCGAAATCACGCCACCGACGACCAGACCGAGGACAACGCCGATGGCCATCGCGACCGTGTATGCGTTCGGCAACCGATGGGTACGAGCATCAACGTAAGCGCTCAGCACGCCAATCATCGCAACTGTCATCACACCGGGCATGCCGGGACGCATCTGTGCCGCAACAAAGAAGATTGCACCGACGATGCCCGCGCTCCACACGATCGCGTTGCGCGTGAGCGGCTTTTGCGTCGCTTCAATAAAGTAGCGGCGCTGAATCTTCCACCCGGAACACCACAGCCAGGAAAGAACGACAATCCAGGTAAGAAAACCGGAAATTAAAGACAGATCAGCGCTCAGCCACTGCGGCAGCCACGTCTGAATCACGAGGCGGCTCCTCCCCCGCTCGCCCGGGCGCGTCGGGCGAGCTCCGCCTCCAGCGCGCCACGCATAACCTCCGTCTTCGGACTGCGCCCCGTCATCAGCTGAACCTGCGCTGCCGCCTGGAAGATGAGCATGTCGGTGCCTTCGGCAACGATGCCACCGTTCCTTTCGAAAACGCTGCGAAGCGCCGTCTCGCGAGGAGAGTAAACGACGTCGAGGAGAACCTGGCCCTCGCGAACGCTCATCTGCTCGGCAAGCGGGTCAGCAACGCCAGCGGGCAGCGTCGAGATCACGAGGTCAGCACCGCTGACGGCACGAAGAACTGCGTCGCGATCCGACCACAGCACCTGATCGATGCTGACCCCCAGTCGCGAGGACGCTGCGACGACAGAACCGGGTCCGCCGAAACGGCGCGCGGCGACGGTGGAGGCCACGATGCCAAGTTCGCCGAGAGCCGCAAGCGCCGACGAGGCAGTTGCCCGGGCCCCGAGCACGACGGCGTTTGTGGGAAGCGCTCGGTCCGCCTGTGAGCACGCGCGCCGAATCGCCGAAGCGATGCCCGTGACATCCGTGTTGAAGCCGGCGAGCACGCCAGAGGACGGAACCACCGTATTCACTGCGCCAACTCCAGTAGCGAGCGGATCGATTGCGTCCAGGAGCGGGATAATCGCCTGTTTGCAGGGCATCGTGACCGACAGTCCGCGGAAGGACCCATCCAACCCTGCGATGAACTCGGGCAGGCTCGTCTCATCCTGCTCGATGCGGCGGTACTCCCATCCCTCAATTCCGAGGTCCTCCCATGCCGCGCGGTGGATCACCGGCGACAGGGAGTGCTCGATCGGGGAACCGATGACACCGGCCCACATCATGACGCCGTACAGATCTTCGGGTTCGCGGTGCAGTACGCCTTGAACTGTTCGCGGTTCTTCTCCTGCTCCTCGAGAGTCGAGGCAAACAGTGTCTCACCCGTGTCCAGGTTGACGGTGACGAAGTACAGCCAGTTGCCATCAGCTGGGTTCAGGACTGCCTTGATGGCCTTCTCGCTGGGCTGTCCAATCGGCGTCGGAGGCAGACCTGCGTGCAGGCGCGTGTTGTAAGGATTGTCGTTGTCCAGGTCCGCCTGGTCCGGAACGCCGCTGGTCTTTCCGACGCCGTACAGGACGGTCGAGTCCATGCCGAGGTAGCCCTTCGTCTCCCCGTTCGTGTCTGCGAGGCGATTCTCGATGACACGAGCAACCATCGGCATGTACTTGTCGATGTTCATTTCACCGTCGACGATGGAAGCCTTGATGAGGACGGTCTCACGGTCAGCAGGAGCAACGCCAAGACGATCAAGCTCATCGACAGTGCCCTTCACCATCCGTGCGATGACGGTCGTCGGAGTGTCGTCCTCGGCGACCTCATAGGAACCGGGCAACAGCCATCCCTCGGCGTTACCTCCAGCCTCAGACGGTAGCCCAATCGCCTCCGTGTCGGCGAAAGCAGCATTCACCTGTTCCTCGGTGACGCCCATAATGTCGACGATCCGCTTCTTGACCTCAGACATCTTCTGGCCCGACGTGATCGTAATCGTCGAATCGACGCGGTTCGTCTCGTCCAGCAGGCCCGCAAGCGCGCCGGCGGCGCTCATCTGTTGCTTCAGGCGGTACGTACCGGGGCGAATGGACATCGACGCCGAGGTCTTCTCGAACTGACGCACGAACGCTCCGACGGACTTCACCACGCCCGCATCGACGAGCGTCTGGCCGATATCGCGACCGGACGAATTCTCAGCGATCGTCACCTCGACCGAGCCGGAGCCCGGCCCGGGGAAATCATCCGAGGAGGTCGTCGACGAGTTGAAGAGCTGATCGTAGGCGACGTAGCTGGCACCGGCCAGCAGGCCGAGCACCAGAACAATAATGAAGAAGGACCGCACCCGACGGCGGCGCTTGCGCTTGCGCGCCGCTCGTCGTTCACTGGCGAGGCGGCGAGAACGCATACCCGTCGTCTCAGAAGGCGATTCTGTTGCCTGCGCCGTACTACGCTGACGCAGCGCTGCACCGGACACGCGAGGAGTCGCGCCCGTATCCGTCACTTCGTCGAAAGAGGGAAGCGTACGCTCGCCCCGCGCCCTTGCCGAAACGGGCGCCACGGCCTCGTCACGCGAGAAACCGTCACGCAAGTCGGTTCCCGCAGCGGGCGTCGCGGTCGCATCCTGCGATGCAAGCTGCTCGTGTAGATCGGCATCGGAATAGACCTTTTGCTCGCCGGAATGAATCTCGCGACGAGAACGGAAGGGGTACGGGGGAGGCGTACTCATGCGTGCGCTCCTTCACTTGGTTCGAGGATGATTTCCTCACCGGGAGCACGACCGCCCATGCGTTCGAGCTCGAGTGCCTGTTCCAAAATGATCTGCGCCGCGACCTGGTCGATGACGCTGCGATGCTCGATCTCGGGGATCCCGGATGCACGCAGACGCGCGTGCGCCTGGTTGGACGTCATGCGTTCGTCGACCATCGCCACACGCACATCGGGAACGAGCTTCTTGATGCGGCGCGCATACTTGCGCGCGCCCTTCGCAGAGATCCCCTCTCCCCCGCGCAGGTGCCGGGGAAGTCCCACGATCACTTCGATCGCGTCGTGGCTACGCACGATGTCGGCCAAGCGATCAAGATCGGACAGGTCGGGAGCCCTGTGAAGGGTTTCAACGGGCATCGTGAGAATGCCGTCGGGGTCGCACCGGCTGACGCCGACACGCACGGTGCCGACGTCTACGCCGATACGAATACCCCGACGAATACTCACAGCGCCTCGATTTCCTTGCGGATCGCGTCGATCGCGTCCGCGATGCCCTCGGGCTTAGTGCCGCCACCCTGAGCGATGTCGTCACGGCCACCGCCGCCACCGCCCATGTGCTTACCGACGGCGCGCACCAGAGCACCGGCCTTCACCGACGCCTCGCGCGCTGCCTCGTTCGTCGCGACGACAAGCGAGGGCTTGCCGCCGACGACGCCACCGAGGGCGACGACGGTTCCGCGCTCATTGCCGAGGCGGTCGCGCACATCGAGGGCAAGGGTACGCAGAGCGTCCGCAGACGGCATATCACCAACTGCTGCAGCGACGAGGGTCACGGGACCGACGGCCTGTGCAGAAGCAGCCAGATCGGCGCCCTGGCTCAGAGCATGTGCCGTGCGGATCTTCTCGAGCTCCTTCTCGGACTCGCGCAGCTTGGCCAGCAGCGACTCGATGCGCTCGGGCAGTTCATCGGCGCGCCCGCCCACAAGCTGGGAGAGCTGGTTGACGAGCGCGTGTTCCTTCGCCTGGAACTCATACGCACCGTCGCCGACCAGAGCGTCGATACGACGCACGCCCGAACCGACGGATCCCTCGGACAGCACGGTGATGCGGCCAATGTGACCGGTCGTGGGAACGTGAGTGCCACCGCAGAGCTCACGGTCAAACCCATCACCGATAGTAACGACGCGGACCTCGGAACCGTACTTTTCACCGAACAGTGCGATCGCGCCAGTTTCACGCGCGGCATCGATGCTCATGACCTCGGTGGTCACGGCCAGATCCTCGGCGAGCTTTTCGTTCACTAGTGCCTCGATGTCGCTGAGCTGCGAGCCCTCAAGAGCGGACCCGTGGCGGAAGTCGAAGCGCAGGCGCGACGGCGAATTCTCGGAGCCCGCCTGGGTCGCATCCTTCGACACGACGTTACGCAGGCCCGCGTAGACCATGTGCGTGGCGGTGTGAGCGCGCGCGATGGCGAGGCGACGCTGACCGTCGATCTCGGCGTACGCCTTCTCGCCGACCGTCATGCCGCCTTCGGTCAAGGTGCCGCGGTGAACGCTCAGACCACGGATCGGAGCCTGGACGTCGTGGACCTCCACGACACCGCCGCCGGCGAGGCGAATGGTGCCGTGGTCGGCGAGCTGGCCACCCATCTCGGCGTAGAACGGAGTGCGGTCGAGGATGACCTCAACGTCAGCGGGTGCCGTGGCAGCGGGAGCCGGCACACCGTCGACGAGCAGAGCCTCAACAGTGGCCTCGGCGGCCTGCTCCGTGTAGCCCAGGAACGTCGAGCCGCCCCCCATCGCCTTCTCAATATCATGGAAGACGCGAACATCGGTGTGCCCGGTCTTCTTCGAGCGAGCGTCGGCGCGTGCGCGTTCCTTCTGCTCGGCCATCAGAGTGCGGAAGCCCTCCTCGTCGACGGACACGCCCTGCTCGGCGGCCATCTCGAGGGTCAGATCGATCGGGAAGCCGTAGGTGTCGTGCAGCGAGAACGCCGACGCGCCCGAAATAACGGGAGCACCCTTCGCTTCCTTGGCCGTCGCAACTGCGGCGTCCAGGATCGTCGTACCTGCGCTGAGGGTGCGGCGGAATGCATCTTCCTCCGCGTAAGCGACCTCGGAGATCGTCTTCCAGTTGGTCTCCAGCTCGGGGTACGACGCCTTCATCGCGTCCTTCGATGCCGTGAGCAGCGTGGGCATCGTCGCCTCGTCGACGCCGAGCAGACGCATCGAGCGAACCGCGCGACGGATCAGGCGGCGCAGCACGTAGCCGCGACCATCGTTGCCAGGACGCACCCCGTCTCCAATGAGCATCAGGGAGGACCGCACGTGGTCGGCCACGACGCGCATACGCACGTCGTCATCGTAAGCGGCACCGGCCTCGGGGCCCGCAGCGCCCAGGCCGTAACGCTTACCGCTCATCTGCATGGCAGCCTCAATGACGGGGAATACCTCGTCAATCTCGTACATGTTAGGCTTGTCCTGCATGACGAAGGCCAGACGCTCCAGACCGGCACCTGTATCGATCGCCTTCTGGTCGAGCTCGCCCAGCAGCGGGTAGTCCTTGCCGGAGCCCTCACCGCGCATGTACTGGTCGAAGACCAGGTTCCACACCTCGAGGTAGCGGTCGCCACCCGGGTCGACGGTACCGCCCACGGCCTCGGGGCCGTATTCGGGACCGCGGTCGTAGTGCCACTCTGCGCAGGGGCCCGCGGGGCCAGGCTGACCGGTGTCCCAGAAGTTCTCCTCGCGAGGAAGGCGGACGATGTGCTTGGGGTCCATACCGATCTGCTTGGTCAGCACATCGAAAGCCTCCGTGTCCTGATCCCACAGCGTCACCCAGAAACGATCGCCGTCAAGGCCGTACTTGCCCTCGTCGCGCGAACCGGTCAGCAGCTCCCACGCATAGTTGATCGCACCTTCCTTGAAGTAATCGCCGAAGGAGAAGTTGCCGTTCATCTGGAAGAACGTGCCGTGACGGGTCGTCTTACCGACATTGTCGATGTCGTTCGTGCGGATGCACTTCTGCACCGACGCGGCGCGCGGCCACGGCGCAGGCTCAACGCCCGTGATGTAGGGGATGAACGGAACCATGCCCGCGATCGTGAACAGAATCGAGGGCTCCGGAGAGACGAGAGAAACGGAAGGACGAATCTCATGACCCTGCTTCTCGAAGTAATCGAGCCATCGGGTGCGGATTTCAGACGTACGCATAGTGCCCCATGTTAGTCGGTACCCACCCGTTGAGGCACATCGGCACGCATATGCGAATTGTGGGATAAAGAAAACCGTGCCCCCGAGCAAGGAGCTCGGGGGCACGGAATTGACAAACGTCAGCGCGAGTAGTGCTCGACGACCATCTGGACGTCGACGGTCACGGGGACCTCAGCGCGCTTGGGGCGACGCACCAGGGTCGCCTTGAGGCGGGACAGCTCGACATCCAGGTACTCGGGGACGGCGGGCAGCACGTCGCGGTGAATACCCTCAGCGGCAATCTCGAAGGGAACCGTGGTCTGCGACTTGGGCTTGACCTGGATGGTCTGGCCGGGCTTCACGCGGAAGGAGGGACGGTCGACGATCTTGCCGTCAACGAGGATGTGACGGTGCACGACGAACTGGCGGGCCTGCTGGATGGTGCGGGCGAAGCCAGCGCGCAGGACGAGGGCGTCGAGACGCATCTCGAG
Organism: uncultured Actinomyces sp.; assembly: GCA_963531605.1. GTDB lineage: Bacteria > Actinomycetota > Actinomycetes > Actinomycetales > Actinomycetaceae > Pauljensenia. Next base: position 20,576 of record CAUSHZ010000001.1, read on the forward strand.
CAGCTCGACCAGGTTCTCACCGGTCAGGCCGGCGGTGCGACGGGCCTCTTCGAAGGCGCGGCGCAGCTGCGACTCACGGATGCCGTACTGAGCGCGCAGACGCTGCTTTTCCTTCAGACGAACGGCGTAGTCGGAGTCCTGGCGGCGGCGGGTGCGGCCGTGCTCACCGGGGCCGTAGGGGCGCTTCTCGAAGTAGCGAACGGCCTTGGGGGTCAGGGCCAGACCGAGGGCGCGGGACTCGCGCACCTGCTTGCGGGAACGATTCGTTGCCATGTTTCTTCTTCCTGTTTCTCATGTCATGCCGGAGATCCCGGCATGGGGCCAACTCCAGGATCGATCCGATCCGTCGGCTAAGGCCCCAGGTGCCCGCTGGTGCGGACAACTGTTCTATCCTAGCGTCTTTTCAGCAGATTGCGAATCACACCGAGCCGCTTCGTGAGCATCGCCTCATGTCCGTTTTCCGTCGGCACGTAGTACTGCGTGCCCTCCAAGTCGTCCGGCAGGTACTGCTGCGCCGCGACATGGTGGGGCTGATCGTGCGCGTAGAGGTACCCGTCACCATGGCCCAGAGTCTTCGCGCCGGCGTAGTGCGCGTCGCGCAAATGTTCGGGCACCGATCCCCCACGCCCAGCGCGAACATCCGCGATGGCGCGGTCAATCGCCAGATAGGTCGCGTTCGACTTCGGCGCAGTCGCCACAGCGACGACAGCCTGAGCGAGGAGCAGACGCGCCTCAGGCATGCCAATAAGCGCGACGCCCTGTGCGACGCTCACGCAGGTGGTGAGCACCTCGGGGGCTGCCATCCCGATTTCCTCAGAGGCGGCAATCATGATGCGCCTCGCGATAAAGCGTGGGTCTTCCCCGGCCTCGATCATTCGGGCGAGATAGTGAAGCGAGGCGTCCACATCAGACCCGCGCATCGACTTAATGAACGCGCTCGCGACATCGTAGTGCTGATCCTTGCTCCACCGAACCAGCGCTTGATTCGCTGCTGCCTCAACGCTCGCGACAGTGATCTCGCCAGAACCATCGTCACTGGCGACGCCTGCCGCCGCCTCGAGGAGAGTGAGTGACTTTCGCGCGTCCGAGCCCGCCAGACGCACGAGGCCAGCCACGGCCTCGTCTGTGATGGAGAAGCGCCCCGCGAGACCACGATCATCCGCCAGCGCGCGGCGAATCAGACCCTCGATCACGTCCGAATCCAGGGGCCGAAGCGTCAGCAGGAGCGAGCGCGAGAGCAGCGGCGAAATGACCGAGAAGGACGGATTCTCCGTCGTCGCCGCAACGAGCACCACCCAGCGATTCTCAACCGCCGGAAGCAGCGAATCCTGCTGCGACTTAGAAAAGCGATGCACCTCGTCGACGAACAGAATCGTTTCCTCTCCCCCGCTGGCAAGGGTTCGACGCGCATCATCAACCACGCGCCGGACGTCGCTCACACCGGAGGAAACTGCCGACAGCTCAATAAAACGTCGCCCTGACGCACGCGCAATCAGATAGGCGAGGGTCGTCTTACCCGTTCCGGGCGGACCCCACAGCACCACGGAAGAAACGGCGACACCATCACTCGAACCAGGCGACAGGAGGCGGCGCAGCGGCGCCCCCTCGCCAAGCAGGTGAGACTGACCGACTACCTCTTCGAGGGTCGTCGGGCGCATACGAACGGCGAGGGGCGCGCCCGCGTTGAAAGCAGGCACGCCCGACTCGTCGACAGATTCAGAATCAAACAGATCCATGAAACCTAGCTTAGGACAGAGTGACTCCATTCGAGGCGGAGCCAATCTTAGGACCGGAGAGAACCTGGACAACCACGAGGCCGCCGAGGATCAGCATGCAGGCACCGGCACCGAGCAGGTATCCGTTAAGTCCCTCGGACTCATCGCCAGCGAGCGAGGAGGACAGCATCTCCGCGTGAAGCTTCACGGCACCCGATGCGTCGACCGAGGAACCGTTCGCCGCTGCGCCCACGGCAGAAGCAACCTTGAATTCGGCCCATCCGACAAGCTCGTGCGAGCGGTTTGCGACAACGACCTTGTACTCGCCACTCGGCAGACCCGTGAGGTCCATGGTGACCTTGTTGGAGGGCTCAACCTGCAGCCAACGGGCCTCGCCGGTCTGCATGATGTTGGCACTTACCCAGTCGCCTGCAGCAGCCTTCTCCGATGGCACGTTGATGGTCAGCTGGCCGGCCGTGAAGGCGGCGCTCACGCCTCCCTTGTTCGAGTCGGTCAGCTGAGACTCGTCAGTAATGGGCGACACAGGGCTCTCGGACGGCTGCGAAGAAGTCGCAGACGCGGACGGGGCGGGCGTCGGGGACGCGCTCTCGGAAGGAGTCGGCATGGGACGCACGGCCGGCAACTGCGGATCGTCAGGCAGCGGTGCGGGAGCGGCGGAAGGCTCCGTCGTGGGCTCAACCACCGGGTCCGGAGCGGGTGCCGGAGCGGGATCAGCGGTCGGCTCGACCGTCGGAGCGGGCTCGGGGTCCGCCGTGGGGGCAGGCTCGGCCGTCGGCTCGTCCGTGCGGGCAGGCGAGGTCGTCGGATCATCGGTGGGAGCAGCCGTCGGGTCCGCGGTGGGAGCGGGCGTCGGATCGTCGATGTTGTCGACGTACGGACTATTCACCATCACCGTATACGTGACCGGGTTGGGCTCAACTCCGGAGGAGTCACTGCGGTACATCACAACAGTGACCGTGTGCACGGTTCCGGCAGTCCACTTAATCCCCTCGACATTGTTCGTGCCATTGGGAATCGCCGTCATGATCGTAGGATCATCAAGCGAGGCAGCAGCCCACAGATCGGGGTCGTTCGCCGTCACGGACTCATTGTTACGGGTAAAAGTCGGACGCTGCAGAGGCGTGACCTGGCCGTGATCCAGGATCAGTCCCCAAAATCCGGTCTTGACGTGTTCGGCAGCGAAGTCGGAGTTCTCCGACATAGCTGCGCGGAGCATGCCACCTTCAAACACGCCGTAACGCGGGGAGTCATCCGCGCGCGCGGCAAAACCGGGGATCGCGAGACCGACACCCGCAAACAGGAACAGCGCCATGAGCAGGCTCATGGTTCGGCTGCGCCCGACGAACCTCCGAGCGGCAACGGCAGACGATGCGCGTCCGTGCTGCATACCGTTCTCCTTAGTGACTAAATCCGCAGAAACTATTGTACTGGATCAAGAGTAACAGGCGTGACGCATGAATGCTAAATCCCAACACACACCATGTGGTTAATGCACACATTCCCAGCGCATTGCCCCAGGTGTGCGAGCTTTAGCGCGGCAGTCCGTGCGAGCGGCGAACAATGCTGACCGTCACAATCGCCCCAAGGAGGGCGAGGAGACCGCCACCCGCAAGGATCCAGCCATTAAGGCGAGACTCCTGCTCACGAACAGCCTGATTCGTGGCCTGCTGCTCCGAATGAGCCTTGGGACCAATCTGCGAAGCGGACACGCTCTCCTGATCCGTAGACGCGGAGGGAGACGGGGCATCGGCATTCGAGCCGGTACCGCCGTCGGCAGAAGACGAACCATTACCCCCGGAGGAAGACGCGGACGAGGCCGAGGCGGAGGGCGTCGGGGTCGCCGACGAGCGCGAGGCGTCATCCGAGGCATCGGCCGAGGGGGTGGTACGAGGGGCCGGCGTCGCCGGCGCGTTGGGGGGAGCACTGGCCGACGCGTCACTACCAGCATCACTGGAAGCATCATCCGTCAGATCAACAACGGGCTTAGCAGCGTTGTCAACAAAATCATCGGACGGAGACTCCGTAGGCCCATCGGTGACTACGTCAGAAGTCGCATGGCCATCAGGGGCTGCCGACGGCTCATCCGTCGGTGTCAGCGAGCACGCATGCGTCTGCGCATCGGCTTCTACGACCGTCACAGACACCTGCACATAGGTGCCGGTCACGCCATCACCGATCATGATCGAGTGTTCGGATCCAACCACCCACGTCGACGGCAGCTCAATATCGGCGCTAAAGGTGCCAGTGGTCGACACTTCAGCGACGCTCCAGGCGGTCTTATTGCGAACGACAGACGCGGGAACCCAGGCGGGAAGAGTGACACCGTCGGGGCGAACTTCCTGCCCATCGTCGAGCGTAACGATGACAAAGCCGTGCAAAGTTTCAGAAGTAGCACCCCAGCCGGAACCCTCCACATGCAGCGGGGAACCGACAGGAACAACCGACGAAACAACGATGGATGCACCCTCGTCAGCAGCAGTCAGGCACTGTCCGCTCGCGCCGACAACTCCGTCAACGCTGTATGCCGGCTGAGCAGCGACAAACACTCCACCGACGATGGAAGCAGACGCGGTCAGAGCCAGCAGAGGCATACGCAGGCCTCTACCGTACGATCGCATCTGTGTCGTCATCTGTGTCCTTCTCTGTTTTGACGGGATGTCGTGTGCTAATCGGTGTCACCAGGCCCAAAATCAATATGTCAGTGTCTGAGTAACCACCAGCTATAGGAACCATATTATTGCCTGATGACCATTCCGCAATTGCGAACAACAAGGAAATTACCGGAACATGCAGTCAAAACACGTTTTTATCAGGAAATTTCGGTCTTCTATCAACTTCGTGTGAATTATATTATCCAACAATCATGGTGCTACATGACCCGCCGGTCAAGATTTGAGACATTGGGGATCACAACGCCGGGGTCATCGCACCGGAATGACCAGTGGCGATTCGGTTTCTGGGTCATCGATGATCCTGCAGGGCACATTGAAAACGCGTTCGATCAGCTGCGCCGTCACAACGTCACGCGGTGCCCCCTGGGCCACAACCTCACCATCCTTCATGAACACAAGGTGCGTTGCGTAGCGGAAGGCCAGATGCAGGTCATGCAGTACTGCAACGACCGTCACACCGTCCCTGTGGAGGCGCTGCGCCAAACGCAGGACCTCCAACTGGTGGTTGAGGTCAAGATACGTCGTTGGCTCATCAAGGAGCAGAATATCCGTCGCTTGGGCGAGCGACATCGCGATCCACACGCGCTGACGCTGTCCACCCGACAGTTCGCCGACTCGACGCCCCACCAGGTCCGCGACACCCGCATCCTTCATCGCGCGGGCCACCGCCTCGTCGTCCTCATCACTCCACTGATGGAGAACCGACTGATAGGGATAGCGGCCGCGAGCAACCAGATCCTCAACAAACATGTCGCCTGGAGCGACCGACGACTGAGCAAGCAAACCTAGTCGACGCGCAAGAGCTTTCTGATTCATATCAGTAACGCTTCGCCCATCCAGCTCGACCACACCGCGTCGCACGCCAAGCACTCGGGCTAGCGAACGCAGAAGCGTCGACTTGCCGCAGGCGTTCGGTCCAACAATGACGGTCAGTTCTCCTGGCAGAACATCGAGTGAAAGCCCCTCGAGGATCGGTTCATTTTTCCCATAGCCGACAACAATGTCTCGAGCACTCAGCCCACGGCTCACAGCAGACTCACTCACGATCTCACCTCACGAATCAACAACCAGAGAAGATATACGCCACCAACGACGCCCGTCACGACACCGACGGGAAGCTCGGCCGGAGCGACGAGCCTCTGTGCGCACACGTCTGAGACCAGCACAAGCAAGGCTCCGACGAGAGCAGAGGATGTGAATCCGACTCCCCCGCCGCCACACAGCCGATGCGCGACATGAGGAGCGGCGAGAGCAACGAAGGCGACCGGCCCCGCCACCGATGTCGCGGATGCGACGAGTAGGATCGCGACGACGATAAGGAGTACGCGGGTGAGACGCACTCTCACGCCGAGGCCCGTCGCCACATCGTCGCCCATCGCGACAAGCCCGAGTGGCACCGCGAAAACGGCACACACCACAACGACAGCGCCAATCACGATCAGCAGAGGCATCAGACGCGCGAGAGTAACGCCGGAGAATGAGCCGGCGCTCCACAGCTGCGCACGCTGTGCTGCTTCCAGCGGAGCCTTGACGATGAGCAGCGAATTGACAGCACGCAACGCCGCCGAGCAGCCAATGCCCACGAGGACAACACGAATACCCGTCACTCGCATGCCACCCGCGCACGCAAGAATGATCGCACCCGAAACGAGTCCTCCAAGCAGCGCACCAACACCAGTGACAGTGGGGCTCGAGCCCAGAACGATGATCGCGATCAGAGCGCCGGTCGCACAGCCCGTCGACAGACCGACGATGTCGGGGCTACCGAGCGGATTACCCGAGATCGTCTGGAAGATACGCCCGGCAATCCCCAGCGCTACGCCGACGCCAATCGCTGCGAGCATGCGCGGCAGGCGCACCGACTGGACAAAGTAGACCCCAAGAAAATCGTCCCGAGGCCCACCGTCTCCCAAAAGACGACGAAACGAATCGGCGGCACTGAGCCCATAGTCCCCCAGAGTCAGCGAATAAACGGCTAACGCGGCGAGGAGAATGAAACCGATGACCACGACGACTGCGCTGCGCCGGTGCACGCGCACCGATAGCCGGCGTAGCGAAACGGTCTTGTAGCGCGACGGAGCTGGCGTCATGACATGCCCTTTCCACGCGCCCCCAAGATGAAGAACGGAGCGCCGATCAAAGCGACAATGACGCCCACGGGTACCTCGGACGGGGCGAGCACGAGGCGTGAGACGACGTCAGCACCGCACACCCAGGCGGCGCCGACCACGATAGACCACAGGGCAATGGCACCCTGCCGGGCTCCGACGAAGCGTCGCACCATCAGCGGGACCGCGAGGCCGACGAACGTGAGGGGGCCTCCCAGGGCAGTCGCTCCCCCGGCCAGCGCCGTCACGGCGACAACCCCGAGAAAGCGGATGAGCCGCACGCGCACTCCGAGGCTCACCGCGGCGTCATCGCCGAGTGCAAGGACACCCAGTGCCGAGGTGATGAGTAGAGCAACCACGGTGCCACCGGCGATGACTGCACCCGCGCTGGCCACCGAGGCCATATCAACGCCTTCCAGTGATCCCGATGCCCAGTATCGAAATTCGTTGAACGCGAACTGATTCGCGGCGAGAACGGCCTGGGTGAGTGAGGCGAGAGCAGCCGATACGGCAATGCCCGCCAGGGCGAGGCGCGATCGAGAGCCTCCCCCGCTACCCGAAAGAGCGAAGACAAGTCCAGCGGCAACTCCCGCACCGATGAGCGAGGCCCCCAGCGTCGCTGTGCGAGTGGCGATGCCGCTCACAGCCGTGACGGTCACAACGAGAAAGGCCGCTCCTGCGTTGATGCCAAGCACACCGGGATCTGCGAGAGGATTACGAGTCATTGCCTGCATGATGGATCCCGCCAGCCCCAGCGCCCCGCCGATCACGAGCGCGGCAAGCGTGCGCGGAACACGCAGCTGCGTCACCACCTGCGCATCCTGACTGACGCCGCCGTGCACAAGTGCGTCCCACACCACGTCGGGAGCGATCTGACGCGAGCCGAAGGCGAGGGAGGCGAGGGCGACGAGAGCAAGCACCAGCGTCGCCACTGAACAAGCAATGGCGACGCTGGTGAGGCGACGTGTCGTCATGTCAGGTCATCAACCCGGATCGTTTGGCCATTATCGTCAGGAGGCCGGGACGAACTGGGCCTCGATGTTCGAGATGATGCCGTCCATGAGGAGGTATCCACCGGCGGACGTCCACAGGGAACCGTCGACGGGGATCACGTGATTTGCCTTCACGGCACCGAGGGAGTCAAAACCGACGGTGCTCTTCGCCTCTTCCAGGGCGGCGGCCGAGGCCTCGACACCCGTGTTGCCACCGGCGGAGGGGTTGTTCACCGAGGACTTACCCAGGGTGCCGAAGAAGATCCAGTCGGCGTCGATCTGATCAATGTTTTCCAGCGAGACGGGCTCGGAGTGGCCCTCGCCATCACGATCCTGGTTCGCGGGACGCTTCATGCCGAGCGCGGTGAGGGCCTGGCCGGCGGGCAGCTCCTTGAGGATGAGGCCGGCGCTGTCGCCCTGCCAACGCACGACCGAGTAGGTCTGATCGAGGTAGCCGGCGTCCTTCAGGCGGGCGCTCACGGAGGCAACGTGCTGATCAAATTCCGCGAGCTTGGCCTGCGCCTGGTCGGCAACGCCGAGCGCGTCGGCCGTCAGGGTGAAGGTCTCACGCCAATCGCCGCCCTTTTGCGTCGTGAAGAAGACGGGCGCAATCTGAGCCAGCGCGGTCAGCGTCTCGGTGTCGTTGTTCTTCACCGATGTGCCGTCAACGAGGATGAGATCCGGGTGCGCCGCACCGATGGCCTCAAGGTTGGGGGTGCCGATGGAGCCCAGGATCGGGATATCACCCGCACGATCAAGGAGGTAGTTGGGGACCGTCTGCTGGCCGCGGCCGGAGACGACGCCGATCGGGGTCACGCCCAGGGCGAGCGCGTTGTCGGTCGTCGGCTCAGAGAGCGTGACGACGCGGCTGGGGTGCGACGGCAGGGTCACTTCCTGGCCGGACGCATCGGTAACAGTGCGTGTCGCGGAGGTCTCGGACGTCGCGGAGGCCTCGGGGGACGAGGCCGGGGCGGGCTGGTTGGACGAGCATGCTCCCAGTGCGAGAGCGGTCAGAGCGACGCCGACGATGGCGCGAATTCGCGTCGACAGGTGCACGAGTGCCTCAATTCAGTCGATCTTATCAGTTGCATAGGTAAGCCTAACCTATAGGCTATGCATTGACCTGGGATGTCTCATTCCTGGTCAGCGTGTGAGAGCGTCCCATTCATCAAGGGCTCGCACAAGGCCTTCGCGCCACCATGCCACGTCGTGGCCGCTTCGATAGTGGTTAAGTTCAACCGCCACGCCCAGGCGATCCAGGAGCTGCGCGCACCCATCCACCACGGGACGCATCGTCTCTTCCAACGTGCCCACCTGCAGCCGTAGCCGCACACCCTGGCGCGGCCTCACCGACCCGCCGCGCAGGTCGCCCATCAGCGTCCCTTCACCAACGCCTCGTTGTGCACCGCCCCACCACAGGGACGGCGACTGAGCAACAATCTCGGCGACGGGCACATCCGATCGTAGACCGGCCTCCAGTGCGGCGAGGCCACCGTAGGATTGGCCGGCGACCATCACAGGCCCCGCCCCGGCCTCGTCGTGCACTGCCCGCAGCAGAGCAGCGACGCGATCGGCATCGGTCAGCTCCGCCTCGCGCTCGTCCAGATCTCCCGCGTCGATCGTCACGACCCGCAAGCCGGGATAGCGCCGGGTCAGCCAGCCCACGCCGTTGCCTCGCCAGATTTCACCGTCGAAGAGGATGAGCGTGCACGTTGGGTCCGCCTCGCCGTCGTGCATCACGACCCGGCGCCGGCGCGTGTGCCCGAGCCGGGCACTGACGCGCGTGCCAATCTCGCTCTCTCGCGGCGCACGCATCTGAGGGGCCGCCAGATCCTCCGATGGCCACACGACCCGCGCGTCGGGCCCAACGAAAAGTGAGGCTTCCGCACCTCGCCCATTCACGACTCGCAAGGGATTCGATTCATCAGGGCGCGCATCCTTGAGGAATCGTATCCACTCCCCCATGTCCGTACGCACCCCGGGGTCGAGGCCCCACGGACCCACAATGACTCTTTGATAGCTGAGGATCGCATCCGCAGGAAGCGCGCACACGAGCGCCCGAGCATCCGCCCGCCCCGGCCCTATCGACATGCAAAAGTCGTCGAGGTGTTCGCGCGCCCGATCAGTGATCGTATTGAGGATGACATAGCAGTCAGCAGCAGCCTGGGCACCCCACTGAAAGGTCACGCGTACGGCGTCAACCCCATCGACGACGAGCCGAGGCCCGACGATCGGGAGCCCATCGGCGTCGCGATAAATCCCGTCTGACGCCTCCGGGCGCAGCCGACAAAAACCCGTGCGCGAAAAAGACGTTCGCTCAAACGCCACGAGATCAGTCGAAAAGCGAGATGTCGCCCGCGCCGACGCGCGCGACGACAGCGTCCCCACCAGCGAAGTCGATGACCGTGGTCGGCTCAGCGTCGCCCACGGGACCCACGACCACCAGGTCGACCTGGTGCCCGATGCGATCGTCCACGTCGAAGCCGTCCGTCAGCGGCTCCTCCTCACCCGGCATGATGAGCGTCGAGCAGGCCAGGGGCTCGCCCAGCGCCTCGACGATTGCCTGCGTAATCACGTGATCGGGGATGCGCACGCCCACCGTGTGCTTCTTCTTGTTGAGCATGATGCGCGGGACCTCCTTGGTCCCCCGCAGGATAAACGTGTATGGTCCGGGGGTCAGCGCCTTCATGGTGCGGAACTCGTGATTATCGATGATGACAAGCTCACCCAGCTGGGCAAACGAGTGGCACAGCAGTGAGAAGTTGTGCTTGTCATCGAGCTTACGGATGGCACGGATCGTGTCCATACCCGCCTTGTTGCCCGCCTTCGTGGCGATCGCGTAGCCGGAGTCGGTGGGCAGCGCGATCGTGCCGCCGCGTTCCAGCAGGTCAACGACCGTGTTGACCAAACGTGCCTGCGGATTCTCGGGGTGCATCTCGACGTACGACATGTACCCATTGTGCACGAAACCCCCACCGGTGGGTAACCGATGGGGGTTCCGTGGACAAGGTCACGGCACAGAAATCACTTCTCGGATTCCTCGGATGCTTCCTCGCCGCGCTTCTTCGGCTTCGCGTCGACGCCAGCTTCCTTACGCTGCGCGGGCGTGATCGGGGCCGGAGCCTCGGTCAGCGGATCGTAACCGCCGCCGGACTTCGGGAAGGCGATGACGTCGCGGATCGAGTCGGACTTCGTCAGCAGGGAGACGATGCGGTCCCAGCCGAAGGCGACGCCGCCGTGCGGCGGGGCGCCGTACTTGAAGGCGTCCAGCAGGAAGCCGAACTGCGTCTGGGCTTCCTCCTCGCCGATGCCCATGACGTTGAACACACGGTTCTGAATGTCACGGCGGTGGATACGGATGGAGCCGCCGCCGATCTCGTTGCCGTTGCAGACGATGTCGTAGGCGTAGGCCAGCGCGTTGCCCGGGTCCTTGTCGAAGGAGTCGACCCACTCGGGCTTGGGCGAGGTGAACGCGTGGTGGACGGCCGTCCAGGCGCTGTGGCCCAGCGCGACGTCACCCTCGGCCTCGGCGTCGCCGGTGGGCTTGAAGAGCGGCGCGTCGACGACCCAGGTGAACGCCCAGGCGTCGGGGTCGATGAGGTCGCAGCGCTTGCCGATCTCGAGGCGGGCCGCACCGAGCAGCTCGCGCGAGGGCGTGGGCTTGCCGGCAGCGAAGAAGATGCAGTCGCCGGGGTTGGCGCCGGTGGCGGCGGCCAGGCCTTCGCGCTCGGCCTCGGTGATGTTCTTAGCGACCGGACCGCCCAGCGTGCCGTCCTCGGCGATCGTGACGTAGGCCAGGCCCTTGGCGCCGCGCGCCTTGGCCCATTCCTGCCACTTGTCGAAGGTACGACGCGGCTGCGAGCCGCCACCGGGCATGACGACGGCGCCCACGTAGGGGGCCTGGAACACGCGGAAGGTCGTGTCCTTGAAGTACTCGGTGAGCTCGGTGAGCTCGAGGCCGAAGCGCAGGTCAGGCTTATCCGAGCCGTAGCGCTCCATCGCGTCCTTGTAGGTCATACGCGGGATCGGCGTGGACAGGTCGTAGCCGATGAGCGCCCACACGTTCTTCAGGACGTCCTCGGCGACCTCGATGACGTCGTCCTGGTCCACGAAGCTCATCTCGATGTCGAGCTGGGTGAACTCGGGCTGACGGTCGGCGCGGAAGTCCTCGTCGCGGTAGCAGCGCGCGATCTGGAAGTAGCGCTCCATGCCGGCCACCATGAGCAGCTGCTTGAAGAGCTGGGGCGACTGGGGCAGGGCGTACCAGGAACCGGGCGAGAGGCGAGCAGGGACGATGAAGTCGCGGGCACCCTCGGGGGTCGAACGGGTCAGGGTCGGGGTCTCGATCTCGACGAAGTCGCGGGCGTAGAGTGCCTCACGGGCAGCGCGGGAGACCTTCGAACGCAGGCGGATCGCGTACTGCTCGGGCTCGCGACGCAGGTCGAGGTAGCGGTACTTCAGGCGGGTTTCCTCGCCCACGTTGCCGGAATCTTCAGCATTGGAGGACACCTGGAACGGCAGAGGCGCGCTGGTGTTCAGGATTTCGATGTCGTCACCCATGACCTCGATGGCGCCGGTGGCCAGGTGCGGGTTTTCGTTACCCTCGGGGCGAGCGCAGACCTCGCCGGTGACCTTGAGGACGAACTCGGAGCGCAGCTCGTGGGCAACACGCTCGTCGCGGACGACAACCTGGGCGATGCCCGACGCGTCGCGCAGATCGATGAACGCCACGCCACCGTGGTCACGACGACGATCCACCCAACCGGTGAGCGTCACGGTCTGACCGACGAGGTCGGTGCCGAGGGTTCCAATGTTGTGAGTGCGAAGCACTGTGATTCCTTTCGTAGTTACCATCCGCGAGACAGGCGGCGGCGGTGCTATTGTACGCCTGCCTTCCGAAGAGTCGCGTGTGCCGCGAGTACGATAGTCAACATGCCACCCGCCATTTCTTCCCCCGCCCGCGCTTCATGGACGACGTCCGAAATTGGCTTGGCCATCGGTTCGGTGCTCCTCATCACCCTCGTAGCTTTTGAGGAGCTCGCCGCCACGACAATCATGCCCGCAGTCGTCCAGTCTTTTGACGCTGCCGCCTGGTACCCGATCGCCTCGGGCGCGGCCTTAGCGACGCAGCTGAGCGCCACCGTGGTCGCGGGTGCTCTGGCGGATTGGAAGGGGCCCCGATTCGTCCTACTGATGGGGCTGGTCTTCTTCGCCGTCGGATTGGTGGTCTGCGCCGTCGGCACAAACGTGGTTGTGTTCGTTATTGGCCGCGCGTTGCAGGGGCTCGGCGGAGGCTTGCTCATAGTTCCGCTCTACGTGCTCGTGGGTTCGGTCGCGTCCCCTCGGCACCGCCCCTCGTTCTTCGCGTCCTTTTCGCTGGCGTGGGTACTTCCCTCACTGGTTGGCCCCGCGATCGCCGGTCACGTCACCCAGGAGTGGGGATGGCGCTACGTCTTCGGCGTCGTCCCGCTTTTCGTGGTGATCGCTGCTCTGCCCATCGCCTACGTCCTGCGCTCGGTGCCGACCGCGCAGGGGGAGCGTTCCTCCGTTCTCGCGGCGTTGTCGCGCGACGCCGGACTCGTCGGAATCGGTGTCATGCTGCTCCAGCTCGCGGGCGCGCTGACCACGCCGCTGGCGCAGTTCGGGGTCTTCGCCATCGGTGCGTGCATCACGGTGTGGGCTCTCCCCCGTCTCCTGCCGCGCGGAACGTTCATCTCACGCCGAGGCATGCCCTCGGCGATTCTGGCCAGGTCGAGCGCGATGGCCTCACAGGTTGGTCTCGCCGTCATGATTCCGCTCATCCTCCAGCGCGTGCACGGGTGGTCCGAGGCCTCCTCCGCCTGGTGGGTCACCCTCGGTTCGATCACGTGGTCGATTGGCGCAGTCGGACAGGCACGCGTTCACGATCCACATCTGCGCCACCGGCTCCCGGTCATCGGCGGTGCGCTGATGGCGATCGGCGCGATCCCCGTCGGAGCACTCCTAGCGCCCTCGATCCCCGTATCGGTGCCTCTCGTCGGCTGGCTGCTCGTCGGCCTGGGCATCGGCCTCGTGCACGCTCCCCTGTCCGTCATGGCCCTCGAGGTCACCCCCGAGGCCAAGCACGGGCGTGTCGCCTCGTGGCTGCAGGTTGCCGACTCGGCTGGTCCCGCCCTCGAACTCGCTCTCGTATCCGTGGCCATGAGCGCGTGGGCCGCGACCGCCACGGTGGGCGGGGCGGCCTACGCTCCCTATTGGGTGATTGCTGCTGTGCTCGCCGTCCTCACCGTGATTGCCGTCACGCGGCTGCGTCCCTCTTCGGTTCGTTCCACAGGCGAGGCGGCTAGCGCTCAGTCGTCGTAACGGCGCTTGCCGAAGTGGCGGCGTCCGCCGTCACGGCCTCCGCCGTCGCGGTCCGGGCCGCCGTCGCGGCCACCCTCGCGTTCGCGGCGGGCACGCTTGATGTCTTTCTCCCAGCGCTCGGTGCGAACGCTGCGGCGCGGACGGGACCCATCACCCTTTTCGAAGCGGTGCGGACGCTTCTCATCACGGTCCCCGAATCGACCCTCGCGATCGCCGTAGCCACCGCGGCCTCGGTTATCTCGGTCGAAGTCGCGCCGCTCACGGCGCTCGAAACCATCGCGGTCACCGTACGAACGGCCGCCGGGGCCCTCGTCCACGCGGATGCGCAGCTGGCGGCCCGACACGTATCCCTTGGAGATACGAGACAGCTGCTCGCCGGACAGGTCTGCGGTGATGTCGACCAGTGAGAAGGTCGGGTAGATTTCGATGTTGCCGATATCGCGGCCGTCGATGCCACCCTCGCCCGCGATAGCGCCCACGATCGAACCGGGCTTGACGCGGTCCTTCTTGCCCACCTCGATGCGGTAGCGCGTACCGGAGCCGGGTGCCGGGCGGCCGCCGCCGCGACGACGGGCACCGTTCGCGCCGCCCTTGAGCGGGCGGTCCTTATCCCGGCCGGCCTCGAAGGTGGCGCCGACGAACTCGCCGGACTCGTCCAGCTCTTCCTCGCGGCGGATCTTGCCGTTGCCGCGACGATCCTTCTCGCGGCGCGGGGCGGGGCCCTCGTCGCCGACGGCCGTCGCCATGAGGGCCGCGGCGATGTCCTCGACGGACATCTCGTCTCCGAGGTCAGCGAGCAGGCGCTTGTACATGTCGAGACGGCCGCGCTCGATACGAGCGGACAGACCCTCGAGCAAGCGGCTTGCGCGGAATTCGGAGACAGCTGCGGGCGAGGGAATCTCGACCTCTTCCATCTCCGTGCCGGTCAACTTCTCGATGCGGCGCAGACGGCCGTGCTCGCGCGGGGTGAAGAAGGTCAGCGCACGACCCTCACGGCCCGCACGGCCGGTGCGACCGATGCGGTGCACGTAGGCCTCGGGCTCGCGCGGAACGTCGAAGTTGACGACGAGGGAGATGCGCTCAACGTCGAGGCCTCGGGCGGCCACGTCGGTCGCGACCAACACGTCGAGCGAGCCATTCTTGAGGCGCTCAACCATGCGCTCGCGCTCGGTCTGAGCGACATCGCCGGAGATGCCGGCGGCGCGGAATCCGCGGCCCGCCAGCTCCAGCGACACCTCTTCGACGTCGGCGCGCGTGCGCACGAAGACGATGGCGGCGTCAGCCTCTTCCTGGCCTTCCTTGATGTGCTGGGCGCGGGTGGCCAGCACGCGCGAGAGCGCACCGATCTTGTGCTTGTAGGGCACCACCGCGTAGGTCTGGTGGATGGTGTCGACAGTCGAGGACTCGGTGGAGACCGCGACCTTGACCGGATCCTTCAGGTGCTCGCGAGCGACCTTCTCAATGGCCGCGGGCATCGTCGCGCTGAACAGTGCCGTCAGTCGATCATCCGGGGCGCTCGACGCGATCGTCTCGACGTCCTCGGCGAAGCCCATCCGCAGCATTTCGTCGGCCTCGTCGAGGACCAGCATGCGCACGTTCGACAGGTCCAGGGCGCCCTTCTCGATGAGGTCGATGACGCGACCCGGGGTGCCGACGACAACCTGAGCGCCGCGCTTGAGCGCACCGATCTGCGGGCCGTAGGGCGAGCCGCCGTACACGGGGACAACGTCGAGGCGGGCGGTACGCGCCGCGAAATCCTCGATCGCCTGGGCGCTCTGCATCGCAAGCTCGCGGGTGGGGGCCAGGACGAGTGCCTGTACGTCGCGCTCGTCCGCGTCAACAATCGCCAGGAGCGGCAGACCGAATGCGGCGGTCTTACCGGTACCCGTCTGGGCGATGCCGACGACGTCGCGCAGCTCCAGCAGCGGCGGGATAGCAGCGGCCTGAATCGGGGTGGGGACGCGGAATCCCATGTCGGTAACGGCGGCGAGGATCTCCTCGGGCAGGCCGAGGCTCGCGAAGGTCACGGTATCCGCGTCCTCCTCGTCCCCGCGGTGATCATCGAGATCACGGTCATCGTCGAGGTCGTCGATATCGTCGGCAATTGCCGTCATCTCGCGCTCATCGTCAGCGCGTTCCATGAAATCGTCAGAGGGCATAATTCATCCTTGCGTGGTGCAATCGGTGTCAGCAAAACCATCGGGGCGGGCCTACTCGGCTCCTCGGCGCGGCCTCACCCATAACAACAAATCCCGCATCCCGCGGGCACCATAACAAGGGGCAGCGCCTCATCGCTGTCACCAGCATACCCCGCCACGCAGCTCGTAGAGGCGCGTGGTCGGCGAACTCACTGTTACCGAGTCACCGTGGGACGCAGGTCATGACGCTATCAGAGAGGCAGACGGGCGAGGAAAGATGCGATCGTCACCTGTCGATTGTCCTCGGACCGCAGGGGAGCAACGACGAGTCGATCGACGGCATCACGGCACAGTCCCCGTAGGTCGCGCATCACGGTGCGTCGACGGCGCGATGCAGCCCACCGGGCGAGTGCTCGGCTCGTGCACGCGCATAGCACCGTGATCAACAGGCACAACGCGGCCAGAGCCGTCGGAAGTGGAATCGGCCCGAGCGCGGGGACCCGAACGTCAATGAGGACGGCCCTGCCCAGGTGCACGAGAACAATCCACGCCGCGCCCACGACAACGCCGAGCCACGCAAGCAGCTGCGCCCCTCCCAGCACGCGGCACAGCGCCGGCGCTCCCGTCGACACGCGGATATGCTGCGCAACCTCGCGATGCGCTGCGTCTGGAACCTCTCGTGCCCCGCTGAGCGCACGCTCGACCAGCGCCGCGCGCCAACGGGCGGGACGCCCCTGTGCGCGCTCCCCAACGATCCCGCGAACGGCGTTGACGAAGGCAGCTTCATCGGAGGCGGACCGAGTCGGCAGCGTCGGAGTCGTCGCCCCCTCAGCGCGCGACTCATCGTCCAGATGCAGGCGGCGCAGCGGGTCCGCACCCGTACGCGCCAGCCAGCGCAACGGCAGCCAGCCGCCCGCCCGGCGTGCGGCACGCAGCGTCGAGTCAGCCACGGCCTCGGCGATGATGGGGG
This sequence comes from uncultured Actinomyces sp., assembly GCA_963531605.1. Taxonomy (GTDB): domain Bacteria; phylum Actinomycetota; class Actinomycetes; order Actinomycetales; family Actinomycetaceae; genus Pauljensenia. The sequence goes on from CAUSHZ010000001.1 coordinate 37,534, forward strand.
CACCCGCGAGATCAGCGGCCGTGCCTGCCAATTGCGCGGCCAGACCATCGGTCTCGAGACCTCGGACCGTGCCGGTCAGCTCCAGGGACTCGCCCAGCAGCCGGGAGGCCTCACGCAGTGCGGCACGCGCGCGCGACGCCTGCCGCGCGACCCGCTCGGCCTCACGAGTCAGGTGCTTGATCAGCATGCGCATGCCTTCACCCGTCGTCGACGACACCGCGAAGACCTCAGCCTCACCCATACCTCGCTCACTCAGCAGACGACGCAGGTCCTGCGCAATCACATCACGCTCGGGCATGGACATGGTGTCGATGTGCGTGAGGACGACCGTCACCGAAGCGTGGGACGAGCGCAAGCGTGCCAACCACTCGTCGTGGAGACGCGCATCCGCGTACTTCTGAGGATTGACGACGACAACGAGCGCGTCGACGCGCGATGCCAGACGACCGGTGATCTCCGCGTGGCTTGCCTCGACCGAATCAATGTCCGGCAGATCAACGACGACGGTGTCGCCAGGCAACCCTTGCGGAGCTTCCACCCGACGACCGATGCCCAGCCACCCCAGCAGTTTCTGTGGTTCGCGCCCTCGCGGCAACACAGCGCACGCCTCGTTCGTCGTGGGGCGTCGAACACCCGCGGTGACGACCTCTCCCCCACTCAGCGCGTTCACGAGGGAAGACTTGCCGGCACCCGTACCTCCCAGCATGCCGATGACGCACCAGGACGGGTCAACCTCGCTGCGTTCGGACGTCACGTCAATGAGCTCGCGAATACGCGCCAGGGTCTGCTCATCAAGATCCCGAGCAGCCAGGGTGCACATCTCGTCGAGCTGCTGGGCGGCCGACGCCACGGGATTCGTCGCTCGCCTCATGCCAGCACCTCCCGGGCGCTCTCCACGGCCGCCGCAAGCTTGTCGAGAAGAACCTTGTCGGACGCACGGTCGAGGCTCGCACTCACCGGCGCAACGACATCCGACAGCGACTCGCCGGCGAGGCGCTCGAGCGCCGCGCGTGCCTGCTCGGCCAGCGAGCGAACCGTGCGCTCGCCGAAGTAAGCTTCCAGGATCGTCTGCGATAGGGCGGCAGATGCGCCGGCGATACCAACTTCAACACCTGTGAGACCACCGGTCATCGTAAACGCGGTCACCATCAGTGACACCGTCACGACGTTGATGCCGCCCGCGAGCATGCGCCCGCTGACGCGCGAGGACTCGGCCTGGCCGCGAATGATCTGCGTGACCTCGCGCGTCCACTCCTGCGCGACTGTGCGGCCGCGCTGCGCCGCCGCATCGACGTCGAGCAGCTCATCGAAGGAAGACGTATCGACGACCGAACGTGCCCTGCGCAGGGATTCGCCCCACGCCCGGTGATACTCGTCCGTCAAACGCTGCGCAAGGCCTCCAGTCAGGTCGCGCTGCACCTGAACGTCCGGGGCTGCCCGTCCGCGAAGAGCCCCCATGACGCGCGAGCTCAGGCCAGAAAACACACGCGAGATGGTCTTGGACATATCCCACGAGCCCAGCACCTCGGCGATGCGTGCGCTCACTTCGCCACGCAGCACGTCGTCACTGGACGAGGAGGACACCTCCCGGGCATAGGAAGCAACGAGCTGCGCAATATCATCGGAGGCCGCCTCGAACTCGCGGTTGCGTTGCCTCGCAGCCTCCAGCGCACGCGTCGTCTCCTCCAACGACGAGGCGACGGCACCGGACAACGAACGGCGTACGATAGCGGCGCGTTCCTCGGCATCGCGTCCGATTCCCTCCAGGTACGCGCCAATCGGCGCAATTGCCTCGGCGGGCAGGCGGGAATCGCTCAGCGGCTGCTCCTCGACCGTATGAATCGCCACCTCGCCCAGGCCTCGCCGCTGGGCCAACGCGGCCAGATCCTCGCGAATCTCCTGCGTCGCCCCAGCGGGGACGCGATTAAGCACAATAGCGACACGCAGTCCGCGGCTCGCGGCTTCCTCCAGGTGCTTCCACGCCACCGCATCGGCGTAGCGGGCCGCGGTCGTGACGAACACCCACAGGTCTGCACCGTCGAGCAGCTCCGCAGCCAGGCGACGGTTACCGTCCTCGACAGAATCGATGTCCGGGGCGTCCACAATGCCCACGGCTGGCCACAGCGTCTCCTCGACCGCGATCGTGATCGCGTCAAGGCTGTCCCCGCCCGTGCCCTCGCTCTTCGCCAGGCGGGGCAGCACTCGGTCCGACATGAACCACTCGCGTGCCTGCGGCGAGCACACCAACACGGGGCGGCGAGTCGTCGGACGCACCGCGCCCGCCCGGCTCACGTTCCGGCCAAGCAACGAATTGACGAGCGTCGACTTACCCGACCCCGTCGAGCCGCCGACGACAACCAGCACGGGCGCATCCGCATCCTGAAGGCGCGGCAACACGACGTCCTGCAGGCGTCGCAGCGCGCGCTCCGCGTCACCACGACTCCCGTCCGGAATGGCCTGGAGCGTTTCCTCGAGGGCTTGTGCCAGCGAGCGAGCTGCTTCAACCGCCGTGAGGGACACTCAGTCCGTCACCTTCTCGATCGCGGGAACCGCGTCGTCCTCGGGCAGGACCCACGTGTGCGGGTCGGCATCCACCTGCTCGCCGCTGCGAATATCCTTCACCGTATCCACGCTGCCCTCCTCGCCCGGGAACCAGACGAAGGGGATTCCGCGCTTATCGGCGAACTTGATCTGCTTGCCGAACTTCGCGGCGCTGGGAGCAACATCCGTCGAGATACCGCGCGAACGCAGCACAGTGGCAATAGCCTCCGAGCGCTCACGCTGTTCCTCCGCGATGACCGCGACCACGACCGCCGTGGGCACCTTGCGGGAGGCCGTCACCATCGGCGCAGAAATCATGCGCGACACGAGGCGCGAGACGCCGATCGACAGACCGACGCCCGGGTAGGTGCGCTTGCCGTCCTTCGCCAGGGAGTCGTAGCGCCCGCCCGAGCAGATCGAGCCGAGGTCCTCATGACCTTCGATCTCCGACTCGTACACGCTGCCCGTGTAGTAGTCGAGGCCACGAGCGATCTTGAGGTCCGCGACGACCGCACCCGGCATCCGCTTGTTCGCGGTATCAAGGAGCTCGGTCAGCTCCTTCAATCCCTGATCCAGCAGTTCGCCGCCCACTCCGAGCTCGGCCAGACGCGCGCGTACCTCGGAAGAGTCGGACGTGCGAATCTGCGCCATCTGAAGTAGAACGGACGCCTGGTCGCCCGAAATACCGGACTGAGCCAGCTCGGCGGCCACACCCTCCGGACCGATCTTGTCGATCTTGTCGAGGCCACGCAGGGCAGCCTCCACGTCCGTGACCCCGAGGGACTCGCACACGCCCTGGACAACCTTGCGGTTGTTCACGAGCACGCGCACGGGCGGGATCGGCAGGTTGTTCAGAGCCTGCGCCATCACCAGCGGGAGGTCGACCTCGAAGTGGAACGGAAGCTCGCCGTTACCCACGACGTCGATGTCCGCCTGCGTAAATTCACGGAAGCGCCCCTCCTGGGGACGCTCGCCTCGCCACACCTTCTGGATCTGGTAGCGCTTGAACGGGAAATCCAGCTCGTTCGCGTTCTCGACCACGTAGCGGGCGAAAGGAACGGTCAGGTCGAAGTGCAGACCCATGCCCTTGTCCTTGGGAGCGCGTGCGCCCGCCGCCGCGGCCTTCAGGGCCTGCAGGCGATCGAGCACGTAGATCTCCTTGGAGGTCTCGCCCTTTGCTTCCAACTGCTCGAGGGTTTCCACCGCACGGGTTTCGATGCCCGCGAAGCCGTGCAATTCAAACACGCGCCGCAGCTCGTCGAGGACGTGCATCTCAATGATGCGGCCCTCCGGGAGCCATTCGGGGAAACCTGACAGGGACGTGCGAGCCATTGAGCGTTCTTTCTGTGAGGAAGGTGGTTAGCCGATGCGACGAGCGCGAATCAGATACTGGTTCGAGCGTATCTCATCTGCGAGCGTCGTCGCCGGGCCGTGGCCGGGAACGAGGACGGTGCGCGGATCGAGCGCGTTGGAAATAGTGCGCAAAGAATGCCGCATTTGGGTTTCGTCGCCCCCGGGTAGGTCAGTGCGCCCGACGCTGTCTTTAAACAGCACGTCTGCGCTCAGCGCCCACGGAACCGCTTCATCGGACGAGTAGAAGGACTGGTTGTTCACCCGTATATCGAGCGGACTCTCCCCGAGGAAGACAGCCGATCCCTCGGTGTGGCCAGGTGCGGGAACCATGCGCAGCCACACGCCCGGAGTTACCTCGAACGAATCGGAGGGCATCTCACGCAGGTCGGCGGGCTTGACCCACTCACCCACGAAGTCGGGCAGCGGCATCGGCAGGAACGAGGCCGGGTCGTCCATGCGATACATGTCGGGTCCCGGCAGGTATACGGGAACGGTCGCTCCGTCCGGTCCCCAGGCGGACACCGCTGCTGCGTCCCAGACGTGGTCGGGGTGTCCGTGCGTCAGAAGCACGCCGCCCACGCTCACGCCCTCGAGCTCGAGGACCTCGCGGATTAGGTGCTGGATTCGGGCTGAAGGGTCGACGACAAGGGCAGTGCCCGCCCCGGAAGGGACGAGCACAAGCCCATTCGCCGCGTAGAAAGGCGACGGAATAACGTGAAGACGCATGTTACTCCATGGAGGAAGAGATCTGCGCGAGCCAGGCGCGCTTGGTCTCGAGTGCCTCGCGCACGCTCCTGGCGGACTTCTCGTCGCCCTTGGCCTCGGCCTCAGACAGAGAACGCTCGAGCTGAGCGATCTGCTCCTCAAGCTGACCAACCATGCCGGCCGCGCGTGCGCGCGTCTCGGGGTTAGTGCGACGCCATTCCTTCTCTTCGGCCTCGCGAACGGCGGCCTCAACGGCGCGCAGGCGACCCTCGATACGGTGCAGGTCGGCGGAAGGCACGCGGCCCACCTCCTCCCAGCGGTCCTGGATCTGACGCAGCTGAGCCTTCGCACGATCAATGTCGGTCACCGGCAGGATCGCCTCGGCGTCAACGAGGATCGCTTCCTTCGCGACGAGGTTGTCGCGGTACTCCGCGTCGGTGGCCTCGTCCTTGGCGCGGCGAGCGTCAAAGAACACCTGCTGAGCGGCGCGGAAACGCGCCCACAGCGCGTCGTCTTCCTTACGCGAGGCGCGCGGCGCGGCCTTCCAGCGGTTCATGAGCTCACGGTAGGCACCGGAGGTACGCGACCAGTCGACGGACGAAGACAGAGCCTCGGCCTCAGCGATCAGGGCTTCCTTCACTCGCTTCGCCTCGGACTGAGCCTGATCGAGCTGCGAGAAGAACTGGCGGCGGTGACGGTCAAACTGGGTGCGCGCGGAGGAGAAACGCTTCCACAGCTCATCCTCGACGGCCTTCTCCAGGCGCGGACCGCGGCGCTGCAGGTTCTTCCACTCGTCAAGGAGGTCGCGCAGGGTCTGCCCCGACTGCTTCCAGTGGGTCTTAGCGGGATCCTGGGCAACAATAGCCTCGGCGCGCTCAACGACCGAAGTACGCTCGGCGAGAGCGGCAGCCTTGGCGGCCTTGCGCTCCTCGCGGGCGATTTCCTTGCGCTCCTCGGCAGCCTTCGTGGCCGCCGCGACGCGCTCACGCAGCGCCGGGATATCGCCGATAACGTTCGGGGAGGCGACCTGCTCACGCAGCGTTGCGAGAGTCTGGTCGATGTCGCGCGGGCTCAGCGTGCCCAGGCGATCCTCAAAAAGCTTAATGGTGGCTTCGAGGTCTGCGTAGCGACGCTCGTACAGAGCGTAGGGAGAAGCAGGAATACCCTCGGGGAAGCCGCCAATGACGCGCTCCTCGTCTCCATCCTTGACATACACAGTGCCATCCTCGCCGATACGGGCGAAGGGGTGCTCGGGCACCTCAGAAGCAGCGATCGTCGCCGAGGCAACGACCTCCTCAGTCGTCGAGGTGACAGCTTCGGGAGCGGTTTCATTATTCGGAATCGGCGTCGTGGTCACGATATTCCTTCTGAGACGAGGGCTTACGCCCGGCGCGAGTGTGTGCCGATGTGACACACACTGCCAGTGTGTCACATCTAACGAGCAGGGGAAAGCTCATCACCCAAAAGGGGACGGATGTAACACCCGTTTTGCCCAAATCGACGTAGGCCTCCCACGCCTCGTCTACGAATCGGCACCGATGCGCACCGCTTCGAAGACTCCGTCGACCCGACGAAGAGCGGACAGAACAGCGTTCAGGTGCCCGAGGTCGGCCAGCTCGAATGAGAAGTTTCCCGAGGCGACCTGATCTCCGTCGGTCTTGAGCGCGGCGGCGAGAATATTGACGCGATAGTCAGACAGGACGCGCGTCAGATCCGACAGCAGTCCGCCACGGTCAAGAGCGCGCACCTCGATCTGCACGCGGAACGGAGCCCCCAGGCCCTCCTCGTTCCAAGACACATCGACGAACCGCTCGGGCTGCAACTGCCCCAGCCGCACAGCGTTCGCGCACGTGCTGCGATGCACCGAGACGCCCTGGCCTCGGGTAATAAAGCCGACGATGTCATCTCCGGGCACCGGCGTGCAGCACTTCGCCAGCTTCACCCAGATCTCATTCGGGCTCAGACCCGCGACGGTGATCGCAGCATCGCCCGAGGCATCGGAGCGCGGCTTCTGAGAACCGGGGGTCACGGCCTCGGACAGCGTCTCTTCCGTTCCATCTCCCCCACCCAGGTTGTCGACCAGCTTGGAGACGACGTTTTGCGCGGAGATATGCCCCTCACCGACAGCTGCAAACAGGCCGGACACATCCGGATAGCCGAAAGACGTCGCCACCGACAGGATCGACTCGTGGTTCATGAGGCGCTGGAGCGGCAGGTTCTGCTTACGCATCGCGCGGGCGAGCGCCTCCTTGCCGGCCTCCACGGCTTCCTCGCGGCGCTCCTTCGAGAACCACGCCTTGATCTTCGAACGCGCACGTGGCGAGGCGACAAAAGCCAGCCAATCGCGCGAAGGCCCAGCCTTGTCCGACTTAGAGGTCACGACCTCGACTGTCTCGCCCGACTCAAGGCGCGTATCCAGAGAGACGAGACGGCCGTTGACCTTCGCGCCCACCGTACGGTGGCCGACCTCCGTATGCACCGCGTACGCGAAGTCGACGGGCGTCGAACGCGCCGGCAGCACGATGACCTGGCCCTTCGGCGTAAACACATACACCTCGTCGCCGGCGATCTCGTAGCGCAGAGAATCGAGGAACTCCTCAGGATCCCCCGTCTCGCGCTCCATCTCGACCAACGCGCGCAGCCAGTTCGCCTGCTCATCAGAACTCATGCGATCGGAGTCTCCGCTCGACGCGTTGGGGTTCTGCTTGTACTTCCAGTGCGCGGCGACACCGTGCTCGGCGCGCTCATGCATGTCAAAAGTACGGATCTGAATCTCCACCGGCTTGCCGCCAGGTCCGATGACCGTCGTATGCAGCGACTGGTAGAGATTAAACTTCGGCATCGCGATGTAGTCTTTGAAACGGCCGGGAATCGGGTTCCAGCGCCCGTGCAGCGCCCCAAGCACGCCGTAGCAATCCTTGATCGACTCCACCAGGACACGCACAGCCACCAGGTCGAAGACCTCATCGAAGGCCTTTCCGCGCACAATCATCTTCTGGTAGATCGAATAGTGGCTCTTCGGACGGCCGCTCACCGTCCCCTTCGTGCCCGAATGACGCAGATCCTCTTCGATCTGGTCAATGACATCTCGCAGGTATTCTTCGCGCTGGGGTGCCCGCTCTGCGACGAGGCGGTCGATCTCCTCGTAGATCTCCGGGTACAGCGTCTTAAACGACAGCTCCTCGAGCTCCCACTTCACCATATTCATGCCGAGGCGATGAGCGAGCGGAGCGTAGATCTCGAGCGTCTCCTTCGCCTTCTTTGCCGCCGACTTGGCGGGCACGAAACGCCACGTGCGAGCATTGTGCAGGCGGTCGCCGAGCTTGATGAGCAGCACACGAATGTCGCGACTCATCGCGACGAGCATCTTGCGCAGCGTCTCGGACTGGGCAGCAGCGCCGTAGTGAACCTTATCGAGCTTGGTCACGCCATCGACGAGGTTGGCGATCGCCTCGCCGTACTCAGCAGCAAGCTGCTCGAGGGTGTAGTCCGTGTCCTCGACCGTGTCGTGCAGCAGCGCTGCGACAAGCGTCGGGGTCGTCATGCCCATCTCCGCCAGAATGGTCGCAACGGCGACCGGATGGGTGATATAAGGTTCACCGGACTTGCGCATTTGCCCACGGTGGTGTTCCTCGGCAGTGCGGTAGGCCCGTTCGACGACGCTGATGTCTGCCTTCGGATGGTTCGCCCGCAGGGCGCGCACAAGCGGCTCAATCTCAGGGATTGTGGCGCGTCCACGTGAGCCAAACCAAACGAGGCCAGAGCGCACTCGGGAACCGGCCGCGGGAAGTGCGGATCCTGAAGTCATGTCGTCGCTGCTCATGGCCCCATGATAGCGACGAACGAGCGGGTCCGGGGATCGTGGCGATCCCCGGACCCGCTCGCTGTCAAGAAACGACGCTTAGAGGTGTAGCGCGCTCTCCACCGTCACATCCGCCAGCACCGAGCGTCCACCCAGCGCATCGAGTTCGAGGAGAACGGCCACGGCCTCGACGGAGGCACCGCACTGACGCAGCAGCTTCACCGCCGCGTTCGCGGTGCCGCCCGTTGCAAGCACGTCGTCGATGATAAGGACGCGCTGTCCGTCGTGGACCGACTCGGGGTGCATTTCCATGCGCGCCGTACCGTACTCGAGTTCATAGTCGACGCCGATCACGTGGCCAGGAAGCTTGCCGGCCTTGCGGATCGTCAGCATTCCGAGTCCAAGCTCGGCGGCCACGGGCGCGCCGAGGATGAAGCCGCGCGACTCAAGACCCGCGACGGCGTCGATGCGACCCGCGTAGCGAGCGCCGATCAGCTCAACGAGTTCCTTGAATGCCGGGCCATTCGCAAACAGCTCAGTGATATCGCGGAACAGGACGCCGGGTTCCGGAAAATCCGGGATCTCCAGCATGTTGCTGCGCACCAGAGTGGCGATCCGATCGCCAAGCTCACCGATCATCGATGATTCTTCTTCCTGTGGGGCTGGTTCTCGTTGCCCAGGCGCTTGCCGGGCTTGATGGGAGCCACCTTCACCGACGCGGAAGCGCCCGGCGTGTCAGCGGCGTGGCGGCCCTGACGTACCCGGTCGACGGCCGCGTTGTGCTCGCGGGTCTTATCCGACAGCTCCTGGAAGGTCACCAGAAGCGGCGACGCGATGAAGATCGACGAGTAGGTACCGGCGATCATACCGACGAACAGGGCCAGCGAGATATCCACCAGGGTACCCGGGCCCAGGGCCACGGAACCGATGATCAGGATCGCACCGACAGGGAGAAGCGCCACAACCGAGGTGTTGATCGAACGAACCATCGTCTGGTTGACCGCGAGGTTCACGTACTCGGCGAAGGTGTAGTTCCTCTGCTCGTAGACGTCCGAGGTCAGCTCGCGCACCTTGTCGAACACGACGACGGTGTCATAGAGCGAGTAGCCCAGAATCGTCAAGAAACCGATCACGGTTGCGGGCGAGACCTCGACCTGCAGGATCGCGAACACGCCGATGGTCACGGCGATGTCGTGCACCAGCGCGAGCAGCGCGGACGCTGCCATACGCCACGATCGGAAGTACACCGTCATGAGCAGGGCGACGAGCGCCATGAAGATGACGAGCGACTGGGCAGCCTTACTGGTGACCGACGAACCCCAGGAGGGGCCGATCGAGGAGGACTGCACCTCGGACGCATCCACGCCGTAGGCGCTGGCCAGTGCGTCGCGCATCTGCGCGGTCTGCGCGGAGTCGAGGGACGTGGTCTGGATGCGCACGGAGTCGGAACCCACGCGCGTGACCTTGGGGGCACCTTCAACGAGGCCGGTCGAGCTCACTGCACGCGACGCGAAGGATTCACTCTGGTCACTCACGTGAGCGACATCGAACTGCGAGCCTCCGGTGAACTCAATCGAGCGGTTCAGTCCCAGGATTGCGACGAGCGCGAAACCGATGACCACCACCGCAGCGGCGAGGCCGACGAAGATCTTGCGCTTGGGAACGACGGCATAGGACTTGTCGCCCGAGTACAGGGCGTTACCCCACTGAGCAAAACTCATCATGTCAGTTCTCCTCTTCCTCGGTCACGTCTGCGGCGTCATCCGTCATTTGGACTGAAGCGTCGTCGACGGTTTCTTCCTCGGTCTTGGCGGCGGCGAGGCGGGCGGCGCGGCGGCGCTCGGCAATCGACAGACCGTCGCCGGCCTCGTCGTTCTTGTCCTTCGTCGTGGCGGATTCACCGCGCACGACCACGCGTCCGCGACCCGCATACACGAGAGAGCTCTTCGCGCCCAGGTGCTCGGGGTCCAGACCCGACAGCTTGTGTCCTTCGCCGAAGAAGCGGGTCCGGATCAGCAGCTCCATCATCGGGTGGGTGAACAGGAAGATCACCGCGATGTCGATGACTGTCGTGATACCGAGGGTGAAGGCGAAGCCCTGAACGCCACCAACGGCGAGTAGGTAGAGGACCACTGCCGCAACCAGGTTGACGGCGTCGGAAACCAGGATGGTGCGCTTGGCGCGATCCCAGCCTTCCTCGACGGCGGCGCGGAGCGGGCGTCCATCTCTGACCTCGTCTCGAACACGTTCGAAGTAGACGATGAACGAGTCGGTGGTCACGCCAATTGCCATGATCAGACCGGCGACACCTGCCAGCGAGAGGCGGTAGCCCATCGCCCACGACAGCAGCGTGATCACCAGGTAGGTGATGACCGAAGCAATGACCAGCGAACCGGCAGAGATAATCGCGAGGCCGCGGTACTGCCAGATCAGGTAGAGGATGACAAGCAGGAAGCCGATGAGGGCCGCCCACAGGCCAATGGTCAGGTGGTCCGTACCGATCGTTGCAGAAATCTGCTGCTCGGACTGAACCTCGAAGTTCAGGGGCAACGAGCCGAACTGCAGCTGGTTAGCCAGCGCGGTCGCAGACTGCGCGGTGAAGTTACCGCTGATCTGTGCCTCACCGTTCGCAATGATGGCCTGCATCGACGGAGCGGTAATGACTGTTCCGTCGAGGACGACCGCGAACGAGTTACGATCCGGGCTGCCTCGGAAGGACGACCCCTGGGGGTCCGAATCGTGGTAGCCGTACAGGATCGTGGAGGTTTCCTTGAACTTCTCGGCACCATCGTGGTTGAACTGCAGCGACACGATCCACTGGCCGGTCGACTGACCGTTATTGTTGCGCGCGATGGCCGCAGTCGCAGACGTCAGGTCCGAACCGGGAACGGCCACAGGGCCCAGGATGTACTTGACCTGGCCGGACTCGTCGCAGGCGGCGTAGGGCTTATCAGCGGGGCCCTCGACGCGCTTCACATCGGCAGATGCCGAGCAATCGAGCGTCAGGAAGTCGTACATGACCTGCTCGGTCACCCAGGCGAGATCCGAAGCGTTCTCGGGGGTCGTCGCGGGGGTGTCGGACAGGACGCCGTCACCGTCCGCGTCCGCAGCGCCACGAGCGGTCGCCTCGTCCAGAGCGGTGGACTGAACGCCGGACTGAGCCGTGTCAGCCGCGCCAGCGCCGCTCTGTTCACCCGACTGAGTGCCACTCTGCTCGCCGGATTGCGCACCCGACTGAGCGCCGGACTGCACACCCGACTGAGGGTTATCCACCTGAGGCTGCTGCTGATTCTGGAGAACGCCCTGCGCGGGCCCGATGCGCAGCACCGGGCGGAAGTTCATCTGCGAGGACGAACGGATCAGGTCCAGCTGCTCCTGGGAAGGGGTGCCGGGAATCGACACCATAATGTTCGAGCTACCCATCGAGGAGATCTCGGACTCGGACACGCCGGAGGCGTCAATACGATTACGAATAATCGAGATCGCCTGCGTGATGTCCTCCTCGGTGATCTCACGCTGTCCCTCCGAGGTCGGGGTCGGAGTCAGGATCAGCTGAGTACCACCCTTGAGGTCAAGGGCCAGGTCGGGATACGGGGACACGCCCTTCACGAAGTGCCCGATCGCAAGTGCCGCACACGCCGCCACGATGGCGACGGTCAGGGTCACGAGCGCGCGCACGGGGCGTCGCTTGTGTGATGCCACGGTTCTACTTTCCGTTCAGCCTTGAGTTACTTCTGCTGCTCGTCGGTGTCGCTCACGTCGAAAGACTGGGCGTCTTCCTCATCGAGGCCGAGGACGGACGCGTCCTCCTCCACCGCCTCTGCCTCGTCGGCGTCCGCGTCAGCCTGATCTGCGTCAGCGAGCGGCGGCTGTCCACCGATCTCGGCGATGAATTCGCGCTCCCAGTACATCTCGTGTCCGTCGGTGGTCTCCAGGACGACGATGTCGCCGTCGAGGTCGACGAAACGACCCCAGAAGCCCACGCGGGTACGCACCCATTCGCCGGGCGTGACGGCTGCGAGCTGGTCGCGCTTTTCCTGTTCCAGCTTCTGCATCTGCTGCCTGCGGGAGCGCGAGCTCCACATCATGAAGACGATGAGGAAAGCTGCCATGATCAGGAGCATGTAGTTGTTCATAAAGGCTGATTCACTTTCGATGACGGTCTAGCGCTTCGAGCGCACTTTGCCAGTCTAATGCCCGAGCAAGGTTTTAGCCTAAGTGATCAAGGTGTGGCGCGGCGCAAGACGCCACCGGGGCCGTTTTGACACCGCGCGCCACCCGCGGCCAGCACAGATGGGGACGAGGCCCACTCCCCTAGTCGAAGAGAGCGCCGTCCGGCGCGGGTGGAGTGAGGCCGAGGTGAGCCCACGCCTTGGGGGTTGCCATGCGTCCGCGGTTGGTGCGCACGAGAAAGCCCTCGCGCACAAGGTAGGGTTCTGCAACCGTCTCAACCGTTTCTGCTTCCTCGCCGATCGTCACGGACAGGGTCGTCAGGCCCACCGGGCCGCCCGCGAAACGACGGCAGATGGCATCGAGAACCGCGCGGTCCAGGCGATCCAGGCCGGATGGGTCGACCTCGAAGAGCTCGAGCGCGCCGCGCGCGGCCTCGAGGGTCAGCTGCCCGTCGCCGTGCACCTGGGCGTAGTCGACGACGCGACGCAGGAGGCGGTTCGCGATTCGGGGAGTGCCGCGCGAACGCGAGGCGATCTCGTGAGCGGCCTGCGCGTCGATGGGTGAACCCAGCAGCGTGGCGGAACGGGTGACGACGGACTGCAGGTCATCGGTTTCGTAGAACTCGAGATGGGCGGTGAAACCGAAGCGGTCACGCAGCGGTGCGGGGAGGAGGCCCGATCGCGTGGTTGCCCCCACGACCGTGAAGGGCGGAAGGGTCAGCGGGATCGACGTCGCACCGGGTCCCTTGCCCACGACGACGTCGACGCGGAAGTCCTCCATGGCGAGGTAGAGCATTTCCTCGGCGGTGCGCGCGAGGCGGTGAATCTCGTCGATGAAGAGGATGTCGCCTTCTTGGAGGCCTGAAAGAATCGCGGCAAGGTCACCAGCATGCTGGATCGCGGGACCGGAGGTCAGGCGCAGGGACGTGCCCATCTCTGCAGCGATGATCATCGCGAGCGTCGTCTTGCCGAGTCCCGGAGGGCCCGCGAGGAGAACATGATCGGGGCTCGCCGAGCGCATGCGCGCGGCGTCGAGGACGAGCTGCAGCTGGCCGCACACGACGCGCTGGCCGACAAATTCCGAGAGCTTCTTGGGGCGCAGCGCGGCCTCGGCAGCGCGCTCAAGCTCCCCGGCGTCGGGAGCGACGATGCGCATCGCATCGACGTCGAACCCTGAATCCATCTGATCAGCCACGTCCGCCTCCCAGCGTCACGAGAGCAGCGCGCAGCATGTCGGAAGCGCCGAGTCCGCTGCCCGCAAGCTTCTCGATGGCCTTGGCCGCCTGGGCCTCGGACCATCCCAGGCCGACCAACGCGGCGCTGACCTCCGAGGCCACGGCGTCCTCGGTGGGCGCGGGAGCGGCCGTGGTTTCGCCGCCCGGCAGGGCTGCTGGAGTACCCAGCTTGTCGCCGATTTCGAGCGCCATGCGCTGGGCTGACTTCTTACCCACACCCGGGATGCGCTGGAGCGCCGTCAGATCCTGGTCGCGCACCGCACGGCGCAGGTCGTCGGGACGCAGGACAGCCAGTGCGGCGAGCGCGATCTTCGGGCCGATGCCCGACACCGACAGCAGCTTCGTGAACACGTCACGCTCATCCGCGGACTCGAAGCCGTAGAGCGTCATCGAGTCTTCGCGCACGATCATCGACGTGAACACCGTCATCTCCTGATCACGCGACGCGCCCTGCGCGAACGCGGGCGTCACGTGCACGCGAAAGCCGATGCCCCCCACCACGATGTCGATGTGGTCGAGGCCGACGCTCGCGACTGTGCCGCGCAGAATGGAGATCACTGCGTTCCTTTCGTTCACGGGTCACCCGCGCACGCGGGCGAACATATGTACGATTCTAGCCGCGCCTGCGCCTCGGATCGACGGCACCCGTTCGGCGTTGCGCGGCCTGGGCCTCGGCCCACGCCTTTTGAGCGGGGGTCATGGAGCCGCGCGCGGTGAGGCGGCCCGAGATCGAGACGGCGACCGACGAGTCCTCAGGGGCACCGAGCAAGCCGGTCCCCCGCCACGCGTGCGTGATCGCGATGGCCAGCGCGTCGGCGGCGTCCGCGGGCTTGGGGACCTTGGCGAGGCCGAGGATTCGAGCGACCATCGCCTGCACCTGAGCCTTGTCCGCGTTGCCGTTGCCGGAGACGGCGGACTTAACCTCCGAGGGCGTATGAACGGCCATCGGCAGGCCGGCACGACCGACGCACGTCATCGCCGCGCCCATGACCTGCATCGTGGTGGTCACCGACTGCAGGTTGTCCTGCGCGAAGACGCGTTCGATGGCAACGACCTCGGGCTCGTAGCGCTCGATAACGCTATCGATCGCATCCGCGATCGTTCGCAGCCGGAAGTGCGTCGCCAGGTCCTTATCCGTGCGGGCCACACCGACGTACACAAGCGAGGCGCGCCGCGACGCATCGACGTCAACCACGCCGAGGCCGCAGCGCGTCAGGCCCGGGTCGATGCCCATGACGCGCATCAGGAGCGCGCCACCATATCGACGAACATGGCGTGGATACGGTCGTCTCCGCCCACCTCGGGATGGAAGGACGTCGCCATGACGTTGCCACGGCGCACCGCGACGATCGGGCCGTCGGCGCTATTACCGGCGCGCGCGATAACCTCGACGCCCTCGCCCACCGACTCAACCCACGGAGCGCGGATAAACACGGCGTGGAAAGGGCCGCCCTGAAGACCCTCAACGTCCAGGTCCTCCTCGTAGGAGTCGACCTGGCGACCGAAAGCGTTACGGCGCACGACCATGTCGAGCGCGCCGAAGGAACGCTGGTCCTCGCGGCCGTCCAGGATCGACGAGGCAAGCATGATCATGCCCGCGCACGTCCCGTACACGGGCACGCCGGACGCGAT
The DNA here is from genome assembly GCA_963531605.1 of uncultured Actinomyces sp. GTDB lineage: Bacteria > Actinomycetota > Actinomycetes > Actinomycetales > Actinomycetaceae > Pauljensenia. The sequence goes on from CAUSHZ010000001.1 coordinate 52,974, forward strand.
GCGTTCATTGAGCGTGTCAAACATGCCGAAACACAGGAGGAGATTCGACATGGTCGTCGACTCGCCACCCGGGATAACCAGGCCATCGACCTGGTCGAGCTCAGAAACCCTACGCACAAGCAGCGCGCGGGCGCCGGAGTTTTCCAGCGCCCGCACGTGCTCTGCGACGTCGCCCTGCAGGGCGAGAACGCCGATGGTCACCATCCGCGCTCCGCGAGGCGGTGATCGACCGGCAGGTCGTCGACGTTAATGCCGACCATGGCCTCGCCCAGGCCACGGGAGACCTCGGCGATGACGGACGGATCGTCGTAGAAGGTCGTGGCCTTGACGATGGCGGCCGCACGCTTGGCGGGGTCGCCGGACTTGAAGATGCCCGAACCAACGAAGACGCCCTCGGCGCCCAGCTGCATCATCATGGCAGCGTCGGCGGGGGTGGCGATGCCGCCGGCCGTGAAGAGCACGACGGGGAGGCGACCCTCGCGGGCGACCTCGGCGACGAGCTCGTAGGGGGCCTGCAGTTCCTTGGCCGCGACGTAGAGCTCGTCCTCGGGCAGGGAGGTCAGGTGGCGGATCTCGTCGCGGATCTTGCGCATGTGCGTGGTCGCGTTGGAGACGTCGCCGGTGCCGGCCTCGCCCTTGGAGCGGATCATGGCCGCACCCTCGTTGATGCGGCGCAGCGCCTCACCGAGGTTGGTCGCACCGCAAACGAAGGGAACGGTGAAGTTCCACTTGTCGATGTGGTGCGTGTAGTCGGCGGGGGTCAGAACCTCGGACTCGTCGATGTAGTCGACGCCGAGAGACTGCAGGACCTGCGCCTCGACGAAGTGACCGATGCGGGCCTTAGCCATCACGGGGATGGACACGGCCTCGATGATGCCTTCGATCAGGTCCGGGTCGGACATGCGGGCCACGCCACCCTGGGCGCGGATGTCGGCGGGGACGCGCTCGAGGGCCATGACGGCCACGGCGCCCGCGTCCTCGGCGATCTTCGCCTGCTCGGGGGTGACGACGTCCATGATGACGCCGCCCTTGAGCATCTGGGCCATGCCGCGCTTCACCTGCGGGGTGCCGACCTCGCGCTTAGCGGTCGAATCGCTCATGTTCACTCCTGCTCTTCCAGCTGGGCACGAACCTCATCCGACAGGGACATGTTCGTGTAGATGTTCTGCACGTCATCGGAGTCCTCGAGTGCGTCGATGAGCTTGTTGACCTTGAGAGCGCCCTCGAGATCGAGCTCGACCTCGGTGGAGGCGACGAACTGGACTTCGGCGGAGTCGTAGTCGATGCCGGCATCCTGCAGGGCGCTGCGAACGGCGACAACGTCCTTGGGATCGGACTCGACGATGAAGAGCTCACCGGCGTCCTCGACCTCTTCGGCTCCCGCGTCCAGGACGGCCATCATGATGGATTCCTCGTCCACACCGTCGGCGGCGGGCACCTCGACGATGCCGCGGCGCGAGAACAGGTAGGACACCGAACCGGGGTCGGCCAGCGAGCCGCCGTGGCGGGTGAAGCCCAGGCGCACATCGGAGGCCGCGCGGTTACGGTTGTCGGTCAGACACTCCACCAGGAAGGCGACGCCGTTCGGGCCGTAGCCCTCGTACATGATGGTCTCGTAGTTGGCGCCACCGGCTTCAGCACCGGAGCCACGCTTGACGGCGCGGTCGATGTTGTCGGCGGGGACGGAGTTCTTCTTCGCCTTCTGGATGGCGTCGTACAGGGTCGGGTTGCCAGCGGGGTCGCCGCCGCCCGTGCGAGCTGCAACCTCAATGTTCTTGATGAGGCGCGCGAAGAGCTTGCCGCGCTTGGCGTCAATAGCGGCCTTCTTGTGCTTGGTGGTCGCCCACTTAGAGTGTCCCGACATCACTTCTCCCTGTTGGGTGGATAGATACCGCCATATTCTAACGCGTTTGAGGCCCCCATCCGCATCCGGGCGGGCGTCACGTGGACAAACGTAAACACACTCACAGGAAGGACGGACGAGGCCGGGGCTACTTCCGCGGGCACGCGACCTATCGGGTGGGCGGGGTGAGCACCACGCGAAGGGCGGCGCTGGAGGGTGCCAGTTTCTCCCAGGGTCCGTCGAATGTGAGGATGAGAGCGGTCGCGGTGGGCACGCCTCTGGATACCTCTCCCCGATCATTCCCGCGCGCCAGCACATAACCGGCACCGGAGATAGTGGGCTCGTGACCGACGATGAGTGCACTGGCCCCCTCGAAGGTGCGCGCCAGGGTCAGGATGTCTTCCTCGTCGGCGTTGTAGACGCCGCGGTCGAACCAGCTCTCATGAATCGACACGCGCTGGCTGATCTGGGCAAACGTCTGCTGGGCGCGCGTCGCGTCCGAGCACACGGCCACATCAAATGCACCGATCTCGCGGGACAGAACGCCGCCGAGGCGCACAGCCTGGTCGACGCCCGCGCGCGTCAGGGGGCGAGCGTGATCGGGGTAGGAATATGCGGCCTGTGCGTGGCGAACGAGAACGAGGGTTGGCATACTTCCAAGCGTAACCGCACGGGGAGGACACCATGGCACTGGGAGTCGAAGCCGCATCGGGCATCTGCTCGGCGCGCGAATGCACGAACGCCGCGATCTACCGGATCGACTGGCGCAATCCCGCGATCCATCGCGGGCGCACGAAGACGTGGCTGGCGTGCGAGGAGCACCGCTCCTACCTGGAGGGATACTTCACGTACCGCTCGTTCCCCTACGAGGTGTCAGCTTTCGTCGCGCCCGATGAGGAATCAGGCGACGAGGCCGCTCAGTCCCACTGATCGAGGGGACGGTCGTTCCAGGTGAGGGCGCGGAGTCCCTTCGCCAGTTCGTCGGCCGAGTTTGGGACGAAGCCGGGAGCCCACTCGAAGGTGGACGTGCCCGTGTTGGACATGAAGTGCTTGGAGACGAGGTCCTCGTCGATGTCGGCGGACAGCCACGTGGCCAGCAGGCGCGTGAGGGCACCGTGGATGACGAACACTGCGACGGCCTCGTCCCCCGCCTGCTCGCGAGCGGCCAGGCCCACGCGGCGCACGGTTTCCAGCGATCGGGCCAGGGCCTCGCGCCCGTTTTCGCCGCCCGGCATACGGTTGTCCAACTCCCCAGCGCACCACGACAGGGTCGTGCGCACGTAGAGGGACTGAGAGCACGGGTCGGCCGCCATTTCGAGATCGCCGGAGCGTAGCTCGCGGATGCCGGGGTGCACCTGTGGCGTCAGACCGTAGGCGCTCGCCAGCGGGGCCGCGGTCAGGCGCGTGCGCTCGAGGCCAGACAGAGCGATAACGGTGGGAGGCGGCGCGACCTCAGACTCCCAGCGATCCGCGAGGCGCTGCGCCTGGAGGAGCCCTTCGGGAGTCAGCCCGAGGCCGGGGCGCACCGTATCAAGCGCACCGAGGCGATTCGCGGGGGTCTGCCCGTGCCGTACCAGCACAATCTTCACTGCTGCTCCCAGAAAAGTCGTTCCATGACAGCGCGCGCTTTGCGTCCAGCGCGCAGCCAGTCGTCTTCGAGGGCGTTCAGCCCGCCGCTACCGTACCCGAGGATCGCTGCGAGAGCACGCAGCTCCGCGCTGTCACGAGGCAAGACGTCGAGCTTCACACCGCTCATACGCCCGCTCGCCAGCGTGTTGGCCGCGCGAATGCGGGTGGCCATGTCCCACGCATCGAGAAGAGTCTGCGCGTCTTGAGCACTGATCAGCTCGTGCTCCTGAGCGCTCAGGATCGCCTGCGTCGTCGAGGGCGTACGCAGTGCGGGGTTGGTCATCCCAGCACGCATCTGGATGAGTTGGATCGTCCACTCCACGTCCGTGAGGCCACCGGGGCCGAGCTTCACGTGGCGAGCGGGCTCAATGCCGCGCGGCAGGCGCTCGTTTTCCATGCGGGCTTTGAGCAAGCGGATGTCGCGCACGTCTGCCTCGCTCACTCCCCCGTACGCAAGCTCCGCGAAAAGTTCTCGAGCCTGATCGGCGAGGCTCCCCTCCCCGATCGGGCGTGCACGCACCGCCGCCTGCCTCTCCCACGTCGATGCCCAGCGCTGCGCATACTCACGGTGCGACTCGATCGTTCGGCTCATCGGGCCGTTCTTGCCCTCGGGCCGCAGATCGAGGTCGACGACAATGCCCAGCTGATTAGTCGCAGAGCCAAGGAGCTTCTTCACGCGGTTGACGATCGCCGTCGCGCTTGCCGCCGCCTCCGCGTCGGAAGCTCCGCCGACGGCCTCGTGCAGAGCAATCACGTCTGCGTCCGATGCGTACGAGCATTCCCGTCCGCCGTAGCGGCCCATCGCGACGAACACGACGTTCGCCCGCATCTGTCCCCACCGCTCAGTTTCCTCCCGCTGCGCGATGGCCAGTGCTCCGAGAATTGCCGCATCCGTGGCGTCAGCGATCGCGTTCCCGCGAGGGTCGACGCCGCCCAGCAGGTCGCTCATCGCGCAACGCGTCAACTCGCGGGTGCGCACGGCGCGGACCCGAGCGGCGGCCTCCATCGCGTCGTCATGACGGTCGATGAGGGCGGCGACTTCTCGGGCCAACCGGTGCGGCTCACGCGGTGCCAGCTCAGCATCGTCGTCGAGCCACGCCACTGCCTCGGGACGCTTGGCGAGGGCGTCGGCAATCCAGCGAGAGTTCGGAAGCATGGTCGTGAGCCTGTGGGCGGCCACTCCCGAGTCGCGCAGGAGCGCGAGGTACCAGTGCGAATCGCCGATGTCCTCGGACAGGATGCGGAAGTTCAGGAGGCCCATGTCGGGGTCCGCCCCACCAGCGAGCCACGAGATGAACACCGGGAGTAGGTGGCGCTGAATCGCCGCGCGCCTGCTCGTCCCCTGAGTGAGGGCTCCGATGTGCGTCAGCGCTCCCGCCGGATCACGGTAGCCGATCGCCGCCAGGCGATCGCGCGCACCATCCGCATGCAACGACACCTCATCCTCACTGAGCGACGCGGTTGCGGCGATGATCGGGCGGTAGAAGACGTCCTCGTGCAGAGCGCGCACGCGAGTGCGAACCTCGTCGATCGCAGCGCTGATCGACGCCGCATCGGGGAACCGAGCGGGTCCCATCGCACGCCCGAGGACACGCAGCTCCCGTTCCTTGTCGGGAATCAGGTGTGTACGGCGCATGCGGGGCAGCTGGGTGCGGTGTTCGACGGCGCGCAGGAATCGGTAGCACGAGGCGAGCTGACGCGCGTCGCTGCGTGCAATATAGCCGCCCTCGCGCAGCGCCTCGATCGCCTCCAGGGTCGATCTCACGCGCAGGAAGGCGTCGGTACGACCGTGAACGAGCTGAAGCAGCTGGACGGTAAACTCGACGTCTCGCAGACCGCCGCGCCCGAGCTTGAGCTCGCGCGACGCGTACGAACGCGAAATGTTGTCTTCGACGCGACGGCGCATCTGGCGTGCCGCCTCGACGAATCCTTCGCGCGTCGCCGCGCTCCACACGTAAGGCTGCGCGGCCTCCTCGAAGGCACGCCCGACGGCCTCGTCTCCCGCGCAGGCGCGGGCCTTCAGCAGCGCCTGGAACTCCCACGTCTGCGCCCACTTGTCCCAGTACTGACGGTAGGACTCGACGGTGCGCACGAGCGCTCCGTTACGTCCCTCGGGGCGCAGGTTCGCGTCCACCGTCCATAGCGGAGCTTCGGTTCCTGGGCCCGAGCAGGCGGAGGCGGTGGCTGCCGCCAGGCGCGTCGCGACCTCGAGGGCCACGCGCTCATCCCCATCCGCCCCGGCCTCGGCAACGTAGACAACATCGACGTCGGAGATGTAGTTGAGTTCGCGCGCTCCCGTCTTGCCCATCGCGATGATCGCAAAGGGGACGAGCCCGCGCGGATCGATGTCCCGCCTCGCCAGGGCCAGGCCGGCCTCAAGGGTCGCGTCGACCAGGTCGGCAATGCGCCGACCGACCTGCGGCATAAGCCCTTCAGGATCGTCGCTCGTCAGGTCATCGGCGGCCAGGTACAGCAGGACCCGGCGATACGCGCCGCGCAGATCGTCCACCCGGGCATCCTCAGAGGCAACGAAGGTGCCGCGCTCCCCTCGCGTCGCGCCCACGGACGCGAGCATCACGCTCGAGGCATCGCCGGGATCCTCCCAGATCGCCCGTGCACGGGCGGGATCGGCGATCACGTAGTCGCCCAGCCACTGGCTACCACCTAGGACAGCGCACAGGCGAGCGCGCGCACGCGAATCATCGACGAGTCCGCGCACGAGGCCGGGGTCCGCATCGTGCAGACGGATCGCCGCCAGCAGCGCCTGATCAGGGTCGGCACTCGCTCCCAAGTCCGCGCCCCAGACGTCTGCTCCACCGGGTAGCTCCTCGAAGAAGGAGAGGGCACGGCGTGGATCTAAGAAACCGGCGATCCGGAGCGAATCAGCGCTCACCGGGGAACAACCTTGAGGAATTGCTCGAGCTCCTGGCGAGTGATCTGCTGGCGGTATTCCGTCCATTCCTTGCGCTTGTTGCGGATGACATAGTCGAACACCTGCTCACCGAGCGTGGCGGCCACCAGGTCGGAACTCTTCATGGCACGCACGGCGTCCGCCAGCGAGGCCGGTAGGGCGTGAATACCCATGACCTGACGCTCACGATCCGACAGGTCCCACACGTTGTCCTCGGCCTCGGGCATCAGCTCCATCTTCTTCTCGATGCCATCGAGGCCCGCAGCGATGAGGACAGCGAACGCCAGGTAGGGGTTCGCACTCGGGTCAGGGGCGCGGTACTCAATGCGTGCCGCCGCGGCCTTCTTGGGCTTGTAGAGGGGAACACGCACGAGAGCCGAGCGATTCAGGTGCCCCCAGCACACGTAGGAGGGTGCCTCTCCCCCGCCCCACAGGCGCTTGTAGGAGTTCACGTGCTGATTGGTGATGGCTGCGATCTCCTCGGCATGGGCGAGAAGGCCCGCAATGAACTGACGCCCCGTCGTGGAGAGGCGGTACTGACCCGCCGGGGAAAAGAACGCATTTTCTTCGCCCTCGAACAGCGACAGGTGCGTGTGCATGCCCGAGCCCGGGTGTTCGATAAAGGGCTTGGGCATGAACGTCGCGACGAGCTCCTCGCGCAGCGCGACCTCCTCAATGAGGGTGCGCGCAGTCATGATGTTATCCGCTGCGCGCACGGGGTCAACGGCTCGCAGGTCAATCTCATTTTGTCCAGGCCCGCCCTCGTGGTGCGAGAACTCAACCGGAATCGCCATGTCCTCAAGCATGCGCACGGCACGACGGCGGAAGTCGTTCGAATCGCCGCGTGCGACGTGATCGAAGTATCCGGCCTGGTCGACGGGGATCATACGATCGGGGGTCACCGGCTGACGGAGCAGGTAGAACTCGATCTCCGGGTGGATCATGACCCGGAAGCCGGCATCAGCGGCGCGCTTTACCGCCCGCTCGAGTACCCCTCGGGGATCCGAAGGAGCCGGGCGACCATCAGGCATGAGAACGTCGCAGAACATGCGAGCAACCGGATCCTCGTTGGAACGCCACGGGAGCAACTGGAACGTCGACGCATCGGGCTTAAGCAGCATGTCTGACTCGTAGACGCGCGTCAGGCCTTCGACGGCCGAGCCGTCAAAGCCAATCCCCTCAGCGAACGCCTCCTCAAGTTCACCCGGGTCAATCGAGATCGACTTCAAGACGCCCGCAACATCCGTGAACCACAAACGGATAAAGCGAATGTTCTTCTGCGCGACCTCGCGCAGCACGTATTCCTGATGCGAATCCACCGGTACCCTCCCGTTGAGAAAAGAACGGGCCGACCGCAGGGACTGCGGTCGGCCCGGCATGGCTCCAGTCTACTTGCCCAGGTTGAAACCCTTCGAGATGGATTCAAGTGCGCCGGTGAGATCGGAGGGAAGCATCCACAGCTTGGACGCCTGACCGTCAGCAATCTTCGGCAGCATTTCGAGGTACTTGTAGGACAGGAGCTCGGGCGTGGCCTTGCCAGCGTTGATCGCCGCGAAGACGGTCTGGATGGCCTCGGACTCACCCTGTGCGCGCAGGATCTGCGCCTGGCGAGCACCCTCGGCCTGCAGGATCAGGGCTTCCTTCTGACCCTTGGCCTGCAGAACCTGCGCCTCCTGCTGAGCGGAGGCAGCCAGAACGGCGGCCTGCTTGGCACCCTCGGCCTTCTTGATCTGCGCCTCACGCTCGGCCTCGGCGGTCAGAATCGTGGCGCGCTTCGTGCGCTCTGCCGTGATCTGCTGCTCCATGGCGGCCAGGACTCGCGGCGGCGGCTCGATCGACTTGAGCTCGACGCGGGTCACGCGAATACCCCACGGGCCCGTGGCCTCGTCCAGGACACCGCGCAGCTGCTTGTTGATCGACTCACGCGAGGTCTGCGTCTGCTCCAGGTCCAGCGAACCGATGAGGTTACGCAGCGTCGTCGCGGTCAGCTGCTCGATCGCCTGCAGGAAGTTGGCGACCTCGTAGGTCGCGCTGCGCGGATCCGTGATCTGGAAATAGATGACGGAGTCGATCGAGACCATCGCCTGGTCGGCGGTGATGACGGGCTGAGGCGGGAAGTTCGCAACCTGCTCACGCAGGTCGATGCGGGCGGCGACGCGATCCACGAAGGGGACCAGCAGGTGGAAACCACCCTTCATGACCGCCTGGTACCGGCCGAGGCGCTCAACAACGTAGGCCTGCGCCTGCGGGACAATGCGCACCGCGCGGAGCAACGAGACAACGACGAAAACGATGAGAGCAAAGATAACGACCAGGGCGATGTTGCCGATGAGGTCAACGGATCTCATACCGTCTTTCCTTTCTTATCAAACAAATGGGGCGCGACTCAGGACGCGGGGTCGGCATAGGGGTGCGTGGGGGCGAGTTGCGTGGGTTCGACGGCGCTCACGACGGCGGTCGCACCGTCGATGCGATCAACACGAACTTCGGCGCCGACGGGCAGCGTCGGTCCCTCGGTGCGTGCGCTCCACTCTCCACCGGAGAACTGGATACGTCCGTGGCGCTCTCCCACGGCCTCGGTCACGTAACCGGTCTTGCCAATCAGACTGTCAGTGTTGCTCGGAACGTAACCGCTGGACCGGTCGATACGCCCCTTCAGGAAGGGACGCAGGATGACCAAAAGAGCGATCGAGACGACAATAAAGACGATGACCTGAACCGTCAGGTCTGCGCCGCACGCGTCCGCAATGCCCGCGGCCAGCGCACCGATTGCAAACATGAGGAACACGAAGCTCACGCTCATGACCTCGACGATTCCGCAGACGAGGGCACCGAGAATCCACAGCCACCAGGTACTCATCGAACAATCCCTTTCAGTCGGCCACGCCGCGCGCCCACCAGCGCCCGTCGGCGCTGCCAGCAAGCAGAGGCATGCCGTACACCTCGGACAGGTTAACACCCGTCAGGACATCCTCGATCGGCCCCTGATGCGCGATCGCACCGTTCGACATGATCGCACAGTGCGTGACACCCGCGGGGATCTCTTCGATCTGGTGCGTGACCAGGATGACCTGCGGCGACTTAGAACCCGCCATGATCTCCGACAGAGCGGCGATCAGCAGCTCACGCGCACCCAGGTCGAGGCCCGACGTCGGCTCGTCGAGGATGAGCACCTCCGGATCGGTCATGAGGGCGCGCGCCAGCAGCACGCGCTGAGCCTCACCCTCGGAGAGCGTCGAAAACTCGCGCTGCGCCAAGTGCGAAACGCCGAAAATGTCCATGAGCGCGTGGGCGCGCTCGTCGTCGACCTGCTCGTATGCCTCGTCGTGGGCGACCGCAAGGCCCCAGGCGGCGCTGCGCACCGTGTCGAGGACCGTCTGGGTCGGCACGATCTTAGCCCCCACCGCTGCGGAGGACAGCCCCACGCGCGTCGCGATCTCAGCCGGATCAGCATCCAACAAATTGGTTTCTGACACCGTCACCTCTCCACTATCGGGGGTGATGCGGCCCGAGGCCACGCGCGCCAACGTGGTCTTGCCCGCGCCGTTCGGGCCGACGATGACCCAGTGCTGGCGCGGACGCGTCGACCACGAGACGTCGGACAGGACCTGCGTGTCTCCGCGTTGAAGAGACACGTGAGAAAGATTCAGGACGTAAGTCATGTATCCAGCCTAGTCGTCTGTCGGGTGACGTGCGCCCTAAACGAGCGAACGGTACAGCTCGGCGGTCTTCACGCCGATCGCTTCCCAGGAGAAGTGATCGCGGGCGCGAACGAGGCCGGCCTCGCCCATGCGACGTCCCAGCTCGGGGTCGTCGAGGATACGCACCAGGCGATCCGCCATCGCTTCCTCGAAGGCGCGAGGATCGAGTGGCGTTCCCGTGCCGTCCTGCATCTGCTCGATCGGGACGAGGTAGCCGGTTTCTCCATCGACAATCACGTCCGGGATGCCGCCGGTCGCGGTACCGACGACGGGCAGGCCGAGGGCCATGGCCTCGAGGTTCACGATACCGAGGGGCTCGTACACCGACGGCGTAATAAAGACCTGCGCCGAGGACAGGATCGCTGCCACCTCGGGTTGGGGAAGCATCTCGGAGATGAGAACGACGCCCGAACGGCGAGCGCGCAGCTCGGCGACGAGACCCTCCACCTCTGCGGCGATCTCAGGCGTATCGGGAGCGCCTGCGCACAGCACGAGCTGAACGTCATCGGGCAGCAACTGAGCCGCCCGCAGGAAGTAAGGCAAGCCCTTCTGGCGAGTGATGCGGCCGACGAACACCACCGTGCGACGGGACGGGTCAATACCGTGCTCGGCGAGGACACGGGCGCGCAGCTCCTCGCCCGCCTCCCCCACGGGGGCATGCCACTTGTTCAGGTCGATGCCGTTGTGGATGACGTGCACGCGCTCGGGATCGACGCCCGGGTAGCAGCGCAGGATATCGTCACGCATGCCGTTCGAGACGGCGACGATCGCGCTCGCAGCCTCGTAGGCGGTCTTCTCCACGTAGGAGGACAGGCGGTAGCCGCCGCCGAGCTGCTCGGCCTTCCACGGGCGCAGGGGCTCGAGCGAGTGCGCCGAAATAACGTGCGGGATGTCACCGAGAAGCGACGCAACATGTCCAGCAAAGTTCGCGTACCAGGTGTGGGAATGAACCAGGTCAGAGCCCTCGCACGCGGCGGCGATCTCGAGGTCAACACCGAGCGTACGCAGGGCGGCGTTCGCTCCGGCGAGCTGAGGCAGATCAGCGTGCCCAGTCACGCCCGGGTCGGCTCCATCGGTGCCCGGTTCGCGAGGACCGTCAAACGCCTGGACGCGCAGGTCATCGACGAGACCGCGCAGGACCTTGGCCAGTTCGAGCACGTGGACACCGGCTCCTCCGTAGACGTGAGGCGGGTATTCACGGGTAAGGAGATCAACGCGCATGGTGGGGTCCTTCCGACGGGAGCGACATGTGAGACACATCGTATCCGATCTCGCGTCACCGCTGGCCGAAAACGAGACGATGTAGCAATCGATAGACATTTGTAATACAGTGTGACCACTCCCACGGATCCGCGCCGATGCGGGTCCACTCGACCAACGAAGAGGTGCCACATGGCAAAGAACCACGTTCTGGCAATTGTTCTCGCGGGCGGTGAGGGAAAGCGACTGATGCCCCTGACGGATGACCGTGCAAAGCCGGCAGTTCCGTTCGGCGGCCACTTCCGTCTGATCGATTTCGCGCTATCGAACATCGTGAATTCCGGATATCTCAAGATTGTTGTCTTGACGCAGTACAAGTCCCATTCGCTCGACCGCCACGTCACAAAGACCTGGTACACGTCCCCTCTACTCGGCAACTTCATTGCCCCTGTGCCGGCTCAGCAGCGTCGCGGGCCGCACTGGTACCTGGGTAGCGCGGATGCTATCTACCAGTCACTCAACATCGTCGACGACGAGCAGCCGGAGTACATCGTCATCATCGGCGCGGACAACATCTACCGCATGGACTTCTCGCAGATGGTCCAGCACCACATCGATTCGGGCTTGCCCGCCACGGTCGCCGGCATCCGTCAGCCGATTGAGCTGGCTTCCGCGCTCGGCGTCATCGACGGCGAGAACGGGGTCGTCAAGAACTTCCTCGAGAAGCCGAAGAACGCCGTGGGCCTGCCCGACGATCCGACCAAGGTCCTCGCCTCCATGGGCAACTACGTGTTCACCACGAAGGATCTGGTGAACGCTCTGCGTGAGGACGCGGAGAACCCCAATTCGAAGCACGACATGGGCGGCAACATCATCCCGTGGTTCGTCGAGCGCGGCGAGTGCGGCGTCTACGACTTCCAGGACAACGACGTGCCGGGTTCGACCGACCGCGACCGCGACTACTGGCGCGACGTCGGTACGCTGGACGCCTACTACGAGGCGAACATGGACCTCATCTCGGTGCACCCGGTGTTCAACCTGTACAACCGCGACTGGCCGACCATGACGATGATCGACGGCTCGCTGCCGCCGGCCAAGTTCGTCTACGGCGATGCGGATCGCCTGGGCCATGCGATCGACTCGTTCGTGTCCCCCGGCGTCATCGTCTCCGGCGGCGAGATCGTACGCTCGGTCATTTCCCCGAACACCTACGTCCACTCGTGGGCAAAGATCGAGGATTCGGTCGTCATGCACGGCTGCCGCATCGGCCGCTCGTCGCGAGTCGTGAAGACGATTCTGGATAAGAATGTCGTCGTTGAGGAAGGTGCCGTCGTCGGTGTCGATCTTGAGCACGATCGCGAGCGCGGATTTACCGTCACCGAGTCCGGCATTACGGTCGTCCCCAAGGGTGCGGTCGTCCGCAAGTGAGCATGACTCACCGTCTCGATGAGCCGGGTGCTCCGCTGCTGTGTGCCAGCGGGGCGCCCGGCCTCGTCGTCACCGACGTCGATTCGACCCTGATCCGTCAGGAGGTCATCGAGGAGCTCGCAGGCGCTGCGGGCACTCGTGAGCGGGTCGCCGAGATTACGTCTCGTGCGATGAATGGCGAGCTCGATTTCGCGGAGTCTTTGCGCGAGCGCGTTGCGACCCTGGCGGGCGTTCCCGAGTCTGTCTTCGGCGACGTTTTGGCTTCCATCACCCCCACAGCGGGTGCGCGCGAGCTGATCGACGCGGTGCACCGGTCCGGCGGAAAGTTCGGCATCGTCTCGGGCGGATTCGAGGAAGTGGTCGCTCCCCTGGCGGCCTCCCTCGGCATCGATTTCTACGCGGCGAACCGCCTCGAGGTCGCCGACGGCGTGTTGACGGGCCGCGTCCTCGGGCGCATCGTGACCTCCCAGGTGAAGGTCGACTGCCTGCGTGAGTGGGCCTCGTCCCTCGGGGTCCCTCTCGAGCGCACAGTCGCGATCGGCGACGGGGCGAACGACATCCCCATGATGCACGAGGCCGGGGTCGGTATCGCGTTCTGCGCGAAGCCCGCCGTGCGCGAGCAGGTGTCGGTCCAGCTCAACGCTCCGGATCTGTCTCTGGCGATCGCTCCCCTCGGCCTCGCCTAGGAGGAAACGCTAGGGTTCGCGCGTGTCGGTCAGGCGGATCATGTGCCCATCCCACCCATCGCGCCAGGCGCGGGCATACTCGAGGATCGCCGCTGGGTAGATCTCTCCATCGATCTGGGCCACGGCCTCGTCAATATCCCACCAGGCCTGAGTGTCGATGACGGAGCGTTCCAGCTCAGTCCATCCTTCCCTGCTCAGCGCGGTCGAGGGTGCCTGCGCGATGAAAAACCACTCGTCCTGCCGGGCGGTGACCGCCAGGAAGTCGAACTCGGCGGTCCGGTAGAGGACGGGACCCACCAGGTCTTCAGGAGCCAGCTTAATGCCGGTTTCTTCAAAAACCTCACGCACGGCTGCGGCGCGCGGTTCTTCCCCATCTTCGATGCCGCCACCGATCGTGAACCACCAGAACCGCTCCGGTTGATCTTCGTCGTGGCCTTTGGCCAATAGGACCCGTCCACGGTCGTCAAACAGAAGGACGCGGGCGGCCTCCCGGTGGGGATAGCCGTCCGCGTCCACAGGCCAGTCGAGTGCGCTCATGCCTCCAGGGTAGCCCGGTGGCGGCGCAGTCCCCACACGAGGAGGGCGACGCTCACGACGAACAGCGGGATTTGAATCGCACCGTAGGTCAGGTTCCACGAGTCTTCGGGAGCCAGGAACCCCACGCCGTTGGCCTGAGCGTGCAGCGCGAGCGCTCCGACAAAGCCCAGGGCACCGGCGAGGATTCCACTCACCGCGCTATTGGCGCGCAGGACGGCCCAGGCCAGAGCGTAACCGAACACGCCGGTGAAGATCGCGTGAGCGTAGGCGCCGAGAATGGCGCGTACGAGGAACGATTCCCACAGTCCACCCATCCCGTCTTCGAGGGCGCTCACGTAGTACCCCACGTCCTCGCCCCAGGCGAAGCCGATACCAACAAGGGCACCGAGAACGCCCCCCAGTGCGGGCCGCTCGATCAGCTTACGTGCAGCCACAATCAGCGCGAGGACGCCGAGGCCTTTGCCGGTCTCCTCAACGACGGGTCCCGTCAGCACGGACGTCACACAGTCAACGGTACTTTCCGCTAGGCCCGAGTCTTCAACGGCAGAATCCAAAAAGCCGTTTCCGAAGCCGGCAAAAATGAGAGCACCGCCGGTTCCCCAGGCAAACGCGGCGAGCCATGCGAGAACCGAAGGCTTCACGCGCGCCCACGCACCGAGGAACACGAGTCCCACAACTGCGCTCAGCGTCGAGGCTCCGACCGCGAGCCAAGCATCGGAGGACGAGACTCCGGCTAGGGCGTTCGAAAACTCATAGATAGCCGCCGGGATACTCACTGCGATCAGCACGGCGGAGCAGATGATCAACGCCCAGGAACGTGGGCGCGTCAACAGTTCATCAGTCACTGAGGTTTCCTTTCTGTTGCCGCCCATCGTGCCCCATGTTCCTGTGCGTCGCCTATGAGGGGACGATGGAACTGCCGTGAGAAGGCGCTTGCTCGAAAGGCGTGCACCAGTGGCCTCCAAGAAAGCCTGCCGTTGCCTCAGCTCGCCTGAAGCACCCCGCTACACCAGCTCAATGCTGCGCGTCAGGCGACCTGCGCCCGACCGGCAACGGCATTTGTGACATCCTTTTGTTGCTCCGCGATCGAGGTCAGTCGCAGGAATTCGCGCCGGTTGTCGACGGCATCAACCAGCATCTGACGATCGTTTTCAATTCGCGAGGGATCGGCACCATGACGAGCCATGAGGCGCTGGTCAAGGCCGAGGGAGGCCAAGTCGGACAAGAAGGCGCGCATCGCACGCTTCGCATTCCGACCACCCTGGGCAGCCCACTTGAAGGCAGCCTTACGCGCGCGGCGATCGGTCGCCATCGACACTTCGCCGGGAAGGATCCATCCGGTGCGCACGTACGGGACCAGGCCGTCGCGAATGTGGAGGGCCTCCCGGCGAGCAGCTCGCAGCAGCAGAATCGACCAGAGAAGGAACCCAGGAATACCCACCACGAGATACATCGCGATGAAGCCCAATCCGGATCCGGTCAGGGCGGCGCTTCCATTCCACACGAAGTGAATGAGCATCGCGAAGAACCAGAAGATGATCACGATAGCGGTCTTCGACCAGCCCCGCTTGAACTTGAGGAGGGCGAGCGCCAGTCCGATGCCCGTCATCGAGGTTGCCATCACGTGCAGGAAGGGCCCCAGCAGGGCACGAACGACGAATACAAAGACGAGGGTCTGTGTACCTTGTCCCTCGGTGCGCAGGAAGTACAGGATGTCCTCGAAAAATAGGAACCCAGCTGCCGAGAACCCCGCGTACACGACACCATCGAGCACCGAGTTGATGGAGTTGCGTCGTACAACGACGATGATGAGGACACCGATCCCCTTGAGGGACTCCTCCACGAGGGGTGCGATGAATGCAGCGCCAAGTGCCTCCGCGCGGTCGATGTCGCCAATTGTGGCGGCGATGTCCGCGCTCAGCGCCGTGTTCATAATCATCGCCGACAGCGTCGCCACGCCTCCGCCCCACAGAAACATCGCAAGCTTCGTCGTCCACGGTTCGGGTTCCCAGCGATCGATGCGCTGGAGGAATCCGACGACGATCACGAGGGCGACGAGGGACAGCAGCGTCGTCTTCACGAATGACGTCACACTCGAAGACTCGGGTGCCAGACCGTAGATAATGATGCCGATTGTTCCCAGCACGCCGATCGTCGTCATGACGACCTCGAACCAGGGGAAGGAGTGCGCGGGCTTGGGAGTCTGCCAGACGGGAGCGACATCGTCGGGGGCCGGCGCCGAGACGCCGTCAGTGGAGTCGATCGTGGCGCTGCTGATCTTGCTGAGGCGATAGTCCTCGCCGGGTCCTCCCCAGTGGGTCGCGTGCATGTCAGTAACCTCGTCCGCCAGTTCTCGTGTCATCATCAAAGTCAATCGGCTCGGGAATCGGAGCATGCCCGGCCAGTCGCAACAATTTTACCATTCGTGCGGAACGCAGGGCGCGAACTCCCGCGACATCCACGTTATGCACGTTGCGTGTGAGCTCGATGCGATAGCACGTCGCATCCAACGCTTCCAGGCGCGCACCGGCCTCAGGATCCGACGCAATCCGCGCCCGTTCTTCGGGGGTGAGAGTCTCACGGATTGCTCGGGACAGGGCGGATGCACGCTCCAAACGTGTCGCGACGTCGACACGATCGCCCTGGCGTTGCGCCGCAGTTCGGCGGTCGAGGCCATCGGTGGTGAGCTGGTCTCCCCCGTCCTGAATGTAGGCGCGTGCGGCGTCGGCGAGGCCAGAGCCTTCCAGTCCGGCGCTGCGGCTCAGCAGGTCCGCCTCAGAGGCCCGGCGCAGCAGGAGCCGCGAGAGAGAGTCGCGCGAAGCAAGGATGCGCTGATGGAGCCGGTCCAATCTGCGCGCACGCGTAATCGCGAATCCAGCGACGACGCCGAGCGTGATGACGGCGAACACTACAGCGACGAGCAGCCAGGGGGAGAGCGAGATCATGCGAGTTCCGCCCCTTCTTCTCCGCGGCCTCTGATCAGGTCACGTGCCCGGCGCGTTCCCGAGTCGGCGGGACTTCCCATGGCGATCGCCAGCTTGTAGACCTCGAAGACCTTATCCGCCACAACCTCCCAGTCATACTGCGCCGAGGAGCGAGCTCCGGAAGCGGACAGCTCCTCAAGGTGCTCACGATCACTGAGCAGGTCGATGAGCGTACGTGCGAGCGAGTCGCTATTACCCGTCTCGAAGAGTGCGCCGGCTCGCCCATCCTCAAGTACCGCGCGGAACGCGGGGATATCCGAGGCAACGACAGCCGTATGGGCCGCCATCGCCTCGACGAGGACGATACCGAAAGACTCGCCGCCCGTCTGCGGAGCGACATAGATGCTGGCGCCCGCGAGCAAGGATTCCTTCTCCTCGTCGCTGATTCCTCCCAGGAAGGACACGGAATCACCAAAGCGCTCGACGGCCTGGCGGATCTCCGGGGCGTCTCCTCGTCCGGCAATCAGGAAACGAGCGCCCGGGAAACGCTCGAGCACACCAGCGATGGCACCGGCGAAAATACTCAGGCCCTTGCGGGGCTCATCGAGGCGGCCGAGGAACACGATGACCGGGCGTTCGTCGGTTGCTACCCACTGGTCAAGGGGCTGCGCGGTGCGGAACGAGGCCGTCTCCACGCCGTTCGGAATGATGACGGCATCGCCGCCGTGATGCTCGATCAGCGTCCGACGAGCCTCCTCGGACACGGCGATGCGCACTCCGATGCGTTCCATGTACAGGCGCATGGGAGCCGACGCAATTGCGCGCGAGACCGACCGGCCGAGGGCCGCGTGGAATGTTCCCACGAGAGGGGCGCTCGACAGCATCGCGGCCGCCATGGAGACCGAGGGAACGACAGGCTCATGGACGTGCACGACATCGAAATCGTTATCAGCCAGCCAACGGCGAGTCCGCGCGAGCGCCTTCGGTTTCACAGAAATATTGGCCACCGATCCGTTGAACGGGATTGACACGGACGAACCGGCGGACGTGATCCACTCGGGCAGGTCCTCCGAGGTCGACGGCGTCAGTACCCGAACGTCGTGTCCGCGCGAACGCAGCTTCAACGCGAGGTCTCGAATGTGGAAGCCCACTCCCCCGGGCACGTCCCAGGAATACGGGTTCACGATTCCAATCTTCATCGATTCTTCCTCTCGTGCTCGGCCCTCGCGCGCGCCAAGCGCTCGGGGTCAAGATCCTCCACATACACGCGCTGCATCATGTGCCAGTCCTGCGCCTTCAACGCCATCATGGCGGCAAATTCGTCTACCCATGCCTGCGTGAGGGCCTCGACGCGGTTGAGGCCGGGTCGCTCCTGAGCATCGACACTGATCGGCCCAACACAACGCACGCGGACATCCGCCCCGGTCGGCGTCTCATTCTCGTACGTGATACAGGCGACAAAGAGGGGACGTTCCAGCTTGGTCGCGAGCGCAGCGGGCCCCGCGGCGACGAGTGCCCGCCGCGTACCAAGGTCGACCTCGATGCCCGAACCCGAAATATCCCGGTCTGCAAGAAGCGGGACGATGACGCTACGGCCGCGCACGCGCTCAACGAGGGTCGAAAAGACCGATTCCCCCTTTGCGACGCCGATGATCTCCATGCCGAGGCCTTCGCGCAGCGCCACGAAACGTTCAAACAGTGAGGGAGGCTCCACCTTCTCGGCCACGGTCACGATGCCACGACCGTGTGCGCACACCCACGCGCCGGCGCGATCCCAGCTGCCGGAGTGTCCGAGAGCGAGCACAACCGGGCCATCTGCGCTGGCCGCGGCCAAGGCCTCGAATCCCTCGAAAGAGACCCCCTCGAGCAACGGTGTGCCGCCGCGCGAGCCAAGCATCAGCTGTTCGGCGTAGTTGCGAATGTGGGAGCGAACTGCGGCGCGCAACTCGTCGGACGACGGCTCCGTTCCAGTCAAACGCGCCATGTTCACGCGCAGTCGATCAATCGTCGCGCCCCCGCACCTGGCCGCAATCGATGCGCCAGTGTCCGCCATGCGCATGACGACACGCAGCGGGAGGCGAGGAGCGACGGCGAAGGCGAGCGACAGGGGCGAAAAACTCACGGTGTCCCCTCGTCGATGTGACGGGCGGTGAACCAGATGCGCTGGCAGACGGTCACGAAGGATGCAAACGCCACCCAGGTGAGGCCAACCGCAAACACCCACTCGGGCAGACCAAGGCTCATAAGGATCGCAGTGCCCATGCCAATGATGAGCCGGTCCGTGCGCTCGGCTATGCCCAGCTTGGCGACGACGCCAACGGATTCCGCGCGGGCGCGCGCGTAGGGAACGGCGGCGGCACCAACAATTGAGCAGATGCCGGCGATAATCGCCCACGTGCGCACGAACGAGTTCTCCATCTGGAAGACCGCGTAGGCGGTGAGGGAGCCAAACACGGCTCCGTCACCCAGACGGTCGAGCGTCGAATCGAGGAAAGCCCCAAAACGTGTGCCCCCCGTGGTCATCCGCGCGAGCGTGCCGTCAACGGAGTCTCCGAACATGACGACGGCCAGGGCGATACCGCCCTGCCAGATCCATCCCTGAGGAATGCAGATGAGCGCGATTGCGACCGTCGCAACGGTGCCCGCGACCGTCACCATATTCGGTGTGACGCCGGCTCGTGCGAGAACGCGAGCGAGAGGCGTAAAGATTGCCTTCGTAATGGAACGTCCGTGGTTTCCGAGCATCAGTCCTCCTTCGGCCAGGCGGCAGCCAACCGGGCGCGAGCGTCCTCCAGGAGCTCAGGCACGGCCTTCGTCTGCGCGATAATCGGCAGGAAGTTCGCGTCGCCCAGCCAGCGCGGAACGACGTGCTGGTGCAGGTGAGCGGCAATACCGGCGCCGGCCACCTCACCCTGGTTCATGCCCAGGTTGAAACCCGCCGGAGACGCGACCTCACGGGTGACGCGCATGGCCATCGCAGTCAGGTTGCCCAGCTCCACGCGTTCCTCGTCAGTGAGTTCGGTGTAGTCGGAGACATGACGATACGGACACACGAGCAGGTGCCCGGAATTGTAGGGGAACAGGTTCATGAGCACGAAGCACGTATCGCCCCGGTAGACGATCAGTCCCGTCTGGTCGTCCTTACCGGGCGCCGTGCAGAACGGGCACCCGACATCCGAGGAATCGGCGGGCTTGCCTTCACCGCGGATGTAGGCCATCCGGTAGGGGGTCCAAAAACGACCGAAGCCGTCCGGGATGCCCGCCAGCGAGCGGGCATCCTCGGTCGGCAACGGGCCGTTCGGGGTCCCGATCAAGTCGGAACCGGCGTCGCGGCTCATGGTGCTCACGCCTCGTCGAGGCCGTCGATCTGGTCGGCGTTGTTGCGCTGCTCGATGTGCGACACGATCAGCTCGACCGCGCGATCAACGGCGACGCCGTTGTGCTGCGAGCCGTCACGCAGACGGAAGGAGACCGCGCCCGCCTCGACATCCTCGCCACCGGCGATGAGCGTGAAGGGGATCTTATCCTTGGAGGCGTTGCGAATCTTCTTGCCGAAGCGGTCGTCCGACAGGTCGGTCTCGACGCGCACGCCGCGCTCGCGCAGCTTCGCGGCGACGTCCTTGACGTAGCCGTCGAAGGCCTCGGCAACGGGGATGAGGCGGACCTGGACGGGCGAGAGCCACGCCGGGAAAGCACCAGCGTAGTGCTCGGTGAGAACGCCGATGAAACGTTCGACGGAGCCGAGCTTGGCGGAGTGGATCATGACGGGGCGCTGACGAGTTCCGTCGGCCGCCGTGTACTCCAGGTCGAAGCGGTCGGGCTGGTTGAAGTCGTACTGAATCGTCGACATCTGCCAGGTGCGGCCGATCGCGTCCTTGACCTGCACGGAAACCTTGGGGCCGTAGAAGGCGGCACCGCCCGGATCGGGAACGAGGTCAAGGCCGGTCGCGGCGCAGGCGTCTTCGAGGGCCTTCGTGGCGGCCGCCCAGTCCTCGTCCGAACCGATGAACTTGTCCTTCTTCTTGCCGTCCTCGTCGCGCGTGGACAGCTCGAGGTAGAAGTCCTTGAGGCCGAAAGCGGACAGGATCGAGAGGAAGAACTCGATCTGCGTGCGGATCTCCTCGGAGGCCTGCTCGGGCGTGCAGTAGGTGTGCGAGTCGTCCTGCGTGAAGCCGCGCATGCGGGTCAGGCCGTGGACGACGCCGCTCTTCTCGTAGCGGTAGTCGTGGCCCAGCTCGTAGAAGCGCAGGGGCAGCTCGCGGTAGGAGCGGCCGCGCGAGCGGAAGATCAGGTTGTGCATCGGGCAGTTCATGGCCTTGAGGTAGTACTCCTGGCCTGCCTTGGTCACGTTGCCCTCCTCGTCGCGCTCTTCGTCGACGAGCATGGGCGGGAACATCGTGTCCGCGTAGTAGGGCAGGTGACCCGACGTGTGGAACAGCCCACCCTTGGAGATTTCGGGGGTGTGCACGAAGTCGAAACCGGCCTTCTTGTGTCGGTCGGTCACGTAGGACTCGATCTCGTGGCGCAGGATGCCACCCTTGGGGTGGAAGACGACGAGGCCGGGGCCGATCTCCTCGGGGAAGGAGTACAGGTCCAGCTCGGCACCGAGGCGACGGTGGTCGCGGCGTTCGGCTTCCTTGATGCGCTCCTGGTAGGCGACGAGGTCTTCCTTGGAGGCCCAGGCCGTGCCGTAGATGCGCTGGAGCTGATCGTTGGACTGGTCGCCCTTCCAGTAGGCGGCCGACGCCTTGGTCAGCGCAAAGCCGTTGCCGATGAGCTTGGTGGAGGGCAGGTGGGGGCCGCGGCACAGGTCCTTCCAGGCGACGGAGCCGTCGCGTCGGACGTTGTCGTACATGGTGAGCGTGCCGCCGCCGACCTCGACGGATGCACCCTCGGCGCCCTTGCCCTTCGTGGTAACGAGCTCGAGCTTGTAGGGCTGCTCGGCCAGCTCGCGGGTGGCCTCCTCCTCGGAGATCTCGCGACGCACGAAGCGCTGCCCTTCCTTGATGATGCGCTTCATGCGCTTCTCGAGGTCGCGCAGCAGCTCGGGGGTGACCGCGTCGATGTTGCCGAAGTCGTAATAGAAGCCGTCGGTGATGAAGGGGCCGATGCCCAGGTTCACGTCGGGGAAGACATCCTGCACGGCCTGTGCGAGCACGTGGGTGGCGCTGTGGCGCAGGATATTCAGGCCGTCCTCGCTGGCCAGAGTGATGGCCTCGACGGTCGTTCCTGCTTCCAGAGGCGTCTCGAGGTCGCGCGGCGTGCCGTCGACCTTGATGGCGACGACGTCGCGCGACTTCTCGAACCACGTCGTGCCCGTGGTCCCCGCCGGTACGGTCTGTTCGTGTCCGTCAATGACGAGCGAGATATCGGGCACTGTGTCTCCTAGTTTCGTTAGATACGCGAGATTGTGTTGCGAATTGAATTCTAGCCCCGTGGCGGGCCCGCTTCAGGAGCGGGCGCGCCAGTCCTTCACGGCCTTCGCGGCGCTCAGGGCACGGTAGGTGGCCTTCTTGATGGGCATGTCCCAGCCACCGGGCACGTCTGTGAAGTGTGAGGCAAAGGCGCTCTTGTACTTTCCGACGCTGTAGAGGTCGGGGCAGCGCGGCGAGTGGGCGCCCATCAGGTCGAATTCACGCACGCCGTCTCGGGCAAGGAATTCGGCGGCCAGGAAGTCCAGGACCGGGGGCTGGCGCAGGCGACGGCCAGCCTCGGTGGAGGCGCCGTACTCGGCCTGCGCGCGGATTCCCTCGACGAGGCAGAAGTCCCAGCACAGGATGTTCCCGTCGGCGTCACGCATCGAGAAGATACGTGCGTGCTTCGGGCCCAGCGTCTGAAGCAGGCTGAGGTAGTACTCCTTGGGGTGAGGTCGGAAGCCGTCACGCTTTGCGGTCTCCTCCATGACGGCGTAGTACTCGTCGATGACCTGCGCCGCGTTTGCGGTGTCCTCATGGAACGTCACGCCCTCGGCCTTGCCCTTCTTGAGGCCGGAGCGGATCGAGCGCTTACCCGCCTTGGGCATAGCGGCGAGGATCGCTTCCTCGGTCTTGCCGGAGGTATCGATGACGACAGTACGGTCGTAGGAGATCGTCTGCAGCGGCATGCACAGGTCGGGGTGCTGATAGATGGCATGCAGGCGCACGAAGGCGACGCTCTTGTCCTTTGCCTGAATCTCGCGCACAAGGTCCGCACGCAGAGCAGCTTCGCGCTCCGGGCTCGCTTCCTTGACCCACGCGGGTCCCCACTTTGCCCACAGGTAGTGGACACCGCGCACCGAATACTTGTACAGGGTAATGAACGCGATCTTGGCATCATCCTCGCACCAGGCGTAGCGTCCCCACACTCCGTGGCCCTGGGATTCCTCGAACGCCTCCCACACGCACGTCTGTTCAATGGGTAGGGAGCGGTCCTGGAAGCCAGAGACCGCGGCGATCTTGTCGTCCTGCGAGATGGGCACGAGTGCGGTTGTCGTCATGGTGTCCTCGTTGGTCGGAATTATCGGTCGCGTAGGAAGTCAGTCTATCAGGGGCATCTCCCCCGCCGACGAGGCCGGGGCCGGGCAGGGGAACGGACGTGACGTCAGTAGGACGTCTCGGTGGGCTCCGGGTAGTAGCGCGCAAACTTCCGTCGGTGGTTCTGCTTCTGGAGCCACACGGTGAGGTTGCGGCGCAGGTCTTTCTCCGTCGGATTCAGGAGCAGATCAAAACGTCGGCCCTCACGGATGATGCGCTTGACGCGCGCGCGCAGATCCTGATCGGTGATGTAGTGCAGCAGCAGGGAGTCTGGGACGAGGGTGTAGAGAATCTCGTCAGTCGCCTGGGTCTGCTCGCAGGCCTTGCCGTCGATAAGGTCCTCGACCATCGGGATCATCGGGTTCGCGCCGGCGGCGGCCATGTACCAGTTGTTGCGGCCGATGCGCGGGTTCACCTCAAAGAACAGCGCTCGTCCGTCCCTGGGATCGATCTTCACGTCGAAGTTCGCGAAGCCGCGGTACCCGTTTTCGGTCAGCAAGGCGCAGGCATCGCGCCACAGCCTCGGGAAGTCCTCGGTGATCATGGCCACGGGGTTCCCGATCATCGTGGGCGCGTGGTCTTCGAGGAGGACACGCGCCGAACCGATCAGCGTGACTTCTCCGCGAGAATCCACGTAGGCGGTGATCGAGCGCATGGCGGTGTTATCGCCGGGAATCAACTCCTGCACCAGGAAGGTATCGCGGAAGCCCGCAGCCTTCAGGGTCCCCCACAGCTGGGTGAGTTCCTCGGCCGTGTCGATGAACCAGATCTTGCGCTTGCCCTCAAACTCGAGCACATCGTAAGGCTCGCCCTTCGCTGACTTAGCAACCACCGGAAAAGTGAAGGGAATCTCAGGAGCGGCCCAGGCCTCGTCCTCCACGCCGGAGAAGTCTACTTCGACCGTGCCCGGCGTAGCGATCCCCGCACGCTCGCACGCGCGGGCAAACTCGGCCTTATCGGTCAGCTGATCCATGACCTCCTCGGTAGGGAACGGCAGCGCGTAGTGACGCGAGAGCGTCTCCATATTCCGTGCCACGAACGCCGAGAAGATGTCGTGGTTGGCCATCAGGATGAGCTTCTTATCCGAATGCTCGCCCGCGATCGTCATGAGGGTGTCCAAGAGCTGCGCGTCACTCGCATGAGCGCTCACGTGGCGGACATCAAAAAAGTGAGAACGTGTGATCGACTCCGTCGGCTGCGATCCCACACAGATACACCGACAACCGAAAGCTTCGTTGAAACAGCGCCCAATTCCGTACACCCCGAAGTCTCCTCCGATAATGACGGGCAGGATGTCTTCGCGTGGCATCAGCGGTCGCGACTGAGTCAGATAGTCGATCGTCATGCCACAAGCCTAGCGCCTGGTAGGATACAGAACGTTCCCTGAGACCTCTCTCACCAACACGGAAGTACATCATGAGCACGCCCTATTCTCCCGAGAATCAGCAACCCTACCAGCCCCAGCAGGGTGGATCCCCCCAGCAGGGCGGATACCCGCAGGGTGACTTCGGGCAGCAGCCTACCCAGCAGATGCCTGCCGTGGGCGGCTACGGCCAGCAGCCTACCCAGCAGATGCCTGCCGTGGGCGGCTACGGCCAGCAGCCTACCCAGCAGATGCCTGCCGTGGGCGGCTACGGCCAGCCTCAGGGCTACGGCCAGCCTCAGGGCTACGGCCAGCAGGCTCAGCAGGGCTACTATGCTCAGGGTCAGTTCCAGGGTGCCCCGGACGGCGGGCAGCCAGCAAAGAAGAAGACGGGCCTTATCATCGGCATCATCGCTGCCGTCCTGGTCGTGCTCATTGCCGCAGGCGTCGCCATCTGGTGGTTCGTGTACAACGACGACTCTTCCGACGACGCAGCTGCCCAGAGCACCCCGAGCACCGCAGCACCTTCCGCAGGCGTAAACCCGTCGCAGCCGCCCGTGGCCCCCAACCCTTCCGCACCTGGCGGCACCAAGCCGTCGCAGCCGACCGCGAGCACCAGCCCTTCCGCACCTGGCGGCGGCTCTGAATCCGACAAGGAAAAGCAGGCCATCGCTGAGTGCACGAAGGAAATCAACAACGACTACGCGAACGCAAACGTCTCGGACGCGAAGCTCGAACTGAAGGAGAGCTACGGTGAGACCAGGTGGTGGGATTACACCGGTACCGTCACCGGCACGAGCAATATCACGAACAAGCCCATCACCACCCGTTTCACTTGCTCCGTGTTCTACTTCGAAGACGAGAAGCAATTCACCGCCGTCGTCATCCCTGAAAATTACTGACA
Organism: uncultured Actinomyces sp.; assembly: GCA_963531605.1. Taxonomy (GTDB): domain Bacteria; phylum Actinomycetota; class Actinomycetes; order Actinomycetales; family Actinomycetaceae; genus Pauljensenia. The sequence continues at coordinate 78,612 of CAUSHZ010000001.1, forward strand.
CGCAGCACCAGCTCCTCGTCGCGCCCAACGGCTGCGCCCTGGCGCTGACACGCGCTGACAGGTTCCGATAGACCGAGGGAATCCCCATGTCCAACCCCTTCACCCCCAACCAGCAGCCGATGCCTGGCAACGGTCAGTACCCGACCGGGCAGCAGTTTGGCGGCGGCTACGGCCAGCCTCAGGGCTACGGCCAGCAGGCCCAGCAGGGCTACTACCCTCAGGGCCAGTTCCAGGGAACTCCCTACGGTGGAGCGCCGAAAAAGAAGAAGACTGGCCTCATTATCGGCATCATCGCAGCTGTCCTGGTCGTCGCCATCATCGTCGGCGTCGTGATCTGGGCGCTGCACAAGGACGATTCTGACTCCGACGCTGATTTGCCCACCATGCCGGGGGTGTCCTCTCAGGGCTCTGACCCTGCGGCGGGCACCAACCCGCTGCCGCCCGTGGGCACCAACCCCTCGCAGCCGCCTGCGGGCACCAATCCCTCGCAGCCGCCTGCGGGCACCAATCCCTCGCAGGGAGCGGCGCCAGGGAATGGGAACGGCGGGCAGGGCGACATGAAGGAACGAGTCCTCGCCTCCTGCAAGGAACAGATCGATAGCACGTGGTCGAATGCCAAAATTTCGAACGAGAACTACACGGGGCCCGAGGTTCTCCCCAACGGAGAGAAGCACGTCTACACCGGCATCGTCACCGGAACGGATCCGACGACCAACAAGACCGGTCGTTGGTCGTTCGAATGCAAGGGATACTACATTAAGAGCATGAACGACTTTACTGCGTTGCTCACATACAAAGACGCCTAGACCATCGTGATCACAAGCTGGCTCTTTCGACTCATTGTCCGCGAGACCGGCTGATCCTCACCTAGTCACTACCGGGAGCACCAATGTCAAACCCCTACAGCCCCAACCAGCAACCGGTTGGCGGAAACGGCCAGTACCCAGCCGGGCAACAGTACACCCAGCAGATGCCCGCCGCTGGCGGATATCCGCAGCAGGGTTACGCCCAGCAGCAGGGATACGGTCAGCAGCAGGGATACGGTCAGCAGCCGCAGCGGGGCTACTACCCTCAGGGTCAGTTCCAGGCCTCCCCGTACGGCGGGCAACCGGAGAAGAAGAAGACGGGCCTCATCATCGGCATCATCGCAGCCGTGGTGGTCGTGATCCTGGTCGCTGGCGTCGCAATCTGGGCGCTGACCAAGGACGATTCCTCCAGCGACGGGGCATCGGCTTCGCCGAGCGCTCCGAGCACCGCAGCGCCCACGTCCGCTCCTTCCGTGGCCCCCAGCCCGTCGGCTCCTGTGGCTCCTGCCCCTGCACCGAGCCAGTCCACGCCGCCTGTCGGCACGAAGCCCAGCCCTGCACCGACTCAGGGGACGGGTTCTTCCGGGAGCGTCAGCAGCGATGAGGAATACGGCGTAATGTCCGAATGCAAGTCGGCACTGTCGCAGACGGTCCAACAGGGCAAGCTTACGAACTGGACGGTCACGCGTGACGGGGTGGATTCTAGCGGACGTCCCCAGTACCAGGCGAGCGGCCAGCTCAACGGCACTCTTCTCACGGGCAAGAGCGGCACCTTCAACTTCACGTGCACAGCGGTCTACCACCAGGACAAGGGCGTGTACGAGGCCTGGTCTTCTATCGACGCCTACTAAACCGTACAAACGACACGCGCGATGATCATCCACCCCGAGCTACTTCCTGGCAACCTCTACGCAGCGCGACCCTGGTGGAAGAACGCCGTGCTTTACCAGGTCTATCCCCGTTCGTTCCAGGACACGAACGGGGATGGGATCGGGGATCTTGAGGGGATAATCCGGCGTCTCGACTATCTGGCTGGGCTCGGGGTCGATATCGTGTGGATATCGCCGATCTACCGCTCCCCTCAGGCGGACAACGGCTACGACATTTCGGACTACCGCGACATCGATCCGTTATTCGGCGATCTTGAGGCTTTCGATGCCCTCGTCTCGCGTGCCCACGACCTGGGTATGCGCATCGTCATGGATCTCGTTGTCAACCACACGTCGATCGAGCATCCCTGGTTCGTTGAATCGGCTTCGAGCGCCTGCTCGGCGCGCCGAGACTGGTACTACTGGCGGGATCCGCGCCCTGGTTTCACCCCTGGTGCTCCCGGAGCTGAGCCAACGAACTGGGAGTCGTTTTTCGGCGGTCCGGCGTGGGAGTACGACGCGTCCACGGGCCAGTACTACCTCCACCTTTTCGCACGCGAGCAACCCGACTTGAACTGGGAGAATCCGCAGGTTCGTGACGCCGTCTACGAGATGATGAACTGGTGGCTCGACCGGGGGGTCGATGGCTTCAGGGTCGACGCGATCGATGTCATTTCGAAGCAACCGGGTCTGCCCGATGGTGGACCGGCGCGTGCGCCGTTCGGAATCGGCCACGAGCGCTTCGCCGATGGCCCTCGTCTCCACGAATTCCTGCAGGAGATGCACGAGCGGACGTTCGCCCACCATCCGGGGTCGTTTACGGTCGGCGAGGCCTCGAACGCGTCGCCGGAAACGGCACTACTGTTTTGCGATCCCGAGCGCCGTGAGTTCAACATGCTCATCCAGTTCGAGCACGTCAACATCGGCCTTGAAAACGGCAAGTTTTCGCCCCGCCACCTGGCACCGGGGGAACTGGCAGATGTTCTCACTCGCTGGCAGGACACGCTCGGGACGCGCGGATGGAACGCGCTGTACCTGGAGAACCACGACCAGCCGCGCTCGGTATCCCGTTTCGGGGATCCGTCGCGCTACTGGTACGAATCGGCGACCGCTTTGGCAACCGCCTATTTCCTCCAGCGCGGCACCCCCTTCATCTATCAGGGCCAGGAGATCGGCATGCTCGGCGGGGATTTTAAGACCGCAGCCGATTTCCGCGATGTCGAATCCGTGTCGTACATGGAACGCCTAGGAGCAGACGAAGTCCCCGAGGGGCTCGCCGCGATGTCGAGGGACAACGGCAGGACGCCGATGCAGTGGGACTCCTCCCCCGCTGCCGGCTTCTCTGAGACAGTCCCGTGGATTGACGTGCCCGCTTCAGCTGAGCAGATCAACGTCGCAGCGCAGGCGGACGATCCTCAGTCCATTCTGACGTACTACCGCGCGCTCATCAGCGCTCGCCACGCCATCCCCGCGCTGACCGATGGAACGTTCACGCGGATAGACGCGTCAGTGCCCGCGCTCTTCGTCTATCGGCGCAGCGCCCCGGGTTCGGACGTCCTCGTGATGGTCAATATGTCCGAGGAACACCACACTCCCCTGTTCTCCTGCGAGGACGAGGCCGTGGCTTCTTTGCCGTGGCGCCTCTACCTGGGCAATACGGACACGTCATTCGTCAAGACTGATGATGCCTTCGACCGCATACAGAGCGAACCCACGGTAACCACGCCAATGAGGCCGTGGGAAGCTCGGGTGTATCTCCTCAGCGATTAGACCGCCGACGGTTGTCCGACGCGGCGGTGGGGTCACTGCGAGCTGGCGCTGCGCTGTTTCCGCCGCCCGACCATCACCGAACGATCGCCGGTCCTTTCTACGCAAGTATTAGTTTCGCATCGCCAACTCTCAGCACGCCGCCTCACGCATATTGAACACGCGGGTGGGAAGACCATGTCTTCCCACCCGCGCATGTCACGTGACGCATAAGCTCACGTCACTGGCTCGGGGCTGCGAGAGCCGCCGTCATCAGGTTCAGCGCTGACGACGCTTGACCGCGACGAGCGAACCACCCGCAAGGGCCACGATTCCAGCGAGGACTCCGACGTTCACCGCGTCAGCACCGGTCTTGGCCAGGCGCGGTGCGGGGGTTGTCGACGGCGTGGGAGTCGGCTCCGGCTTCGGGGACTCCGAGGGGGTCGGGGTGGGCGTCGGGGACTCCGAGGGGGTCGGGGTGGGCTTCGGGGACTCCGAAGGCGTGGGCGTCGGCGTCGGCGTCGGGGTCGGGGTCGGCGTGGGCGTCGGGGTCGGCGTGGGCGTGGGCGTCGGGGTCGGCACCAGCTTGTTGTTCAGATTGAGAGCAAAGAGGTGATCCTCGCTCAGCGTGAACGTAGCCTCACGGTTGTTTGCCCTCAGGGAGACACCCTCAGCAGCCTCGAAAACGCGACTCTCGGCCTCGTTCCAGGTGACACCGTCGGCGGAGGGCAGGTCACCCTCAGAGACGGTCACCTCGGTGCCCAGCGGCAGGGCACCCGGGTAGCTGTAGCTCTTACCGGCCTTGACGGTCGCCTGGTATGTCTTGTTGAACGATGGATCCGCGTCGTTCTTCAGCGTGATGTTGAGGGTGTACTCGAGATCCTTCGCATTTTCGGGGAGCTCGCCGTCGACCTTCTTCGTCACAGAGAAGGTCTGGTGCGCGAAAGCATCCGCGACCGCACCGAAACGCATCACCTTCGTGACGGGCGAAACCTTCTTGCCGGGCACGTTGAACTTCACGGTGTTGGAGAACTTACCGACGATGTCAGCAGCGCGCTTCGCGCCCTCAACGCGAGTCGGGATCTCGACGATCGCCGACTGGTTCGCGGGGATCTCGGGGAAGGTGACGGTCAGCTTCTGGGGCGTGCACTCAACCGTGGATGCAGCACCGAAGGCACCCTTCGAGGTGTCCTTGCTCAGGCGCTTGCCCTCGGGCGTGGTCGGATCGACGACGACGAAGGTGTGCTTCTTGACGTAGTCCGTCACCGTGTCACAGTCGTAGCTCCAGATTTCACCGGCGGGAACCTCGTCAACGATCGACGCGCCGGTCACGGCCTTATCACCGGCAGGCAGAATCACGCGCCACATGATGGCCTGATTCTCATCGCCGTCTTCGGTGTCGTTCAGGCCGATCCAGCCCTCCTTGACGGTGCGTGCTTCACCGGTGGGGCGCACGACCATGTTGACCTTGCGCGAGAGCACCTTGTTGCCGACCTGTACCTCGAACTGTTCGTTGGCGGGTCCGGTGTACTGAATCGCGGCGCTCGTCGTCACGGAGCCCGCCCACTCGGCTGCCAAGTCAGCGTTCTCATTGAAGACGACGGTGACGATACCATCGGTGCCCCAGGTGCCGCAGCCGACGACGACGCCGGTTGCGGAACGAACGTCAAAGGAACGCTCGGCGGTGGGGCGCAGGATCGGCTGCCCCGTGTTCGCCTCGGCAACGGTCGCGTCGTAGGTGAAGTAGTCGCCGGCCTTCACGGCCCCGTTCGTCTTCCACGGCAGCTTGACGCCGATGTCCCACAGGTTCGCGAGTGTCTTCGCTTCCACGCCCTGGGGATTAAGCAGCTGCAGGTTATCCCAGTCAAGGTCAACCTTGTTGTTGACGTTCGTCGTGGGGGCCGGGCACGCAAGCGCCGTGGCAGACGCCGCGCGGGTCGTCAACAGCTGCAAAGCACCAAAGAAGCTCAATACCAGAGCGAAAGCTACAAGAAGTGCGCCAAGCCGACTGCTCTTCAACGCAACCATAAAATACTCCTGTCGATAGGCATGAGACGGTGTCGCCTCAAGCACATAATTATAGAGTAACGGAGAAAAATGGCGGGCAGTGAACGGTTTAGCGAAAAACTATTTCAATAAAATTTTCTTGTCAAACCAGTCTTATCTGCATATACATCACATGAATAACGCATCCGTAATTGCACCAAATTAATTTTCCGCACATCGGGTCAAACATACTTGACCAGCAAAAATGCAGATTTCACATAATAATGTCGTTGGTCACATTTTTGCGCGTCTTCACCCATTTTCTCCTCACGCGACCACGAGCCGCTCGCCCTCATTCGACGCATCATCCACCACCGCAGCACGGCGAAAAATGCCTCCGACGAGCCACAATGGGCCACAGGAGCAACCGGGCACGCCTGGCCATGACGGCCAAGCCCGCTAAACCTCTGCGCGTTATCGACAGCAGGATTGTCGCCAGTTATCTTTTGACAGGACTTTTGTCCATACTGGTTCCAGCACCTCCTTCTCCACACAAATAGTCCACTACTCAGGAGGCACCTACAAAGAAGTGGGCGGGATGAGCATTGCTCATCCCGCCCACTGCGCTCCCTCAAGCGCTCACGCACCTCAGGGCTGCGTCGTCATCAGTGGCTACGGCGCTTCGCGGCCACAAGAGACAGACCTGCGATCGCGACGATTCCAGCCAGGACACCCAGGCTGGCCGCATCGGTACCGGTCTTCGCCAGCTGCGGAGCGGGCGAAGGCGTTGCCGAGGGCGTCGGAGCAGGAGTGGAGGGCGTGGCCGACGGGGTCGGGGTCGGAGCCACAACGTTGGTCAGGGTCAGCGAGTAGACCCGATCATCGCTCAGCGTGAAGGTAGCCTCGCGGTTGTCCGCAGACAGGGTCACGCCGTCGGCGGTCTGGAAGACGCGGCTCTCGGCATCGTTCCAGGTGATACCCACACCGGCGGGCAGATCGCCCTCCGACACCGTCACGACGGTACCCAGCGGCAGAGACGTGGGGTAGGTGTAGGTCTCGCCAGCCTTGACGGAAGCCTCGAAGGTCTTGTTCACCGAGGGATCGGCGTCATTCTTGAGCGTGATCGTCAGCGGGTACTCGAGGTCCTGAGCGGACTCGGGCAGATCACCCTCGACCTTCTTGGTCACGGAGAAGGTCTGGTGGGCGTACGCGTCGGCGGATGCACCGTAGTAGAGGGTCTTCGTGATGGGCTCGGTAACCTTCATACCGGCAACATTGAAGTTGACGGTGTTGGAGAAGACACCCACGACGTCTCCAGCACGCTTCGCGCCCTCAACGTGAGCGGGCAACAGGATGATGGCGGACTGGTTCGCGGGAATCTCGGCAAGCGTGACGGTCACCTTGGTGGAGGTGCACTCGACCTGCGCGGCAGCGCCAAAAGCCCCCCTCGAGGTGTCATTATCCTGGCGGAGGCCCTCGGAGCTGGTCGGGTCGGTCACCAGGTAGGTGTGGTTCTTCGTGTACTCGTTGACGACATCGCAGTTAAAGCTCCAGTTGGAGCCCGCGGGGACCTCGTCGACGATCGACGCGCCGGTCACGGCCCTGTCGCCTGCGGGGAAGACAACGCGCCACATGATGGCTTTGTTCTCATCGCCATCTTCGTTCTCACCGAGGGTCAGCCAGCCGTCCTTCTGGTAGCGAGGAACACCGGGGGTGCGGCGCAGCATGTCGATTTCGCGATTGACCTTCTTGCCCAGCTTGACCGTGTACTTCTCACCGCCGGGACCGGTGTAGCGGGTCAGACCGTTGGTGGACACATGGCCATACCACTGCGCGGCGGACTCGACCTTCTCATTGAAGACGACGGTCACCATGCCGTCAGCAGCCCAGGTGCCGCAACCAACGACGACACCGTTGTTGGAGACGACCTCAAACTTCCGGGCAACGTTCGGGCGCAGGACGCTCTCCCCCGTCGCAACGTTGACGATCGAGGCGTCGTAGGTGAAGTAGTCGCCGGCCTTTACGCGGCCGTCGGTCTTCCACGGCAGCTTAATGCCGAGGTCCCACCAGTCGCCCACAGCCGTGGTCTCACGACCGGAGTGGTCGACGAGCTGAGCGTTGTCCCAATCCAAGGTGACCTTGTTGCTCACATTCGTGGTCGGCTCGGGGCAGCTCAGGGGGGCCGCAGACGCAGGGGCCTGAGCGCCGACGAACTGCGCTAGGCCGAAGAAACTCAAAACCAATGCGAAAGTCGCAAGAAGAACACCGAAGTGACGGCGCTTCAGGGCAACCATAGAAAACTCCTGTCAACGGGATGTGCTACGGCGTCGCCGCATACCGCATCAGTCTATGCCAATCACCTGCAATTTGGTCAAGAATCAGAGCGATTAGTTCCTCAGACGCGACAACTAACACGAGCGACAAAAGTAAAGGTCCCCAATTTGTAGGACTAATTTATAAACTGACAAAATTTGCTATCCGGGCGTGTCGTCCAAAGAACGAACAATAGCCACACACATCCGACAAACTCACCACTCGTTCAGCAAATGGGAGAGCGAAACGAACGCCCAGCGCAGATCGATCATCTTCCCTGCGCCACGCTACACAAACGGGTTATAGGACACTACGTGTTGCCGCGTGGCGCTGGTTGTTGCTTGTGGACCCGCGGATTTTCTGGGTACCGGGCCCGGCGACGCCCTCGATGCCGATGGTGGTGGGGGTTTTGCAGCATTAGAGGCTGGCTATCGGTGTGTCGCCGGCGTGTCGGATCTCTAATGACGCGATTTCCCCCAATTGGCGGCGGTGACGTCGAGGTTTGAAGTTCTGTGGGGCCCACAGTGCAGACCACCTCGGCGAAAAACGCTGAAAATCGGGGCGTTGTGGGCGAGGTGGTCTGCGTTTTGGGCACAACGGTGCCTGTCGTGGTGTGTCGTTCGCACGTAAACCGGGTTATAGGACATTTCGTGTTGCTGGGGTTAGTCCCAGGTGTTGTGGTAGGGG
>CAUSHZ010000002.1:0-79857 GCA_963531605.1 uncultured Actinomyces sp.
TCTAACCCCCGCGACACGCCGAGCCAGACACACATTTTGACCCTTAACCCAAAAAAGCTCCCGCAGGCATTCGACGAAAGCTCAATAAATAAAAAAGCCGGATCAACAGATCCGACTTGCTGGTGGGCGATACTGGGATCGAACCAGTGACCTCTTCCGTGTGAAGGAAGCGCGCTACCCCTGCGCCAATCGCCCGAGGTGGGTACGGGATTCGAACCCGTGTATACGGCTTTGCAGGCCGCTGCCTCGCCTCTCGGCCAACCCACCACACCCAATGGGATCGAGTGGATTCCCGATTGAGAGCGGATGACGGGACTCGAACCCGCGACCCTCACCTTGGCAAGGTGATGCTCTACCAACTGAGCCACATCCGCGTGAACCGCTTGTGCGGCCGGGCTATAGCCCGTCAATCCTGTTACCAGGATGACCGTGGGCGATACTGGGATCGAACCAGTGACCTCTTCCGTGTCAGGGAAGCGCGCTCCCGCTGCGCCAATCGCCCGAGCGGATGACGGGACTCGAACCCGCGACCCTCACCTTGGCAAGGTGATGCTCTACCAACTGAGCCACATCCGCGTTTCTCAGAACGTCAACCGTTCTTTGCAACGGGTAAAACCTTAACAGAAGATCTAGCCAGAACGCAAAACCAAACCCCCGTTATCCAAGTCACACGCCCATTTTCGGGCGGATTGTCTCCCGCCGCTGCTCATTCGTGCGAGGCTTGTTCGTATGGAAACGCGACCTGGCAAGGCCTACCCCCTGGGTGCCACCTTTGACGGAACCGGAACGAACTTTGCGATCTACTCATCGGTCGCAACGTCTGTGACGCTATGCCTCTTGGACGACGACCTCAACGAAATGCGCATCCCCATGACGGAGGTCGATGCCTACGTGTGGCACGTCTACGTCCCCCAGGTGCGCGCCGGCCAACGCTACGGCTACCGCATCGACGGCCCCTGGGATCCCCAGAACGGTCTGCGTTGCGACGCTTCGAAGCTCCTCCTCGACCCGTACGCGAAGGCGATCGAGGGGCAGCTGACGGATTCGCTCGACCTTCTCTCCTATCAGGTGGACGATCCCCTGACCCTAAAGGGCGGCGACTCTGCCGATGCGACGATGCACTCCGTCGTGGTCAACCCCTTCTTCGACTGGGAGGGGGATCACAGCCCGGGACACGACTACTCTGAGTCGATTATCTACGAGGCCCACATCAAGGGCATGACGATGCGCCACCCGGACATCCCGGAGGAGCTGCGCGGCACCTACGCGGGCATGGCGCACCCCGCGATCATCGAGCACCTGACGAAGCTGGGGATCACCACGGTCGAGCTCATGCCGATCCAGCAGTTCACGAACGACACGACGCTGCAGGCCAAGGGCCTGTCGAACTACTGGGGCTACAACACGATCGGCTACTTCGCCCCGCACAACGGTTACGCGGCCACGAAGTATCCCGGCGCGCAGGTCTCTGAGTTCAAGGCGATGGTGAAGGCCCTGCACGCCGCCAACATCGAGGTCATCCTCGACGTGGTGTACAACCACACGGCCGAGGGTAACCACATGGGCCCCACCCTGTCCTTCCGAGGCATCGACAACCCCTCGTACTATCGACTGGTGGACGGGGATCGTCAGCACTACTTCGACACGACGGGCACGGGCAACTCCCTCCTCATGAGCTCTCCTCAGGTCCTCCAGCTCATCATGGACTCGCTGCGCTACTGGGTGACAGAGATGCACGTGGATGGCTTCCGCTTTGACCTCGCCTCCACTCTGGCCCGCCAATTCGCCGAGGTCGACCGCCTCTCCGCGTTCTTCGATCTGATTCACCAGGACCCGGTCGTCTCACAGGTCAAGCTGATCGCCGAGCCCTGGGACGTGGGTGCCGACGGCTACCAGGTCGGCGGCTTCCCTCCCCTGTGGTCGGAGTGGAACGGCAGGTACCGCGACACGGTGCGCGACTTCTGGCGCGGCGAATTCTCCTCGCTGCCAGACTTCGCCTCCCGCCTCGCCGGCTCCTCGGACCTGTACGGCACCACGGGACGCAAGCCCATGGCGTCCATCAACTTCGTGATCGCACACGACGGCTTCACACTGCGCGACCTCGTGTCCTACAACGAGAAGCACAACGAGGCGAACCTCGAAGGCGGCGCTGACGGCGCGAACGACAATCGTTCGTGGAACTGCGGCGTCGAGGGTGACACGGACGACGAGGAGATCATCGAGCTGCGCTACCGCCAGCAGCGTAATTTCCTGACGACGCTCATGTTCTCCCAGGGCGTGCCCATGATCGCCCACGGCGACGAACTGGGTCGCACTCAGCGCGGCAACAACAACGCGTACTGCCAGGACAACGAGCTGTCGTGGATCGACTGGGATCTCGACGAGCAAGATTACGAGCTGCTGCGCTTCACCCGCCACCTCATCCACCTGCGTCGCGATCACCCGGTGATGCGTCGGCGTCGTTTCCTCGAGGGACCTGCAAAGCGCGGTGGCGAGTCGGACCTGGGCGAGATCGAGTGGTTCACGCCCGCCGGCACGCACATGACGGAAGAGGAATGGAACCAGCCGTGGGCTCGCTCCACGATGGTCTTCTACAACGGGGACGCGATCCGCGAACCCGACGCCAACGGACGGCGCATCCTCGACGACGACTTCCTGCTGCTCATCAACGCCGCGCCGGAGGCGGTCGACTTTACGCTGCCTGACGCCAAGTATGGGCACCTGTGGCACACGGTCATCGACACGGCCGGCGATGACGATCACAAGGACTACCAGTCCGGTGACGTGGTCCATGTGGGACCGCGAACGGCGTTCATTCTGCGCAACCCGCGCGGCCTGTAGTCGCCGGAGCGACATCGACCGTGACGAGGCACGCGTACCCGCTACTTATCGACATGAAGGTTGGCGGCGCGTCTGGACCAAAAGGCGCATAGACACCCGTACGATTTGATTTGTGAATGAAAACGCGGTGCCCGAGGAGTTTATGCGGGCTCTGCTGTCCCTGCGACAGGCGGACCACCTGCCGCACATACTCCTCGAGGAGGTTCCCCCACCTCGTCGTTTGGCACCCTTCACGGCGGCGCTCGCGATGCGAACCACGGACGAGGACGAGGCCGGACAGCCCCTGTCGACTGGTCGTATGGTCATCCTGCACGACCCCGTGGAGCAGATCGGCTGGAACGGCACGTTCCGAGTTGTCTGTCAGCTGCGCGCGCAGGTTGATGCCGAGATGATCGGCGACCCGCTGCTGTCGGAGGGCGTGTGGGGCTGGATGCTCGATTGCCTGGAGATTGCAGGAGCCGGATTCCACGACATCACGGGCACGGTGACGCGCGAAATGAGCGAGGCCTTCGGTGGACTTGAACTGCGAGGATCGTCTCTGTTCGTCGATGTGCGTGCCTCGTGGACGCCCAACAGTGAGTATCTTGGTGAGCATCTGTCCGGCTGGGCGGATGTCATGCGTCGGACGGCAGGGATTGTTCCCACCCGTCACCTTGAAGGAGTCTGAGTGCTGGTCAACAATGGCGGCGGTTTGCCGCAGGGCGACACGGATAATCCGGAGCTCATTGCGCAACCGCGTGGGGGGACCCCGTCCGTCATTGATACCCAGAAAGAACTCGAGGCTGCGGCTCGCGCGCTGAGCGCTGGTTCAAGCCCAATCGCCCTAGATGTCGAGCGCGCTCAGGGCTTCCGCTACGGCTCCGATCCTTACCTCGTGCAGATTCGCCGCGAGGACGTCGGCACGTTCCTCATCGACACGCACGCGCTGCCGGACCTGTCCGTGCTGCAGCCGGGCGTGGAGGACGTGTGGCTGCTGCACGATTGTTTGCAGGACCTGCCGAATCTGCGCCAGGTTGGGCTGCGTCCTTCCTCCCTGTTCGACACCGAAATCGCGGCACGTCTCATCGGCCTGGAGCGTTTCGGGTTGGCGGCCGTCGCCGAGCAGGTGCTTGGCCTGGGCCTCGTCAAGGATCACCAGGCCTCGGATTGGTCGGTGCGTCCCCTGCCGAAGGAGTGGCTACGCTACGCCGCCCTCGACGTTGAACTGCTGACGGAGCTCTATTACCGCCTCTCAAAGCGGCTCGATGAGATGGGTCGTTGGGAGTGGGCGCAGCAGGAGTTCGCCTACGCCCTGTCGGCACCCGCTCCCAGCCCGAAGCCCGATCGCTGGCGTTCCGTGCCCGGCGCGGGCAAGATCCGTTCCCGCCGCGGCCTCGCGGTCTTGAAGGCCCTGTGGGAGACCCGTGAGTCGATCGCTCAGCGCATCGACCTGAGCCCCGGCCGCCTCGTGCGTAACGCCGCCCTTGTGCGCGCGGCATCGAATCCTCCGCGCAACAAGCGCGCGCTCATGAGCATCAGCGAGTTCCGCTCCCCCGTTGCCCGCCAGTACGAGGACGAATGGATGCGCGCCCTTGCCAGCGTGGCCGCCATGACGGAGGACGAGCTGCCTCCCAAGCGCAGGCCCATGCAGCCGGGTTCGATCCCGGAACCGCGCCATTGGAATCGCATTGACGAGGCCTCGGCGACGCGCCTGGGAACGGTGCGTCACGCGGTCGCTTCGGTCGCGTCGAGTCTCGGGCTGGCGCCTGAGGTGGTGCTCGCTCCCCAGGTGCAGCGATACCTCGCGTGGGCTCCCCTGGATCCGTCGCGCCCGTCGGGCGACGAGGTTGAGGAGCGCATGGTTAATCGCGGCGCCCGTGACTGGCAGATCGATCTGACGCTCGACCCGATTTGCGACGCTCTCGGCGTCTAATTCGGACGCTTTAGCGTTTTCCGACTCGCTCGACGAGCTCGCGGGCCGCGCGCTCGATGCCGGCGGCGTCGAAGCCGAACTTTGCGATCATCTCGCCGCGGTCGCCGTGCTCGGGGAATCTCTGCGGCACGCCCAGGCAGCGCACGGGCACGCCCGCTTCCGCGACCGCGTCACGCAGCGACCAGCCGAAACCGCCCTGAACGATGCCGTCCTCGACGCTCACGACGCAGTCGTAGTCCCGGGCCAACGTTGCAAGCTCCGGGCAGACGGGGATCATCCACTGCGGGTCCGCGACAGTGACGCTCACGCCGCCGGCCGACAGGCGACGCGCAGCCTCAATCGCGTCGGGCGCGCACGCACCGGTACCCACGATGAGCACCCGAGCGGACGAGCCATCCACTGCCTCGTCACAAAGAATGTCCACTCCCCCAACGCTGCGCAGCGCCGGCATAGGCTCGGGCAGCGCCCCTTTGCGGTATCGGATGACGGTGGGAGCGTCATCGACATCGAGCGCCTCGCGAAGGCGCGCGCGCAGCGTCTCCTCGTCACGGGGTGCCGCCAGGCGCAGGCCCGGGATTATCGAGCACATCGCGATATCCCACACGCCGTTATGCGAAGCACCGTCCGCGCCCGTCACGCCCGCGCGGTCCAACACGAAGGTCACGCCCGCGCGGTGGAGGGCAACGTCCATGAGAAGCTGGTCGAAGCCACGGTTCAAGAAGGTCGCGTAGAGAGCCACGACGGGGTGCGCGCCCTGGTAGGCCATGCCGGCGGCGGAGGCGACGGCCTCGGCCTCGGCGATACCGACGTCGATCACGCGCCCCGGGTAGGCCTCGTGCATGGGGCCAAGGCCCACGGGACGCATCATCGCGGCGGTAATGCCGACGATGTCATCGCGCGTGGCGGCCTGAGAGCAGATCTCGTCGGCGAAGACACCCGTCCACCCGAAGCGCTCGGGGGCCACCGGGAGCCCGGTCTCGGGGTGAATCGGGCCGACCGCGTGGAAACGGTCAGCGATGTCTTCCTCGGCCGGCGTATAGCCGCGGCCCTTTTCGGTGATCATGTGGACGAGGACCGGCTCGTCCAGGGACCGGCCGCGGCGCAGAGCGGTCTCAACCGCCGCGATGTCGTGGCCATTCACAGGGCCGATGTATTTCAGACCCAGGTCCTCGAACATGACCTGGGGCATCAACGCGTCCTTGATGCCAGACTTCAGGCCGTGCAGCGCGTCGTAGGCCGCGCGTCCCGGCGTGCCGTGGCTCAGCAGATGCTGCTTGCCCCACGCCAGGGCCTTCTCATATCGGGCGGAAGTGCGCAGCGCGTCCAGGTGAGCCGCGAGGCCGCCGATCGTCGGTGCATAGGAACGACCATTGTCATTGACGATAATCATGATGCGGCGGTTCTTCGCCGTCGCGATGTTATTGAGCGCCTCCCACGCGAGGCCGCCCGTCAGCGCGCCGTCACCGATCACGCCCACGGTCCACGTGCGATTCCCCTGGCGATGCTTCTCGCGCGAGATACCATCCACCCACGCGATCGACGCCGACGCGTGCGAGGACTCGACAACGTCATGCTCGGATTCACTGCGCGACGGGTAACCGGACAGGCCTCCCGGGCAGCGCAGCGACGAGAAATCCTGACGTCCGGTGAGGAGCTTATGCACGTACGCCTGGTGGCCCGTGTCAAAAATAATCGTGTCCTGCGGGGAGCGGAACACCCTGTGCAGGCCGATCGTCAGCTCGACAACACCCAGGTTCGGACCCAGGTGCCCGCCCGTACGCGACACGTTGTCAATGAGGAACGCGCGAATTTCCGCCGCCAATTCGTCCAGCTGCTCACGTTCCAGGCGACGCAGCTCCCGCGGTGTGCTGCAGCGCGACAGCAGGTCGAATGACTCTCGTGTTCCAGACATGAGAACCAGTGTAGTTGCCCAAGCGTCTCATCTACAGATCAAAGTGCATGCCAGGCACGTTCGACCCGCGCAGGCGACAAGCGCGCGCACTAAGATAGGTGGTGTTGGCTCGCCGTACCGCTTAAGGAGGCACTATGTCCGTCACCGTCGCACCCCACGGCCTGTGGAAGTCCCCCATTTCGGGTGATTCTTTCACTGCCCGTTCGGTCACGCTCTCCCAGGTTCGCGTCGACGGACCCGACACCTACTGGGTGGAGGGGCATCCGCGCCAGGGCGGACGCGGGACGCTGCTGCGCCGTCGCGGTACGGGGGAAACGGGCGAGGTTCTGCCTCTCATCGATGGTTCCCGCCTGCCCGATGTCGGCACGCGCGTGCACGAGTACGGCGGCAAGGCATACGCCGTTCACCACGGCGTCATCGTGTTCTCCGATCAGACCGACGGCCGTGTCTACGCCTTTGATACGGCCGATCCGCGCCGCGCCGTGCGTCCCCTGACGACTCTGTCAAAGGTCCGCTACGGCGACTTCTGGATCGCCGACGTACGCGAGCTCGTGTACGCGGTGGCCGAGGATCACTCCGCCCCGGGCGAGCCCGTCAACAAGATCGTCGCGATTCCTCTCGATGGCTCTGCCGCCCGCGACGACAGCGCGATTATCACGGTGTTCGAGGGCACCGACTTTGCTCAGGCGCCGACGGTCTCCCCCGACGGCACCAAGATCGCCTGGATCACGTGGAACCACCCGAACATGCCGTGGACGTACTCGCAGCTGCGCGTCGCGTCCCTGACCTTCGAGGGCGCCATCGATCAGAAGGTCGTCCTGGTGGATCGCCCGGGCGTGTGCGTCTACGAGCCTCGCTGGACTCTCGACGGCGATCTCATCCACGTGGATGACTCATCTGGCTGGGCAAACCTGTACCGCACCCAGGGATTCGTATGGCAGGAGGGCGAGGACCCGAACGCATGGGTCTCGCGTCTGCGCACTCGCGCGCTGCACCCGGGGCCCCGCGCGTTCTCGCACCCGCACTGGCAGCTTGGCCTGCACTCCTACGACAACTACGACAACGACTACCTCGTGTGCTCGTGGGCCGAGGACCAGGTCTGGCACATCGGCACCGTGCGCATCGACAACGGCATGGCCGAGGAGTGGGCGACCGGCTGGTGGCCCATCGGTAACGTCGCCGCTGCGGATGGCCGCGTCGTCTTCCTCGCGGATTCTGCGACGCACACTCCCGCGATCATCGAGGTGTCGCGCGGCAAGACCAAGGTGCTGCGTCCCTCGTCTGAGGCAGAAGTGCCCACCGCCCTCGTCTCCACGGCCGAGATGCTCACCTGGAAGACCTCGGACGGCGAGGAGGCTCACGGCTTCTACTACGCGCCCGTGAACCCCGAGTTCGCCGCCCCCGAGGGCGAGCTGCCCCCGCTCATCGTCAACGTGCACGGTGGACCGACCGAAGCAGCCCGACCCGGCCTGCAGGTTCCGTTCCAGTACTGGACCAGCCGCGGCTTTGCCGTCCTTGATGTGAACTTCCGCGGGTCAACGTCCTTCGGACGTCCCTATCGTGAGCGCATCAACGGAAACTGGGGCGTCATGGACGTTCAGGACTGCGTCGACGGCGCTCAATACCTCATCGATCTGGGCCGCGTCGATCCCCAGCGAATCGCGATCCGAGGACGTTCCTCCGGTGGTTTCACCGTGCTCAACGCGCTTGCGTCCTCTGATGTGTTTACCGCCGGCGCGTCTTTCTCGGGCATCGCCGACCTGGTGAAGCTGAAGGAAACCAGCCACAAGTTTGAGTCGCACTACGACGGAATCCTTCTTGGCACCGACGACACCTCCGACCCGGTGTGGGCGCAGCGCTCGCCTATCAACCGTGTTGGTGAGATTAAGGCACCGCTGATGCTCCTGCAGGGCACCGACGACCCGGTCGTTCCCGCCTCGCAGGCCCAGGAGATGTACGAGGCACTGCGTACCAACGGCAACGCTGTCGCTCTCAAGCTCTACCAGGGAGAGGGACACCGCTTCCGCTCGGCCATCAACATCAAGGATGCGTGGCAGTCGGAGCTGGCCTTCTACAGGACCGTCTGGGGCATCGCCACTGACGCCCCCATTCACGTGGAGATCGCAAACCTGTGACACCCCTGAGTCAGTCACCGCAGCCAGAGGAACCGGCTGCGGGGACTCGCTTGCGCGTCGGCCATACGGTCGCCGCGCATCGTTCCCTGCTCGGCGTCGCCGCCGCACTCGTTGGCGGCGTCGTCGGCGCGGCAGCCGTCCTGTTTAACCTTGCGATCCGCGCATGGACGTGGGTGTCCACCGGCTTCGACGAGTACACGACCCACATCGGCCAGTCGCACGGCGTGTGGGGGTGGGCACCGTGGCTGTTCCTGCTGCTCTCCCCCGCGATCGCCGGCCTGCTGTACGGGCCACTCATCCAGCACTTTGCACCCTCGGCAAAGGGCCACGGTATCCCCGAGGTGATGCTCGCGGTACGCCGGAAGGGTGGGCGCATCCCGGGACGCGTTGCGATCGTGAAGATCCTTGCGTCGGCACTGACTATCGGCTCGGGTGGATCCGCCGGCCGCGAGGGCCCAATCGTTCAGGTCGGAGCGTCGCTGGGTTCCACCATCGCCTCGTGGCTGCGCATGCCCGTCTCCCGCGTGGTCTTGCTGGCCTCGTGCGGGTCGGCGGCGGGCATCGCGGCAACGTTCCATGCCCCACTCGCAGGCGCGGTGTTCGCCCTCGAGGTGATCCTCGTCGAGTTCACGGCCGAGACCTTCGGCTTTGTCGTGCTCTCCGCCGTGACCTCCTCGATGGTCGCGCGCATCCTGCAGGGCGACGAGATGGTCGTGCGCGTCGCCGACAACTTGACGTTCACGTCGATGTCGGACATCTGGTGGGTGGCGCTCCTCGGCCTCGTCGCGGGCCTGTGCGGCCTCGGTTTCTCCAAGCTCCTGTATGCCTCGGAGGACGCGATCGACTGGCTGTGGGCGCGCACCCGCCTGCCGGAGTGGGCGCGTCCGGGCGTGCTCGGCCTCGCTCTCGGCGCGGCTCTCGTTGCTTTCCCGTACATGTACGGCTCGGGTTATCCCCTTGAGGAGCAGGCGATCGCCGGGAACTTCTCGATCGCCTTCCTGCTCGCCCTCATGCTGGGCCGCGCAGTATTCACGTCGTTCACCATTGGTATGGGCGGTTCGGGCGGCGTCTTCGCACCCACGCTGTTTATCGGCGCGATGGCGGGCGCTGCCTTCGGAGACCTCGTCTCTCCCCTGTCGGATTCTCCCGTCGGCGTCTTCGCCGTCGTGGGAATGGGTGCCGCCTTTGCGGGTGCCGCGCGCGCCCCCATGACGGCGGTCCTCATCATCGTGGAGATGACCGGCCAGTTCTCGCTGATCCTGCCGATGATGCTCGCGGTTGTGATTGCGACGGGTGCCTCGCGTTTCCTGACTCGCGCGACGATCTACACGGAGAAGCTGCGTCGGCGCGGCGACGTGCTCGACGACCCGGTCGAGGGCACGCTGCTCGGCACTCGCGCGGCCTCCGAGTGGATGACGGAGGCTCCCGAGACGCTCTCGTGCCGGGCGAGCGCGGCATCGGCGATCGCCGCCCTGCGCCGCACGAAGGAGACGGTGCTGCCCGTCGTGAATGAGGAGCGTCGCTTCGTCGGCCTCGTCTCGTCACTGCGCCTGGCCGAGCTCACGCAGGAGGATGGATCGCTCGACGCTCCCCTGTCGGATTTGCCTCTCATCGACGAGGCCGTGGCAGCCTCCGCTCCCCCGTCCGAGGTCCTCGGGGCGCTGCGGCGCACGGGCCTGCAGTCCCTACCCGTCGTAGATGAGGATCGACGTGTCGTCGGCTGGGTATCCGAGCGCGACCTGGTGGATCGCATGTACCGCGATCAGCGCCGCGCGATCGAGGCCCGCACGCAGACGTCGTGGGGTTCGCGCATGCAGGAGCGAAGGAGGAGCCGCTAGCGGCGAAGGACCGAGACCATCTCCACGTGGTGGGTGTGCGGGAAAAGGTCCCATGCCTGCAGGGATTCCAGCTCGTATCCGGCCTCGGTGAGGGCACGCACGTCGCGTGCGCCCGCCGCCGGATCGCAGGACACCAGGACGACGCGAGGGGCGCCCGTGGCCGCGATTGCCTCGCACACCTCGGCCCCCGCACCGGCGCGCGGCGGGTCCGCCACGACAACGTCCGGCACGGCACCCAGCTGGCCCGACAGGTCGACGACTCCGCCTCGATCAACGTTTCCGGCGAACGCGTCCACCCAGTCGAAGGCCGCGAGGTTTTCGCCAGCATCACGCACGGCGCTCTCATCGCCCTCAAGCGTCACGACGCGCCCCGACTCGCCGACGGCTCGCGCGATCGGCGCGGAGAACAGACCCGCACCCGAGTACAGTTCCATGACCGCGCGCCCAGCCCCGGCCTCGTCGGCACCAAACGCCGCAGTCAGCACCGCGTTCGCGAGCACCTCGGCGCCGCGCACGTGCGTCTGCCAGAAACCGGAGGGGCGCACATAGTACGACTCCACGCCGGAGCCGACCGGCACGTTCCAGCGCAGCACGTCGGCGTCGATACGCACGCCGTCGGCGGCGTACGTGTCCTCGCCGATCAGGACGACGGGCTCACCGCCGGAGGGGGCCACCGCGCGCACGCGGTCCCCCGGCTTCCACAGGCGACGCCACGGCGTGCCCTCATCGAACAGTCCGAGCTCGCGGATCGCGGGCACAGCGAGCGGCATGTCGTCGAGCGCAATCACGCGGCGACCGCGGAACTCGTGCATGCCGGCGCGGCCATCCGCGTCGATGACGACGTCAATGCGAGAGCGGCGACCGGTCAGCGGATCGCCCGGGTCCTCGTCGCCCGGCGCGGGAGCGACACGCACTCCCCCGAGGGCGTCCACGGCCTCGGCCAGGGCTTCGCCGCCCACGCGGCGCAGCTGCCCGGCGATCACGCGGGACTTCCAGTCGCGCTGAGCGGCCGGGGTCAGGTGCGCGAGCTCGCCCCCGCCGACGCCTCCCGGACCGGCCTGGGGCCACACGGACTCGACGCGGTCGGGCGAGGGCTCGACGATCTCTATGGCATCCGCCCACGCGAGCTTCTTCTGGACGGCACTCACCCGCGCACGGACGACCTCACCGGGTGCAGCGTGGCGCACGAAGACGACACGTCCGCTCTCGTCGCGCGCAACGCACGCGCCGCCGTGGGCGGGCTCACCAACCGTCAGCTGGAGGATCTCACCGATCCCCTCCCGGGGCTGCGTGGGTGCAGGACGGCGGCGCGGGGAGGGACGCCGACGGGAGGGGCGGGGGCTCATGCGTTCCCCTCGGAGGTGCTATCGCCAGGGGCGGTGCCGGGCTGCTCGGTACGGGACTTCGAATCATCTGAAGACGGAGCGACGCGCAAGAACGGGTCGTTGACGCGCTGACGGCCCTCCACGACGTCGTCCTCGCCGAGCTGCCACGGGACGACGGTAATCACCACACCGGGCACGCCCAGGAGCGCGGCCCGCAGGCGCAGGGCCGACTGGTTGTGCACCAGGTTCTCCCACCAGTGGGTGACGAGGAACTGCGGCATGTAGACCACGAGCATCTCGGTGGGCATCGCGCGACGGCGCCCGCGCACGTACTGCAGGATCACCGAGGCGATGTCGCGGTAGGGCGCGGACAGGAGCGTCAGCGGCACGGGAACGCCGGAGGCCTTCCATTGGCGCAGGATCTTGTTCTCTTCCTCGTCGTCGGCGACGACTGAGACGAGCTCGATCGACGTCGGCGAGGACGCGCGAGCCGCCGCGATCGCTCGCATGGCGGGGCGCGACAGAGAGGACACGAGGACGAGGGCACGCACGCGGGTCGGCAGGGCGCGGCGCGCGTTCCAGTCGTCCACACGCAGCTGCGAGCGGACCGTCTCGTAGTGGTGGTGGATCGAAATCTGGACACCAAACGCGATCGCGATCATCAGCAGCGTGATCCACGCGCCGTGCGTGAACTTCGTGGCCAGGACGATGATGAGCACGAGGCCGGTCATCATGAAGCCGACGATGTTGACGGCGCGCGAGCGCAGGACGGACATGCGTTCCTGGCCGGACTGGCGCGTGCGCAGCTGCCGGTTCCAGTGCTTGATCATGCCCAGCTGCGAAAGCGTGAAGGAAATGAAGACACCAACGACGTAGAGCTGGATGAGGCGCGTCGTCTCCGCTTTGAAGCCGACGATCAGTGCGATTGCGGCGACTGTCAGAACCACGATGCCGTTCGAGTACGACAGGCGGTCGCCGCGGCGCACCATCTGGTGGGGCAGGAAGGAATCGCGCGACAGGACGGATGCGAGCGTCGGGAAACCGTTGAACGCCGTGTTGCCCGCGAGCACGAGGATGAAGCCGGTGACGACGGTGATGAGGATGAAGAGGATCGATCCCTGCCCAAACACTGCGGAGGCGATCTGCGAGATCGCCGGGTCGATCGGCGTCTTCTCCGGGACGGGCGCGCCCTGGTAGGTCAGCTGGGTCGCGGCGTCGTCGACGATCTTCACACCGGTCGCGCGCGCCAGCACAAGGATCGAGATCATCATTGAGGCGGCGATCAGACCGAGCATCGCGAGCGTGGTCGCCGCGTTGCGGGACTTGGGTCGGCGGAACATGGGCACGCCGTTGGAAATGGCCTCAACGCCGGTGAGTGCAGCACAGCCCGACGAGAACGCGCGCATGAGCAGGAAGGCACCAGCGAGCCCTGCCAGGCCGTCGGCGTGGCCGGGAGCGGCGACGAGGTCGTAGGCGGCGGTGGGCGACTCACCGAGGTGTCCTGTGGCCATCTTCGCGAATCCGACGACGACCATGAGACCGATGGCACCCATGTACAGGTAGGTGGGCACGGCGAACGCGCCACCTGCCTCGCGCGTGCCGCGCAGGTTCAGGGTGGCCAGGATAATGATGAGCGCGACCGCGATCGGCACCTCATAGCCGAGGAGGGCCGGGACGGCCGTCGTGATGTAACTGGCGCCCGATGAAATCGAGACGGCGACCGTCAGGATGTAGTCGACCAGCAGTGCCGAGGCAACGAGCAGGCCCCAGGAACGGCCCAGGTTCGTGGTGACGACCTCGTAATCGCCACCGCCCGACGGGTAGGCGTGCACCGTCTGACGGTACGACGCGACCACGACCGCAAGCACAATCGCGACGACGACACCCACCCACACGGACTGAAGCGCGGCCATCGAACCGGCGAGCGCGAGGGTGAGGAGGACTTCGTCCGGCGCGTAGGCGACGGACGACAGCGCGTCCGACGCGAAGATCGGCAGGGCGATTCGTTTGGGGAGAAGCTGGTGGCCCATCGCGTCCGATCGCATCGGGCGCCCGATGAGCACGCGCTTTGCGTAGGCCAACAAGTTCGTCACGGATACTAAGCGTAGTCCACCGAGCCTGATAGTGGCAGCGCCGAAGCGCACGCGTGGCTATTTCGCGAGGACCGGAGTACTTTGGTAGTCGTGCACTTTGTGATCATGGGTTGCGGGCGCGTCGGCGCTCGCCTGGCATCGACGTTGGACGCCGCGGGTCATTCCGTGGCGGTTATTGACCAGGATTCCAAGGCTTTCTCTCGCCTCTCTCCGGACTTTTCCGGTCGTCGTGTGACGGGCGTGGGCATGGACCGCGACTGCCTGCGTCAAGCGAACATCAAGGACGCGTATGCGTTTGCGGCCGTCTCGTCGGGTGATAACTCGAACATTATTGCCGCGCGCGTCGCACGTGAGGTCTTTCACGTCGAACACGTCGTCGCACGCATTTACGACCCGACGCGTGCCTACCTGTACGAGCGCCTCGGCATCCCGACGGTCGCCTCGGTGCAGCGCACCACCGAGTCGGTGATGCGCCGCCTGCTCCCTCCGGATGCCTCGCTCATCTGGTCCCACCCAACCGGCTTGGTCGGCCTCGTCAATGCGACGCCCTCCCCCAGCTGGTACGGCCTGAGCTTCCATGTTGTCGAGGAGCTCACAGGCTGCCGCATCGTCTTCACGTCGCGCTTGGGATCCATCCGTACCGCATCGCCGGACCTGGTGGTCCAGGAGCACGATCAGTTGTACTTCGCGATTAACGGGACCGAGAGCGCGCAGCTGCGCGACCAATTGGCCAACCCGCCCAAGACGGAGGTGTGAGCATGAAGATTGTGATTGCTGGAGCCGGATCGGTGGGTCGCAGCGTCGCCCTGGAGCTGCTCGCTCATGGCCACGACATCACCCTGATCGACAACATGCCCGAGAAGCTGCGCATCTCGTCCGTGGCAGACGCAGACTGGGTGCTCGCCGACGCGTGCTCGCCTGACGCGCTGCGCGACGCGGGCGTGGGTGAGGCCGACGTGATGGTCGCCGCGACCGGCGACGACAAGGCGAACCTGGTTATCTCCCTGCTGGCAAAAACTGAGTTCGCGGTGCCCCGCGTGGTCGCGCGCCTGAACAACCCGACGAACGAATGGCTGTTCGATCAGGCGTGGGGCGTGGATGTGTCCGTGTCGACGCCGCGCATCATGACGTCTCTCGTCGAAGAGGCGGTCTCGGTGGGCGTTCCGGTGCGTCTGTTCTCCTTCAACACGGCCGCTGTGTCGATGCACGCGCTCATCCTGCCGGAGGATTCCCCGGTTGTGGGCAAGCGCGTCCATTCCCTGCAGCTGCCGGCCCGTTCGGTCCTCGCTGCGCTTCTGCGCGACGGTCGTCCGATTACGCCGAGCGCCGACGACGTGTTCGAGGCCTCCGATGAGCTCCTGCTCCTCGTGCCCGATGCGGACACCGCTGAGTTGCAGGACCTGCGTCAGCTGGTCGCATCCCCCGTCTCGGAGGAGTCCGAGGACGAGGAAGGCGAGGAGTAATCCTTCAGCTTCCACCAGGTGGCCCAGGCTCCCAGCGCGAAGAGCGGGAGTCCGAGGGCCAACTTGGCGACGCCGAGAGCCGCAACCTGGCCCGTGAACCACAGGGGTGCCTGCACGGCGACGCGCAGCGCAAAGATTCCCGCCCACATCCACGTGATCGCGGCGCAGCTGCGGCGCAGGTCCGCGTACGTGGGATCTGATTGCCATCCCTTCGCCAGGCCGGTCAGCGGACCGTAGAACTGGGCAACGAGGCCTCGCCCGCACAGGACAGAGAGGGCAAAGGCAAGGGCCATGGCCACGTTCGTGGCGATGCCCCAGACAAAGTAGTTTTCTCCCCGCCCGGTCGCCGCCGCGAAGATGACGCCGATGGCGACTCCGAAGAGGCCGGAGAGGGCCTGCTCCATCCCCTGACGCTGGACAAGTCGGATGACGCAGGCGAGCAATGCGACGCCCGACGCCGCGATGAGTGTCGGCACGAGGGCACGCGTGGCCACAAAAACGACGACGAAGAGCAGTCCAGGCGCGGTGGCTTCGATAACGCCGCGCGTGCCACCGAGGGCTTGCGACCAGGAGAATTCCTCAGAGGTAGCCTGATCCATCCAGCGAGGAGCAGGCATCAGCCCTCCCCCGCGATCACGCGGTACAGCGGGTTGATGATGACGAGGCGTTCGCCCACGCGACCAACGGTTCCTTCGACCTCGAGGCGTTGACCGACGCTCAGTCCGGGGATGGAGGATCGTCCGGGCCAGCGTAGCTCCAGCGTGTCGGTGCCGTCATAGAGGGTCGCGACGAGGACGCGCTGGGCACCCTCCTCGGGCGGGTAGGTCATGCCCAGCAGCGTGCCAAACACGAGCACGTGAGAGCGGTCGGCCACGTCTCGAATCGGCGTGATACCACGGGCGGCGCGCGCCGAGTCCTCGTCAAGGGCGGCATCCAGGGAACGCGCGTCCTTGTCGAGTCCGAGCGCGGCACCGACCTTAGCGAACCACGAGGCCATGTCAGGCCTCCTTAGCGCCCGCGGGCAGGTGCACGGGCAGCAGCTCGAGGCGCGTGCGCGGGTGGTCGTCGCGACGCACGACGATACGGTCGATGACTTTCTCGATGTCGGTGCCGGCTTCCGCGGTGGCAGCGGCCGGGCCGAGGATGTCGATGCGCGCGAACCAGCGGTCGCCTTCACGGCCGATGATGCGCATGCGCGAGGTCGCGGAGCGGCCGTCGGGCATCTGCATCGGCATGTCGACGAGCAGCTCGTTGCCGTAACGCGTCGGGTAGTCGGCGACCTTGGCACCCTGATCTTCGAATCCCTTGCGGATTTCTTCGCGCAGCTCCTCCCACACGCCGCCGGAGCGGGGTGCGGCTGCGACGCTCATCTGGATGCCCGAGTTTCCGAGCACGACGAGGATCTGCAGGACGGTCGTGCCGTCGTCTGCAACCTGGGTGCGCAGCTGCATGCCCTGAACTGCGGGGAACAGGATGGACCCCATGTCGACGTAGCCGTCGGATGCGTCGACCTCCCCGTAGTTACGCGGGCCGGGCTCGCTCCAAATCGCAGCGTCTTCGTCGCTCAGGCGAGGCAGGGCCTCGACCTCTTCGATCTCGTCTTCGACAGTCTTCTTCTTGCGTCCGAACATCGTCCTACCTCACATCGCGCACTCGGTGCACACGGGAGCGCCGTTGGCGTCCAGGTGGTCGAGCTGCGACGCGTGGTGCACGAGGAAGCACTGCGAGCATGTGAATTCGTCTTCCTGGCGGGGAACGACGTGGACCGTCAGTTCCTCCTTTGACAGGTCCGCGCCGGGAAGCTCGAAATTCTCAGCGGCCTCGTTTTCGTCTTCTTCGATCTCGGCGGAGCCGGCGTCGTTGCGACGGGACTTCAGCTCTTCGATCGAGTCCTCTGCGACCTCGTCTTCGTTCTTGCGCGGCGCATCGTAATCGGTTGCCATGGTTCTCCCCTTTCGCCTCTCGAGCCGGTTTGCGCGAGTGGTCTATGCGCAGGGAGGATAACACTTGTGAGAGTAATGTGCCATCGTATGTATGACACGCGCCCAGCTTCGCGACATTCTGCGCATTATTTGAGACGATTCGACCTAGACGTTTGAGGAGGAAGTGATGATTGAGCTCGAATTGCTCGGGACCAGCGCCGATGGCGAGTCCCTGGTGCTCACCGATGCCCAGGGTGAACGCTATTCGGTGTTGATTTCCGATGAGCTCCGCGGCGCGACGCGCCGTGATCGTCCGCGAGTGGAGCTGGCACCCGCTCGTCCCACGCTCGCTCCTCGTGACATTCAGGCTCTCCTGCGCGCTGGCGCGACCCCGGCAGAAATTGCGTCGCAGCACGGCATGGAGGTCAGTGCGATTGAGCGTTTTGAGGCTCCCGTGCAGGCCGAGAAGGATTATGCGCTGACGCGCGCCCGCGCCGTTCGTATTGGCGACGGTGGTCCCACGATGGGTGACCTCGTTCTGGATCGACTGGCGGCGCGCGGCGTCGACCCGTCGTCTCTGGAGTGGACAGCGACGCGCGAGGCCGGGGAGCCCTGGCAGATCATCGTGACCTTCGTGCAGGGTGCGGCCGAGCACGCCGCCCACTGGCACCTGTCGACCTCCGGCTCGCTTGAGGCGATCGACCAGGAGGCTCAGTGGCTGACCGAGCAGGTTTCTGCCTCCCCAACGGCCTCGATCTTTACTCCCATGCCGCGTACCGCTCCTGCCCCTGTCGTCGACCCGGGAGCTGAGGACCTGCGTAACCGCGAGGCCATCATCGACCAGCTCAATGCCGTGCGCGGGAAGCGCCAGCAGATTGACCTGGACCTGGACGATGAGGTCGACGAGGAGGCCGAGTACCTGGCAGCTATCGCCGGTGAGGAGGAGGCTCCCACGACGGAGCCCGACACGTCGACGGGACCGATTTCCGCGCGCATCTATTCGCTCGCCTCGGCGCGAACCAAGGCGGAGGCACCGTCCGAACCCGCCGAGGACGCGCTGTTCCCCTCGACCGGTCAGATCCCGTCTGCCCGTCCGACGCTGACGGGTGCCATCCCGGTGGCGTCCCGATCCCCAAAGGCTGAGGCCCCGGCCTCGTCGGGTGTGCTTCCGTGGCTCTCCGATGACCCCGCGTCCTCCGGTGAGGACAAGGGCGACGAGGCGAAGGCTGAGGAGCAGGCGACCCCCGCGCTCCCGATGAAGGCCGTGTCGGCGACGGATTCCGCTGAGTCAGCTCCTGCCGAGGCGGAGGAGAGCGCGACCGGTTCCGTTCCCGCTCAGGGCATGACGGGCGTTAGGATGGCGCGCACATCCTCGAAGAAGACCCGTCGGTCCGTCCCCAGCTGGGATGAGATTCTTTTCGGCTCGAAGTCTTAAACCATGCACGCGAAGCGGCCGCTCACTGGTATGAGCGGCCGCTTCGCGTATGTCCCGACGTCTCCTTACGACAGGACGATGACGGGGATGCGCATTTCCGTCGAAGTGAGCGAGCCGTGGACGCCCGGCATCGCGATCGCCGAGGCGCTCTGGGTCCGCGAATCCACGATGCCGCCGTTTCCGCGGGCGAGGACCAGCAGGTCGCCGACGATCGATGCGCCGTCTCCGGGGCCGATGAGCGCGCCTATCTGGTCGCGCGAGAGGATCCAGGCGCTCTCGCCCAGGGCATCGCGCCAGCGGGCCTCCACGTCGGCGGCACGGCCCTCCTGCGCGTGCACGTGCACGGCTCGCGTCTCGCCGGCGACGATACGCACGCCCTCGCGCAGAGCGGGAGTCTGAGCGACATCGACGAGGGCGGAGCGCTCCACGTTGATCATGCCGTGGTCCGCTGTCATGACGGTTCGCACGCCCGCGGGCAGGCCACGCAGCAGCGCAGACAGCCCCGCGTCGAATTCTTCGAGGCATCCGATCCACGCGTCCGATCCGACGCCGGAGCCATGGCCGGCGTGATCAATCTCGGACCAGTAGAGGTAGACGACGGGAGTGCCGGCACGCAGCTCGCGCAGGGCGGCGCTCACGCGGTCGCTGAGCGACTCTGCGGGCACGTGGCGAGCTCCCCGCAGCGCGGCACCCGTCAGCCCGGAACCGGCAAAGCGCGCGGGCGAGATGACGGCCGAGGGCACGTCCGCTGCTGCCAGGCGCTCGAAGTAGGTGGGCGTGGGCTGCCACTCGGTGGGAGAAGGCCCGCCCTCCATGGCCAGCAGATTCATGACGCCGCCGCCGTAGGCGACGGAGAAGCCCACCATGTTGGTGGCACCGGGGCGCGCACCCGTTCCGAAAGCCGTGATAGCCGCGGCCGTCGTCGAGGGGACGACCGTGTGGATCGAGCGAATATCATTCCTCACGCGGCGCAGCGTCGGCGTGTGTCCCAGGTGGTCCTGGATCAGCTCGTACCCGAGCCCGTCCACGAGGATGAGGAGCACTTGCTCAGCCCCGGCCTCGATCCCAAGGGCGCCGGCCGCCTGCGATGAGGCACCGGGCAGGGCGGAATCGATCGATGCGAGGGCACCAGCGACAACGTCCGTGATAACCGGATCCCCCGCGCCGGGCAGGTCGGCACCGGGCAGGTCCAGCGTGAGAGCGCGCTCACTCACTGCGGGTCCCCATCAGAGCCGCGAGATGATCGACGAAGACCATGGCCTCGTCAAGAGCATCCTGCCCGTCGACCGCCGCGGAGATACGGAAGGTCATGTCGTCTGGGAAGGACGAGCCCGTCAGGCCATGATCGGCCATGCAATTAGGGTCGTCGCAGCGGGCGGGCTCAAGATCGAGGTGGCGCGCGCCCTTCAGGTCCAGCGCGATCGTCATTTCGGACAGCCCGCTCGCGTGCTCGGGATCCGTGTACACCTCCATCGTGGAGTACCCGGCGATGTCGCCGACCCGGTGCACGGCGGTCGCGATCGTCACCGAGCCGCCGTCCATCTCATCGACGTGCAGCTGAACGATAGCGCGGTCCGTCAGCGAGGCCACCGTCAAATGCCGAAAGACCGATCCTCGGTCGAAACCCGTATCCACCTGGCACAGCGTCGCCAGCGGCTCCGCGGTGCCCAGAGCGCGGCGCAGCGCGCGCTGCACGGCCTTGGGGTAGAAGCCCCCACGTTCGATACGGGTCCATGTGTCCATGCCCCAATTGTGCCCCGAAGCGGCGCGCCAGTCGAAATGAGCGCCAAGCCGCGCAATAATTGCGCGTATGGCTAAGAAGGACCAGGTCGTCGACATCCCTGAGAAGGACGAGAACATCACAGAGATCGACGTGTCCGATGAGATGCGTGGGTCCTTCCTGGAGTATGCCGTCTCGGTGATCTACGCTCGCGCGCTCCCCGACGCGCGCGACGGCCTCAAGCCCGTGCAGCGCCGCATCCTGTTCCAGATGGATCAGATGGGGCTGCGCCCCGACAAGGGGCACGTGAAGTCCCAGCGTGTCGTCGGCGAGGTCATGGGTAAGCTCCACCCGCACGGCGATTCAGCGATTTACGAGGCCCTGGTGCGCCTCGCGCAGCCTTTCAACCTGCGTGTTCCCCTGGTCGATGGGCACGGTAACTTCGGATCTCTGGACGACGGCCCGGCCGCCCCGCGTTACACCGAGGCGCGCATGGCGCCCGCCGCGCTGGACCTGGTGACGGGACTGGACGAGGACACGGTCGACTTCGTCCCCAACTACGACAACCAGTTCATGCAGCCGGACGTCCTGCCGGCCGTCTTCCCGCAGCTGCTGGTCAACGGCGCCTCGGGCATCGCCGTGGGCATGGCGACGAATATCGCCCCGCACAACCTGTCGGAGACGATCGCTGGTGCCATTCACCTGCTCGATAACCCGTCGGCGTCTGTCGCCGACCTCATGCGGTACATCCCGGGTCCCGACCTGCCCGAGGGCGGCGTCATCGTCGGCCTCGAGGGCATCAAGGAAGCCTACGAGACGGGCCGAGGCGCGTTCAAGACCCGCGCGAAGGTCCAGATCGAGCGCGTGACCGCCCGCAAGATGGGCATTATCGTCACGCAGCTGCCCTACATGGTGGGCCCCGAAAAGGTCATCGAAAAGATCAAGGAAAACGCGAACGCGGGACGCCTCAAGGGCATTTCCTCGGTCCAAAACCTCACCGACCGCATCCACGGCCTGCGCCTGGTCATCGAGGTGAAGAACGGTTTCAACCCCGAGGCCGTGCTCCAGCAGCTCTACCAGCGCACGCCGCTGGAGGATTCCTTCTCGATCAACGCCGTGGCGCTCGTGGGCGGCCAGCCGCGCACGCTGGGCCTCAAGGAGATGCTGCAGGTCTTCCTGGATCACCGCCTGGACGTGACGACGCGCCGTAGCCGCTTCCGCCTGAAGAAGTACGAGGATCGCCTGCACCTGGTCGAGGGCCTGCTCATCGCGATCCTGGACATCGACGACGTCATCGCGATCATTCGTTCCTCCGACGACGCGGAGATCGCGCGCGAGCGCCTCATGACGGCCTTCGACCTGTCCGAGGCCCAGGCCAACTACATCCTCGAGCTGCGCCTGCGTCGCCTCACGAAGTTCTCGCGCATCGAGCTGGAGACCGAGCGCAATGAGCTGCTGGCGAAGATCGCCTCGCTGCGCGAGATCCTGGAGGATCCGGAGCTGCTGCGCGCGCTCGTGAAGAAGGAGCTGCGCGAGGTCTCGGATCGCCTGGGTACGCCGCGTCGCACGCTGCTGCTGGCCTCGACGGGCACGCCCGTGGGCGCGGCGGCCGCGGCCGCCGACGATGCCGCGCTGGCGGCCCTGCCGTCAGTGTCGCGTTCCGGTAAGGGCCTGGACCTGCAGATCCCGGACGACCCGTGCGTCGTGGTTCTATCCTCCTCGGGCGCTCTCGCGCGTGTCGAGGGCGGGGATCCCCTCGAGCCCGGTCCGCGCGCGGCGTCGGACGGCTGGCGCGTGCAGCTGCCGTCGACGGCCCGCTCGCAGGTGGCCGTGGTGACGGAGGACGGTCTCGCTCACCGCATCGACGTCGTCGACCTGCCTGCGCTCCCCCGCTTTGAGACGGGCTTGTCGCTCGCCGGTGCCATGCCGTCCTCGCTGCTGCTGCACACGGACGTTCCCGCCGTGGGTCTGCTCGATCCTGAGGGCACCGAC
This sequence comes from uncultured Actinomyces sp., assembly GCA_963531605.1. Taxonomy (GTDB): domain Bacteria; phylum Actinomycetota; class Actinomycetes; order Actinomycetales; family Actinomycetaceae; genus Pauljensenia. The sequence goes on from CAUSHZ010000002.1 coordinate 22,589, forward strand.
GTGGTCGCGATGGGCACGGCTCGCGGCACGGTCAAGCGCCTGCGACCGGACGTGCTGCAGCGCGACGAGTGGGAGGTCATCGCCCTAGAGGACGGGGACCGTCTGGTGGGCTTCGATCGGTGCTCGGACGACGCGGATCTGGTGTTCATTTCGTCGGACGCGCAGCTGCTGCGCACCCCCGCCGCGAAGGTGCGCCCGCAGGGTCGCACGGCCGGCGGCATGGCTGGCATGAAGCTGAACGCCGGTGCCGAGGCCCTGGGCTTCTGGGTGGTCGAGGCTCCCATTGATGCTGTGGTGGTGACTGTGGCGGCGGCGCTGGGCGCGCTGCCGGGCACGGGCCAGACGACGGTGAAGGTGACGCCTTTTGAGTGCTACCCCACCAAGGGCCGAGGCGGTCAGGGCGTGCGCTGCCAGCGCTTCCTGCGCGGCGAGGATCGCCTGGATATCGCGTGGGTCGGCACGAAGCCGGCACGGGCCGCGTCCGCGGACGGCTCGCCAGTGGAGCTGCCCGCGGAGGATGAGCGCCGCGATGGCTCGGGCGTGCCGATCACCTTCGCGATCGCGTCGATCGGCTGACACCTTCCGTGTCGCGCTTATTTCGCGTGATAGCGGGGGCTGGTTCCCAAGTGCGTGGGAACCGTGACCATCGGATCGGTGATCAAGGATTCGTCAAAGCCCCTGTAGGCATACGAGTTGTCGTTGACGATCTGCAGGGGGTTAACGACGCCGTCCGCATACTGCTGAACTTCGTCGGGCGTCGGGCTCGATCCGTTCCCCTTGTCGGCGAGCGGGTTGACGTCTGGCAGCGTCGTGGGATCCGTTTTGAGGATTGCCCCTGGATCGATGCCACCGTAGCCGGTGTACTGGTTCCAGGTGTGGTCGGGGTTGAGGCCCGTCTTGACGAGGAGCTGAAGCAGCTGATTCGCTGTCGCATTCGGCCATTTCTGGCGGGCGAGCGCGAGGACACCGGCGACGATGGGCGCGGATACCGAGGTACCCGAAACCTGTTTAACCTGTCCCGTCTCGTAATCATGCACGGACAGAGGCCCTCCAACCGCTGTTGTTGTCACGCCTTGTCCCCACGACGAATAGTCCTGACGGTTGCCGTCAATTCCAATCGAAGTAACGCCTACAACGCCAGACCATTGCGACAACGCGGTCGCATTGTCATCCGCGCCGCCATTACCTGCAGAAGCGGTGATGATACTTCCTTGCGCAATGGACCGTGCAATTGCCCATTTGAGAGAATCCTCGTGAGAGGTACTCGATGACGAAACATTAATAATCTGTGCACCGTCATTCATGGCTGCGTTAAGCAACCACGCATAACCGTATTTCAAATTTTTACCCTCATCCAAGCAATCGGATGATGGCTGGTCCCCGTCTTGTTTAGAACCAGTCCGATACGTCAAAAGTGTGGCTTCTGGTGCAATGCCATAGCTTCCAGAGACCAAAACTGAGGCCACTGAAGTACCGTGGCTTTTCGATGCAAGTGACGAGTCAATCGTGCACATCTCTCGTTCTTGAATTGATGCGCCCGCAAGTTCCGCTGCCGACATCTCAACAGGCCCATCAATCATCGCGATCGTTACGCCTTCACCCGTGTACCCCTTCGCCCTGGCCTGATCCAGGTGGTAGTACGCGAAGTACGGCTGGTCCGCCGCGGTGATCGTATTGTCTGCCCGAGCTGAGGTGGTTGGGAGCGTGGTGACACCAGCGGCGATGACGAGAGCGGCAGCGGAAGCTCCCCACGCGCGCCTACTCTTTCGACGCGCTCGTCTCGGCTTTACCATTGGCGTGGGTCCCATCCATCGTCCTTTCGCGGGGCGGGGCTCAAGTCCTTATCCGACCCGTAGGTCTGGGACATCGGATTTACGTAGCCCTCGGGCAGTTCATCTCCATCATCGTCAAAGCGGAAGGGCGTGTACTTGCGACGCGCCGACTTCTTCTTATCGTCCTTACCGCCAGCTCCGCCGGCACCTGCTCCTCCCATGAAGCCACCGGCACCGCGAGCACTGCCCTGACCAGCGCCTCCCGAGGCCGATGCCTTAGCTGCGGAGTTACCGGGGGCGGCGGTCGTGCCACTCGCACCGGTCCCTGCCCCGCCGGCCGCAGGAGCCTTGTACGTTCCATATCCCGCGCCAGAGTAGGATCCCGTGCGAAGGGATGCAGCACCTGCAAGACCACTGCCAGAGCCACCGGAAGTGCCCGTACGGCCCAATGCGCTCAGCCCGCCAGCCCCGAGGCGCGAGGCAGCACCCATCCCCAGAGCGCCTGCTCCGAGAACGCCAGCACCGCCCATACGGGCAGCGAGCGCCGACTCGCTGCCAGGCCCCCCATTCACGTTCCACAGGGGATGGTATCGGTCGACGGGCGGCGCTGGCGTGTATCCTCCCACCATTCCGTTGGCGTGCCGATCGCCGTTCACTCGCGTATGCAGCAGGTCCATTCCCATGAGATCCTGCGGGTCGGTAATGGGATTGAGACGCGAACCAACTGCTCCCTCGGTGATGTACTCATTCGGGATTCGAGGTGACGACATGACGCGACCATTCACCGGCCCACCCTCGTCATAGCCATCCGAGTAGAGCCCGGAACCCGTGCCACGCAAGCCAGAACGCCCGTAGTCACTGTCGCGATCACCGGGATATACGCCCGGAGCGTGCGGGGAGACGTTCAGGTACCCATTCTCAATGTCGTGACGAACCGAAGGAATCGACGGTCCTTGCCCGGGCCACTGGTGTGCGCCAGGATCATCGAGCTGCTGTGTCTGAGCGGAAATACCGTCAGCCAGCCCTTGCATCGTATTATTCGCTCGCTCGAGAATGTCCGTCGCCGCAACCTCCCGCTGCGCATTGGCCTGGGCGATAAGCGCCTGGAAGTAGGCATCGGCCGACACCGCGAGCGTGTTGATCGGTCCGCCGAATGGCCCGAGGTACTCCGTGACGGGAACCGCCACATGCGTCGCGTCGGCAAGCTTCTGCAGATTGGAGTCGATAAGAGTGGGCGACAGCTGCTGCGCCTCCTCACGAATATGCGTCATCGCTCGCCGCGCCTCGACGTAGTACTCCATCGCTGTGTTGTGGTTTTCCTTGATTCCCTGGACCTGCTTCATCGTCGTATCGGTCCACGCATCAATCTGATCGCCGGTTTCACCTGTGAACCCCTGGTAGGAGCGCATATGGTGCGTGACGTTATTAGCCTCGTTCAGGCCACACACGATCGTGTTGTGTTCATTGTCCGAGGCATCGAGAGCAGAGGCACTCTCGATCGCGGCGACCAGGCGCATGAGTCGGTCGTACATGGGGCTATCAACCATGGTGGTTCCTCTCCTTCTCAGAACTCAGACGGCACGTTCTGCGTGGGACTCGTACCAGCACCGGAGCCACTGCCGCCCGAACCCGTGGTCGTAGCACCGTTAGCATTTCCAGACGAAGCTGTTCCCCCGCTAGCAATCTGCGAGGGCGCCTGCGTCGCAGGGGATGAGGGTGTGGCTGCAGGCTGCGGATCCATCGATGCAAGGATACGAGCGAGCTCATCGGTATTACCCTGCTCAGCAGCCTCAAAAGCACTCACAGCGGTATCGACGTCACCGCCAAATTTCTGAAAACGAACCTGCTGGTTGGAGACGACATCTTTCTCGGTCCTCAGATATGCGATCAGCGAGCGGCGCATCGCCTGGAAGCCCTCCTCCTCAGACCAATAATCTGCCTTCTGAGCGTCCATCAGTCGACTGATTGCCTGAGAGGAGTCAGTGAGCGATTGCTCCCCCTTCTCCATATCTCCGCTTGTTTGGGCATGCTTATCGGAGTCGAAACCGACGTCAGCCACGCGTCACCTCCACGAATGCAAAGACCGAAAGATACGTGTTCCACGGAACACTATGAGACCTCTGCAAGCATATGACCACTCGTTCACATTGACAAGCGTGTCCGAGGAACGCACAGTGACCGCAGACCGGCAGATACGGGTGTGGGCCCGGCCGCTCGGCCGGGCCCACACCCGTCAGTTGAGGAACGCTCCCCCGTCAGCCTCGCAGCGTCGGGTCGGCGGCCAGCACGCCGGCGACCTCCTCGCGCGTGGGCGAGTAGGCACCCTGGTGCAGGATGGTGATGCCGGAAGTAATGATGCCGCGGTGGATGGCGGGCAGGATCTGGCCCCACGACGCCTCGCGCAGACGCTGCTTCGCTTCGCCGGAGCCCAGGAGTCCCGCGTCCACCAGGCCGGAGATGAGGCCGGCCATGAGCGAGTCGCCCGCTCCCACGGTGTCCACCAGCTCAACGTCTAGCGGGTCGACGACGAGCATGTCGCGCTCGGCGGCGGCCTTAATGTAGACGCCCCAGGGGCCGCGCGTGCACAGGATCAGCGACGGACCGGACTGCGACCACTCGCGGATGACGTCCTCGACGGGGCGACCCGGGTAGAGCCACTCCAGATCCTCGTCGGAGGCCTTCACAACGTCCGCGAGGGCCACGATCGCCTCGATGTGGGGGCGGGCCTCGTCGGGCGTGCCCAGCAGAGCGGGGCGGATGTTCGGATCGTAGGAGACGGTTCCGCGGATCGCCTGGCGCTTGACGGCGGCCAGGACCTTGTCGGCACCGGGCTCGACGACGACCACGTAGGAGCCGGTGTGAACGTGTCCGACGGTGTCCGGATCCTCGACGGACGGGACGTCCCACGAGAGGTCGAACTCGTAGGTGGCGTGGCCCTTCTCGTCGACGGCGGCGTGAGCCACGGTGGTGAACTCGGCGCCGTCGCTACCGGGCGTCAGGACGACTCCGGCGGCCTCGGCATGAGCGCGCACCTTGTCGCCACGAGCGTCGCGGGCGAACCACGTCGCCAGCTCAGATTCGTGGCCGAGCCGGGTCAGGCCGGCTGCGACGTTGAGCATCGATCCCCCGACGACCTCGACGGGTTCACTGTTCGGGCGGGTGATCTCGTCGATGAGAGCTTCCCCGATGTTCACGATTCTAGTCATTCGTCAACCCCAGCTTCTCTTCCATTTCTTCGAGCGGAATGCCCTTGGTTTCGGGCATGACCTTCAGGACCCAGAATAGCTGACCGACCATCGCGAGGAAGAAGATACCGAACGCGAAGCCGCCGCCGAGCTTATCCGTGAGCACCGGGAAGGCGTACGTGGTGATGAAGGCGAACACCCAGTGCGTGAGCGAGCCCAGCGACTGGCCACGCGCGCGCACGCGGTTCGGGAAGATCTCGGAGATGAAGACCCAGATGACCGATCCCTGACCGAAGGCGTGGGAGGCGATGAAGCCGAGCAGGCCGAGGAGGATGAGCCAGACGGGTGCGGCGCTGCCTTCCTGGAAGACGCCGCCCTCGTAGGCGAACATCATGCCGGCGAGGAAGCCGAGGGAGATCAGGTAGCCGATCGATCCGACGATCATGAGCTGGCGGCGGCCGAGCTTGTCGATGACGGTCAGGGCGGCCATGGTGGCGATCAGGTTCATGAGGCCGACGATGACGGAGCCGATGTAGGGGAAGGCGTCACCCAGGACGGCGGCGCCGCCCGCGAGCTTCATGACCTTGGGGGCGTAGTAGAGGATCGCGTTGATGCCGGAGAGCTGGTTGAACATCGCGATGCAGAAGGCCATGAGGATGACCTTGCGGTAGCGGCGCGTGAAGAAGGCGACCTTGCCGCCGGCGGCGTCCTCGGCGATCTGCGCCTCCATCTCGGCGATCTGCTCGTTGCTTTCTTCCTGCGTGGAGGTGAGGCGCTCGGAAATCTTCACGGCGCGTTCCTCGTGCCCGTGGGCGAGCAGCCAACGCGGCGTCTCGGGGACGGTGGCCAGGAAGATCAGGAAGAAGACGGCGGGCACGGCCATGACGCCGAGCATCCAGCGCCACGCGGTGTCTTCGTGCGCGATTTCGCGGATGACCGCGTTGGAGGCGTAGGCCAGGAGGATACCGAAGACGATGTTGAACTGGACCAGGCCGACCAGGCGTCCGCGCACGCGGGCGGGGGCGATTTCGGCGGTGTAAATGGGAGCGACCACGGAGGATAGGCCGACGCCGACGCCGCCCAGGAAGCGGAACACCATGAAGAAGGTGATCGGAAAGGCGGACGAGGCCGAGACCGTGCCGTCAGCAGCTGTCACCAGGGTAGGCACAGGCGCCAGGGCAGTGGCCAGCGCACCCACGCCGAAGAGGATGCCGATCCAGAAGAGGATGGGTTTACGGCCAAAGCGGTCGGCGAGTTTACCGGCGACGATGGCACCGCAGATCGTGCCGATGGTTGCGATGGCAACGATCATGCCCTCCCCCATGGAGGAGAGCGCGTAGAGCTTGGTGAGCTTTTCTTCCGCGCCGGAAATGACCGCTGTGTCAAAGCCGAAGAGCAGGCCGCCGAGGGAGGCAACGATGGCGCTTCGAATGACCAGAGGCGGAATGGACTTGGTTGGTGCTGACGACTTCGTAGTCATGCTGGCTCCGCACTGTGGAGAGGGGCGCGCGTGGCGCCGAGGACGCTCGCGGTCCTCCGCAGTGAGCCTAAGAATTTAATTGGTCGGACGATTAGGACCTTGGGAGTGGTTATATGAAAACTGAATAGAAAACAGAACGAAAAGCACCCACGAGAAAAGAAAAAGTAACGACGGTAACACAAGGAGATGCGCAGAAACATCCACCATGCGAAACGACAGTCAGATCTCGATTGCGTACAGCCTCGTCTGGCCCACCGTACGGAAGCCCAGGTAGTCGTAGATGGCGAGCGCGCCCGTGTGGTTCGCGGAGCCCACGCCCGTGCCCGCGCGATCCATGCCGTCGCGCTTCTGTGCCCACATCGACGCCAGGATCAGCGCGTCAGCAACGCGGCTCTCGCGCCACTGGGACAGGACACCCAGCTGGTCGATGTACCCCTCGCGCCAGCCCAGAGCCGCCCAGTCCTGCTCGTAACGCGATGCCAGCAGGAAGCCAGCAACACGGGGACGGTCCCCCGTCCGGTCGACGGCCACGAACGACCATTCGGGAGCGAAGGCCGTGCGCCCCTGCATCCACTGCTCCTGAGTGAGCGGGGGCCGGCCCCATTCGGACTCGTTGAGGCGGTTCGCCGCGCGCAGGGCCGGTTCCTCCCACTGGGGGCCCCAGGCCTCGATGCTCATGTACGAGCCCAGGTCAGGAACCGGCGAAAGACCCTCCAAGGACGCGCGCAGCTCGTAGTAGGTGCGCGTCCAGCGGAAGCCGTGCACCTTTAGCTGCGCCTCGAGGTCATCCTGGCCGGTCTCGACGTGACAGGTGATCTGAGCGGGAGTCTCCCCCTCGACCTCGGCCAGCATCTGGCGAGCAGTACCCTCCTGCCAGTCGACGATCGCATTACCGAGGCCGATGCGCCGAAAGTCGGGGTCCACTCCCCCGACGCACACGCACTCCACTCGCCCAGGGAAACGCAGGACCACCTGAGCAAAGGCGACGATGCGCCCCGCTGCGATGCCCTTGCGAGCAATCCCGACGAGGCCTCGCCACTGCGAGGCACCCGAGAGCATTTCCTCGACCTCGTCCGGGCTGGTGCGATACGGCGGGTTATCGCGGGCCTCCATGCGGGCGAAAAGGGCGGACAGGCCATCGTGGTGGGCAGCCGAGAGCGACTCCCATTCAATCCCATGATGCTCGCCCGGGAAGGGGACGAACTCGGGGGCATTTGCTCGCTGCGCGAGAGGAATGCTCATGCTCGCCTCCTTCCGTCCCTACTGGTCGATCGTGTAGTAAACCTCGGCGGCTTCATCCACGAAGCCCAGGTGTTCGTAAATCTTATGCGCTCCGTCCGGGCTCGACATGTCAACGTCGAGGCCAATGCGAGACGCGCCAGACGCGGACGCTGCGGCGACGGCATGCCCGACGAGGGCGCTCGCGATGGAGCGTCCGCGGTGAGCCTCAGCGACACCGAGCAGGTAGATATACGCCTCGGAGCGGCCCGTGGCCACCCAGCGCTGCGCGGGACGCCCGGTGATCGCATAGCCGACGACCTCGCCCTGCGCATCCACGGCCACGAACGACCAGCGCGGATCGAAGTGGTTCATCGCATCGTCCCACCACAGGGCGCGCAGCGGCGAACGGAACGACTGCTGGAAGGCCTCCATGTGGATGGCGCGGACCTGCTCCTGCGGAACCTGGTTCCACGGCAGGACGCGGTATCCGTGGCGCGCGGGCACGGGCACCTCGCCGCCGGCCAGGTCGCGGTACATGACCTGATACGTGCGCTTGGCAAAGAAGCCGGCCGCAATGTAGAGGCGGCGACGATCGGTCATGTGTGCATCGACGAGATTCGAGATCGACGCGGGCACCTCGGACTCGGCGCCGAAAGCTTCGACGAGCATCTGTCGGGCGCGCCCGTCCTGCCAGTAGAGCAGAGCCCGGCCCACGCCTCGGCCACGCCAGTGCGGGTGGATGAAGGCGCTGACGACGGCGGTCGCGGCCTCGTGGATGCCTCGCAGGACGCGCACGGACGCCACCGCGCAAATGTTTCGCTTCGCGTCCAGCCCGACGATCGTGTCCACCCAGTCGCGCCCGTTCTCGCCCTCCATCATGTCCGCGATGTCGTCGACGGAGGTGCGCCGAATGGCGTTGTCGTCGTCCTCGATCAGGGAGATAAGCGCGTACACGGCGGGCGCGTCGCGGCCGATCATGGGCCGCCAGCGCAACCCGAGGTGATTGCCCGGGTACGGGACGGACCCGGGCGGCGTGAGTCGCTGCGCAAGTCCTGTCATGGCAAATATCCTACCGGCTATTCGGGCCTTTAGTCACACTGGCGCTTGACATATGGTCAACACGTGTGAACGTTTGTGCATCGCGCGGGCATTTTTGCCCGTGTTTACGCGTCGATGCGCGTACGATCCAGCCCCGCGGACTCCTCGACAATGAACTCCTTGCGCGGACCAACGGTCGAGCCCATGAGCAGCTCAAACACGTCCTCGGCCTGGCGCAGGGCCTCCTCATCGGCCAGCGTGATGCGGCGCAGCGAGCGGTGCGCCCGGTCCATGGTGGTCTCCGCGAGCTGGTCGGCGTCCATCTCACCCAGGCCCTTGTACCGCTGGATGGGTTCCTTCCACGTGCGGCCCGAGCGACGCAGGGCGGCGAGCTTACGGTGCAGCTCGTCCTCGGAGTAGGTGTAGATGTACTCGCGTTTCTTGCGTCCCTTACCCGCGACCTCGATGCGGTGCAGGGGCGGGACGGCGGCGTAGATGCGGCCGGCCTCGACCATGGGGCGCATGTAGCGGAAGAACAGGGTGAGCAGCAGGGTGCGGATGTGCGCGCCGTCGACGTCGGCGTCGGTCATGAGGATGACCTTGCCGTAGCGAGCCTGAGACAGGTCGAAGGTACGGCCCGAACCCGCGCCGATCACCTGGATGATGTTGGCGCACTCGGCGTTGGCCAGCATGTCCGCGGTCGAGGCCTTCTGCACGTTGAGGATCTTGCCTCGAATCGGGAACAGGGCCTGGTAGTGGGAGTTGCGCGCTGCCTTGGCCGTGCCCAGGGCGGAGTCGCCCTCGACGATGAAGAGCTCGGTCTCCTCGACGTCCTCGAGGCGGCAGTCCGCGAGCTTGGCGGGCAGCGACGAGGTTTCGAGCGCGTTCTTCTTGCGCGAGATCTCCTTGTGAAGGCGGGCGGAAACACGCGCCTTCATCTCGCCGACGACCTTCTCCATGAGGAGGGAGGTCTGCTGCTTGTCATCGCGCTTGGAGGAGGCGAACTTGGCCTTCAGCCAGTCGGAGACCACGCGGTTGACGACGGTGCGGATCTGGGGCGTTCCCAGGGTTTCCTTCGTCTGTCCCTCGAACTGAGGCTCGGGGAAGCGCACGGTGATGACGGCGGTCATGCCGGCCTGGACGTCGTCCTTTTCGGGGCGCCCGTCCTTCGCGCCGACCTTGAGCTTGCGCGCGTTCTTGTCGATCGCGGCGCGCAGGGTCTTGAGAACCGCCTGCTCGAAGCCGGTGACGTGAGTGCCGCCCTTGGGGGTGGCGATGATGTTGACGAAGGACTGGACGGTCGTGTCGTAGCCGATGCCCCAGCGCAGCGCGATGTCGACCTCGCAGGTGCGCTCGACCTCGGTGGCGCGCAGGTGCCCGGTTTCGGAGTCCAGGGCCTGCACGGTCTCGTTGTAGGTGCCCTCGCCCGTGATGTGCCACGTGTCGGTGACGGGGCCGTCGGAGGCCAGCCAGTTCGCGAAGTCGACGACGCCGCCGTCGAAGCGGAAGCTCTCGTGCAGCTCCTCTTCGCCGCGCTCGTCGTAGCAGTTGATGGTCAGGCCGGGCACGAGGAACGCGGTCTGGCGGGCACGCGCCAGCAGGTTCTCCCACGAGAATCCCTCGGTCGCCGGGAAGATCTGGAAGTCCGCCCAAAAGCGCACGCGCGTGCCGGTCTGCGACTTCTTCACCTTGCCGACGGTCTTGAGGGTCGAGCCGTCCACGAAAGGCTTGAAGGGCGAGTTGGGGGTGCGCTGCTTGGAGTCGTCGAATTCGCCGGGTTCGCCGCGGCGGAAGCACATCTCGTGGGTCTTGCCGCCGCGGTCGACCTGCACGTCTAGGCGGGCCGACAGGGCGTTGACGACGGAGGCACCGACGCCGTGGAGGCCGCCGGAGGCAGCGTAGGAGCCGCCGCCGAACTTGCCGCCGGCGTGGAGCTTGGTGTAGACGACCTCGACGCCCGTCAGGCCCTGTCCGGGGACGATGTCGACGGGGATGCCTCGGCCGTTATCGGCGACGGAGGCGGAGTGGTCAGGGTGCAGGCGCACGTCGATCGTGTCGCAGTGGCCTTCCAGGGCCTCGTCGACCGCGTTGTCGATGATCTCCCAGAGGCAGTGCATGAGGCCCCGGTGGTCGGTCGAGCCGATGTACATGCCGGGGCGCTTGCGCACGGCCTCGAGCCCCTCGAGGACCGAGAGGTGCCGTGCGTTGTAGTCGGATGCGTCGGTAGGAGTCACGATGTGCATCATATGTGGGTCAACGCTCGTTTGTGGCCAACGGTGCGCGTGGCGCGGGTTCTGGGACGCTTTCCACGATTGACGAGGCCGGGGCTGGATCCCGCTGGTGGGCACAGTTTCGGGACGTGCGGGGCTGTGGTTGGAGGGATTTCCACTCCCCCGTTCTGGTGTATCGGCGTACGGTCGAGTGATTGCGCCCCGGGTGAACAGGGGTGCGCGGCGCGGGGTGATGGTGTGTGATGGAAGCATGAACGCACAGACTCTTGAACGCCCCGTACTGGACGAGCCGCAGCTGAATGCGGCGAATCGTTGCGACGCCTGCGGCGCTCGCGCCTGGGTTCGTGCGACGATGCCTTCGGGTGGCCAGCTGTACTTCTGCGGCCACCACGCAAATGAGCACCTGCCCTCGCTGGTGGGCGGCGGCGCACAGATCCTGGACGAGCGTCATTTCATGAACGACTGAGAGCGAGCCTCCCGCAGCGGCGGGACGCACGGCTTGTAGGCGCGGGCGGGGACCGACGGGTCCCCGCCCGCGTTTCGTCGCACAGCCAACCCCTACCTACCGGACAATCACCACGATCGCATTGCCCAACGAGTTTAGGGGGACTAAACTTGTGTCATGACGCGACCAATGCCATACCGCAAGCTGAAGCGAGAGCTCCTCAAGGCTGGCTTCGTCGCCCGCCAAGGAAAAGGGGATCACGAGGTCTGGTCGAAGGACGGTATCACAGTTGTTATTACACAGACCCGCGAAGTGTCGCCCGCATTAACACGACAAGCCCTTGAGGCTATCGAAAGGAGCAAACAGAAATGACGAGCATTATCGTCACCGCCCAGCGGTGGGAAAGCAAACTCGGTGGTGGCTGGGAGCTCCTCAACGGCGACCACGCAATGACGCAGGTCCGACGCCTTTCCGACGCCCGACAGCAAGTGATCGATTACCTGGACACGATTGACCCAGATGTCGACCACAGGGACTGGGATATCACCATCATCCCAGCTATCCCACAGGCACAGTCCGTCAAACAAGCAAAGGCTGCGACACAAGACGCCATTGATGCCCAAGCAGCCGCTGCTGCTCAATCCCGCGAGGTCGCTCGTTCACTGCGCGCCTCAGGCCTGTCCATTGACGATACTGCCTGGATCATGGGCGTTTCCCGGTCCAGAGTCTCTCAGCTGACACGCGCGTAACTGGCTCTTCATAGTGATATACGAATAACGATTCCTATACGATCCTCCACTCACCGGTGTACTCTCCATCCTGAAAGCGCGCCGCGTCTGCCTCAAGATCAGCATCGGTGACGACGCAACCACCCGCAAGATGATAGACACCGGTCTCACATGCCTCGTGGGCAATCATGCTTTGTTCATCGAACGCGGCCGGAGCGCCTTTCTCGTCGTAGATATCGGCGTCCGTGCGCCACGATTCACTGACCTCATCGCATCGGGTCCTCAGCTCGCCGAAAGCTGCCCAGTCAACGCCATTGTCGAAGCTGTCGCCTTGTTCCTGCTCACTTACGTTGCATCGTTCCACCATGCGTTAAGGCTATCAGCGACGCTTGACAGTTCACTCCCCTAGTCCGCCAAGCGCGGGGACACCACCGTCATGTATCGTCATCCAGCGGAAGAATGCTCTATGAGGCGGCACTACGTTTCCGGATAGCTCTTCCTGTCCACCGATGTCCCGCTGCTCTCGTCCTACGAGGGACGCATCTCCATCGCCGACCCGGACCTTGCCCAGGTGTGCCAGAAGCAGTGGACACGCAAGCGCCTGGGGCTGCTGGGCTTTATCTTCCAGGACCACCAGCTCCTGCCTGACACGCGTATCGGAGATCAGCTCGAGCTAGTCGCCAAGCAAAAAGGCTACGCGTCTGGCGGAGGTCCGTTCCCTCATGGAGGACCTGGGGATCGAGGACTCCTACGCCAAGTACCCGCGCCGGATGTCGAGTGGCCGCATGCAGCGGGCGGCGATCCCTCGCGCCTTCATTGGCATGCCGAAGCTGATCCTGGCTGATGAGCCGACCGCCAGCCTCAACCAGGATTGCGGCCAGGAGATCGCCCAGCGTATCTGCAAGGAAGTGAAGTCCAAGAATAAGAGCGCCATCATGGTGACGAGCGATCGCTCGATCCTCCCGTACGTGGACACGATCTACGAGCTCACGCACGGCACGCTCACCAGGCTTGAGGCCTGAGAGCGGCGAGCGTTCCACGCGCAGAAAAGCGGAGAAATCGGTGAGAACCAGTACAACGGCTACTCCAATCTGCTGGCCGACGAGTCACCCCTTCAAACGCCCCGAGAGCACAGGAACAGAACAATCAGGTCGGACCCTCCAACGCTTCACAACCTCACCGCACAGCCATGTTGAATGGAACAAAGTCCACACGAACACTTGTATTTGAACCAAACCTGCACAATGTTTGACAGTTACGGCGCATCCCAACATCAAAAGTGCTACGGTGCAAAAAAGTTCACCGACGAACGGGGTAGCCATGAAACTTGAGCAAATAACAATCGAAGGGTACAGAACACACTCCAAGACAACATTTTCCCTTGAAGATGACCTGACGGTCATCGTAGGGAGAAACAATACCGGAAAAACATCACTCGTCGAGGTTATCGACAAGTTTATCGGACAAAATGCGAGAAACAGGCTGCACACAACAGACTTCGCAGCAGGGCAGCGCAACGCATTGTCAAAGGCTCTAAAAGACAAAAAGACCGAAGAGGAAGCAGAAAAATATCTACCATGCATAACACTTAACCTGCTAATCGGTTACGACCTATCCAAAGAAACAAAAGCAGATGCAGCGGTAATTGCACCATATTTCACAAGCTTAGACACCGAATGCAAAAACCTCGAAGTTGAATGCAAATACGCACCGCAGGACGCAAAAACTCTATGGCGACAACTCCTCGCAGCTAGTACAGACGAAACAAACATAGATCAAGACAAATTACTAGCACTCATCGAAAAAACCGGAGAATATAAGGTCACATACCGGGCGAAATCCGTCTTGAAAGAAGACCAAACTGGCCCTGCGAATGCAGCAAATGAGCTCAAGCGAGAAGACGCTCAAAGAATAATAAATACGGAATTCATTTACGCCCAAATTAATCTCGATGACACCTCGACAGATGGAGGACATTATCTCTCCACGGCTTTCGAAGACTTCTATAAAGAAGTTGCAACTGACGACGAACTCAGAGCGAACCTTGACAGCGATGTTGAACAAATGCAATACACTCTGACAGACGCATATAACACATTCTTTAAAGAAGCAATTAGAGAAATACACTCCTTCACAAAGGATACGCACGGAGGAGCGCTAAGCCTGACAGTTGCCTCTGAATTGAAGACATCAAGACTGATAAACGCGACAACACGCGTCAAATTCAAAGATAACTCAACTCTCCAAACCTACCCTGAATCCCATAACGGACTGGGCTACTCTCGACTCACCTACACAATTCTGCAAATCCTTGCCTTCAAGGAACGCAGAACCAATAAACAATACAGATCCCCGATCAACATACTCCTCATTGAAGAACCGGAGGCACACCTCCATCCACAGATGCAAGAAGTATTCATTCGGCTCGTAACAAACCTATTGAATGACGACACACAACTCCTAATTACGACACACTCGTCGCATATACTCAGCGAACGAAAACTAGAAAAACTGCGTTACTTAAAACGAGAAGCCGGTACAATCGTATGTAAAAATATATCCGAGTGGGCTACCAAGCTCAAGCACGAAAACAGAAAAGCACATCGAATCATTTCAAACTATCTCCACTTGAGAGTGTCGGACCTATTCTTTGCCGATTGTGCCATACTCATCGAAGGAGCTGCCGAGCGAATACTCCTACCAAAGGCAATTACAAGATCAACGAATACCCTATCTAACACACATTATACTGTCATCGAAGTCGGCGGAACATACGCTCAGCATTTTATCCCACTGCTCGAGTACATCGAAATACCAACAATCATTATTACCGACATAGATTCAGTTCAACTGACAACAAACGAAGAAACCAAAAGAACAACACAAAAGAAGGCTCAGCCAAAGCTTGATGACCACCTGTTTTCTTCAAACCCGACTCTTAATCACTACTTTAGCAATCCATTTAATGAGATCGAAAAGCCAACAATCAAACGCCTCCTACAACTAACTTCATCAGACAAACAAGTCGAAGACTCGATTCGCATTTGTTATCAATCATGTGACGACGGCTACAAATGTAGTGACGGGACAGTGCTATTGCCCCGCTCACTGGAAGACGCAATAATTTATGTCAACGCACACCTGTTTACAAATCTAGTATCACCAAAGCAAAAACCCAGCAAAGCACACTCCAACAGGGATTCCGAATCGGGCGAACTTCAAGAATCTGAGGATCGACTCCAATTCGAAGAACCTCATTTGAACAAATTATTTTCCAATCCAGTCACCGCAGACGCTTTCGCAAAGAAAGCATACACAACAACCAACGCCCAAGCTTTCGAAAAGACCACTTTTGCAATCGACTGCGTACAGTTCGAAGACCTTTCGATTCCCCATTACATTTCAGAAGGACTTCAGTGGCTCGAGCAAATGACCGCTGATTCGATAGAAAGCGCAGCTCAGACCTTCCATCACGAGGATTAGTTTTATGAACGTTAGCATCTTCAAAACAATCCAAGATGGTTCCAACTTCATTTTCGAAGCCGGCCCAGGTTCAGGAAAGACAACTACTCTTATCAGAACATTACATCAGATACTTAAGGCTCCTGATAACATCATTGACCCTACGAGCCAGAAGATCGCATGTATCACATTCACCAACGTTGCTGCGAATGAAATCAAAGAACGACTGGGAGGAGATTTGGATGCCGTTCATGTCTCAACTATTCACAGTTTCTTATGGAAACATATAAGTAGTTTCCAAAACGAACTACGTCGAGCACTATACACTTTCAATGACAGACTCGGCCCATCTAACAAGAGATACATTCCAAACCTGAATCTCAACGAGAGAGATATCGAATACGTGGATCACTATGCAGATCTTTCAAAGGGCGAAATTTCCCACGATGACGTACTCGAACTAGCGTTCCACATGATTGAAGAATACTCGACCCTACGCCACCTAATAAAGTGCCAGTATCCTATTCTACTATTGGACGAATATCAAGATACGCAAGACATTGTCATTGAGACACTTTCACAACTCATTAAGGCGGACTCGCAGACGGCGTTCGGCAAAACTGATTTCAGAGTCGGACTATTCGGTGATTCAATGCAGAGCATCTACGACTCCGGTGCCGGCTACGTCGACCCCCAAAGACTCGACGCAGTCACGATCACTAAAGAAGATAACTACCGTTCTACCCCCAATATTGTCAGACTTATTAATGAGGTACGCGCTAAGAGCAAAGAAGCAACACATGTAGAACAGCAAGTACAACGAACAGATCTCCCTCAGCGGAGCATATGCTCATTGTTTTACACCACAAATGACATAGCCCTTAAACTTAGATCACTTGATGCTATTGCTAGCCATTTCGATTGGTCTCTCGGAGAAGATACTAAAATCCTTGAACTTACACATTCTGCAATTTCAAGAACTGCAAATTGGAATAACCTTCAAAAGGCCTACACTTATCGCGGAAGAGATGGCTTCGACAGGTTGCGCATGGGTGACGACACCTACTCATCCACATTTTTATTCATGAGCCGTTTATATAAGGCTTGGGCTTCACATAATGGTTCCGATACACTTCGGATCCTTAGATTTGAATCACCCGGTTACATCCGCGACAGAAATATTGTTACATCCACTGAGGATATGGTACATTGGACCTCCATCCTCAACGAGTATGTGCGCCGCTGTAATTCCAGCAATATCGAAGAGAGCTCAATTTCGGCGATTTTGAACTTCGTTTTTGACGAGGATGTTCAATTATGTCGGCGTATTGATCGAATCGCTCGGTTTGAAAGTTATTACGATCTTGATGATTCAAAGCGGATCGAGAATCGACGAAAGTTCCTCGCAGCACTCACAGAGACACATTTTTCTGAGCTGCTCCATTTCTACGATTATCTCGATCAAGCTACCCCGTTTTCAACTCAGCACGGCACAAAAGGCGCTGAGTACGATAACGTCATTTTAGTCATTGACGACTCCACATGGAAAAACAGATATAGTTTTTCAACAGTCTTCGGGGCCTCCGATAGGATAGAAGATCGTGTACAACGCACCCTCAACCTTTTCTATGTATCCATTTCAAGAGCACGCAATAATCTTATCGTCGTTTATAAGAATCCCACGACGGTTAGTATCGCTGGTGCCAAGGAGCTATTTGGAGAAGACAACGTTCGGCCACTTGAAGAGGTCTTGCCCGACATCGCTACCTTTTAGGCGGTTGTTGATGGCGGCTTCTGTATAACTGCTCGTTTCCTTTTGGGTCCTCAAAGAAGTTTCTTAGTCCGCCAAGCGCTGTGACACCACCGTCGTGACTCCGTCGCGCATGGTGACGCCGTAGAGGGCGTCCGCGATCTCCATCGTGCGCTTCTGGTGGGTGATGACGATCAGCTGCGAGGTCTCCTGCAGCTCCTTGAAGATGGCGAGCAGGCGCGTCAAGTTCATGTCGTCCAGGGCGGCCTCGACCTCGTCCATGACGTAGAACGGGGACGGGCGCGCCTTGAAGATCGCGACCAGGAACGCGATCGCGGCCAGGGAACGCTCGCCACCCGACAGCAGCGACAGGCGCTTCACCTTCTTGCCCGCGGGCCGGGCCTCGATCTCGATGCCGGTCGAGAGCATGTCGTCCGGGTCGGTGAGC
Organism: uncultured Actinomyces sp.; assembly: GCA_963531605.1. Taxonomy (GTDB): domain Bacteria; phylum Actinomycetota; class Actinomycetes; order Actinomycetales; family Actinomycetaceae; genus Pauljensenia. The sequence continues at coordinate 40,349 of CAUSHZ010000002.1, forward strand.
ACCAGGTCGCCCACCCCGCCCGGGAACAGCACGCCGAACACGTGCTCGAACTGCTCGCGCGTCTCGGCGAACGCCGACGCGAAGGCCTCCTCCACCAGGCGGTCCACGTCCTGCACGATGCGCAGCAGGTCCGCCTTCGACGCCTTGAGATCCTGCACCTGATCCACCAGGAACTTGTGCCGCGAGGCCAGCGCCTCATGCTCCTCGAGCGCCAGCGGGTTCACGCGCCCCAGCTTCTCCAAGTCCTTCTGCGCCTTGGCGAGCGCCCGCTCCTGCTCGGCGCGCACGTACGCGCTCGGCTCGGCGGCCGCGGCCTTGTCGACCTGATCGGGGTCGAGGGGCAGCATCGGCACCAGCGTCTGGGGCCCGAACTCGGCGAGCAGCTGATCCGGTTCGAGGGATAGCTCCTCGAGGGCTCGACGCTGCAGGTCCTCGAGGCGCAGGCGCGTCTGCTCGGCCGCGATCTGCCCCTGGTGGGCCGAGGCCGTTGCCTCCGACAGCTCCGCGCTCAGCCGGTCCAGGGCGCGGCGCGCGTCAGAAACCTCCTGGGAGACCTGCGAGCGCCTCTCGCTCAGGCGGTCGCGCTCGGCGGCAGCCCGGGACAGGGCTCGTTCGGCGGCCTCGAGGGCGACGCGCGCGGCTGCCTCCACGTCCGAGGCCGTGGCCAGCTCCGTCTTCCGTGCGGCCTCGCGCCGGGCGTAGCGGGCGCGCTCCTCGCGCTCGGCGGCGGCGGCCTGGCGCAGGGAGCGGGCGCGGGAGGCGGCGCGCCGCGATTGTTCTTCGAGGGCACGCAGGGCCAGGCGCGCCTCGTTTTCGGCCTCGCGGGCCTCGCGCGCGGCGCGGGAGGCTGCGTCCGCGCGGGCCTGTGCGTCTTCGAGGGATTCGGGCGGGCCGACGGTGTCGGCACCGTCGAGGCGGGCGCGGGCGGCCGTGTCCTGCTCGCGGGCCCACGTGACCTGTTCGTCGGCGCGGCGTGCCACGTCGTGGGCGCGCTCGGCCTCGGCGCGGGCGGCCTGCGCGGCCGACTGCGCGCGGGCTAGTTCCTGGGCTTCCTTGGCGCGCTGCGCGTCTTCCTCGCGCAGGGCCTTCAGGGCGTCGTTCGCCTCGCGGATGCGCCGGTCCAGGAGGGCGTTCGCCTCGCTGAGCTGCTCGGACACCTCGGCCATGCGAGCCTGGGCGGCCTCGGCTTGCGCGCAAGCCTCCTCGTAGTCGGCGCGCACGGATAGCACGGAGGAGGCCTGGCGGCCGCCCTCCACCGACCAGGAGCGCAGCACATCCCCACCTGACGTGACGACGGCGCGCACGCCGGGCACGTCCAGCGCGGCAGCGGCGACCTCGAGGGGGCAGGCGACGACCCCGTCCAGCAGAGACGCGAGGGGCGCGGCGGCTCCCTCGCAGGTGACGACGTCGGCGAGCCACGTCACGCCCTCGGGCAGATCGGCGCGGACAGCCCCGCCAGTCCCATCCGCGGGATCATCTGCAGTACCGGAAGAACCAGAAGAACCGGATGCCACAACAAGCCGCAGCGAGCGCCCGGCCGCGCGGGCCGCGTCCAGCTCGCCCAGGCCTCGGGTCAGGGAGTCGACGACGACGGCGTCGGCGAAGGGTGCCAGCGCGGCGGCGACGGCGTCCTCGAAACCGGGGGTGACTTGCAGAAGGGGCGCAACCTGGCCGAGCACTCCGGGGCGTCCGAGCAGCTCGGCCGTGCCGTCCTCGGGGGCGAGCAGCTGCTCGAGCGCGTCGCGGCGGGCCTCCCAGCGCGCGCGGTCGGCGCGGGCCTCGCGTTCGATGCCGAGCAGCTCATCCACGCGGGCGCGCGCGGCGTCGCGGCGGGCGGAGGCCTCGGCGTGAGCGCGGGCCGCTCCCCCGCCGGCTTCGTCCTCGGACAAGGAACCTGCTGCGACAGAAGCATCCACACCAACAGAGCCCACGGACGACGCGGGCACGGCCTTCTCGGCGGCCTCGGCCCGCTCCTGAGCCGCGCGGTATGCACCCCACGCGCGGTCGGCCTCGGCGATCGCGGCCTCCAGACGAGACGCGGCGGTCGAGGCGTCGCCCGTCAGGCGCGCGACCTTCTCGCGGTGATCGGCAATGACGCGGTTGACGCGGGCCAGCTCGCGGGACGCGGAATCGTCGGCGTCCTCAGCGGCCTCGCGCGCGCGAGTCGCGGACGTCAGGGCAGAGCGCGCGGCCTCGGCCTGAGCGACCAGCGCCGCGTCCTCGGCACCCGCCACGCGGGCGCGCTCATCAAGCACGTCGGGGTCCTCGCCGCCCGGGGGCAGCTCGGGGGTCGCGCGCAGTGACACCTTCTGGGTCGCGGCCATCAGCGTGCCGCGCAGACGCTCGGTGATCGTGGTCAGCGACTGCCAGTCGGAGGAAGCCTGCTCGAGCGCCGGCGAGGACGCGCGCTCAGCGTCCTCCAGACGCGCAAGCTCGGCGCGCGCGGCGCTTATCTGCTCCTCGAGCGAGGCCCGGCGCTCGGCCGCGGACTCATCCGATGCCTCGAGCACGGACAGCTTCGACAGAGCCGATGCAAGATCGTCGGCGAGCAGGCGGGCCTTCGCGTCGCGCACGCGCGCCTGAATGAGGGAGGCGCGCCGGGCGACCCGCGCTTGGCGGGCCAGGGGTCCCAGCTGGCGGTGAATCTCGTTCGTCAGGTCCAGGACGCGCACGAGGTTCGCGTCCATGTCTGCCAGCTTCTTGAGCGCGCGCTCCTTGCGGCGACGATGCTTGAGGACACCCGCGGCCTCTTCGATGAAGCCGCGACGCTCCTCGGGCGTGGAAGACAGAATCGCGTCGAGCTGCCCCTGGCCGACGATGACGTGCATCTGACGGCCCATGCCCGTGTCGGACAGCAGCTCCTGCACGTCCAGCAGCCTCGCCGGAGTGCCGTTAATGGAGTATTCGGAGCCGCCCCCGCGAAACAGGGTGCGGCTGATCGTCACCTCGGAATACTCGATGTCGAGCAGCCCGTCGGTGTTGTCGATCGTCAGGTCCACCTGGGCGCGCCCCAACGCCGCGCGCCCAGATGTCCCCGCGAAGATCACGTCCGCCATGTTCGAGCCGCGTAGCGCGCGGGCTCCCTGCTCGCCCATGACCCAGGCGAGCGCGTCGACGACGTTGGATTTACCCGACCCGTTGGGGCCGACGACGCACGTGATGCCCGGTTGGAGGGCGAGCGTGGTCGCACTGGCGAAGGACTTAAAGCCCCGCAGCGTCAGGTTCTTGAGGTACACCCTTGCAGGTTAGCCGTGACTCAGTAAATCTCCGGGAACCACAGGGAGATTTCGCGCGTTGCGTTGTCCACAGAGTCCGAGCCGTGGATCAGGTTCTCCATGTGGGGGCTGTTCCATGCGCGACCCAGGTCGCCGCGGATCGTGCCCGCGGGGGCCGTCGTCGGGTCGGTCGAGCCCATGAGGACGCGCATGCCCTCGACGACGCGCTGGCCTTCGACGATGATGGCGACGACCGGGCCGGAGCTCATGAACTCCAGGAGGCCCTCGAAGAAGGGCTTGTCCTTGTGGTCGGCGTAGTGCTCGGCGAGCAGCTCGCGGGAGGCGATCATGAGCTTGAGGCCCTTGATCGTGTAGCCCTTGGCCTCGATGCGGCGCAGGATCTCACCGGTCAGGCCGCGGGCGTAGCCGTCGGGCTTCACGACGATGAGGGTGTGCTCCAGGGTGGGGTCGAGAAGGTGCTGGGGCTCTAGCAGAACACTCTTAGCGCTCACGTTGTCTCCTTTGATTCTGACGGTTGCGTTGCTGCGCTTTCAAGCATATCTGTCAGCGCCGCGACCGCCGCTGTGGCGTCGGCCCCATTAGCCTCGATGTGGACGCTCTGACCTTGGGTAATGCCCAGGGCCATGAGTTCCAGGACCGAGCCGCCGTCGGCCCCGTTGACGGTGACCTCGGCGTCAAAGGTGCCCGCCAGGCGCACGAAGGCGGCGGCTGGGCGCGCGTGCAGGCCGACGGGGTCCGCGACGACCGCGTCCCCCTGCGCCCAGGTCGACGAGGCCTGGGCACCTCCCCCGGCGGGCGCGCCGGCGATGGGGCTGGGTGCCTCCTGGGCGAGCGCGTCGTCCACGCGCGGGGCCAGGGCGGCTGCGACATCGGCAACTTGGTCGAGGTCTTCGCCGAGCTGTGCGCGCACGGAGGATGCGACGGCCCCTTCGACGAGGCAGGTGTCGACGAAGCGCACGCGCTCGGGCTCGTCGCTCATGTCGATGACGGATTCGACGGTCATCGTGGCCGAGCCGAGGTCGGTCAGCACGATGACGCCGCTGCCCTCGCCCTCCACGGCCGCGGCGGCGGCCTCGAGGGCGGTCTCGACGAGGTCGTAGGAGGTGCCGATGCGGCCGTCGTCCGTGCCCCCGGCTGCCTCGAAGTGCACGTCGGGGGCCATCTGGGCGGCCAGTTCACAGACTCCGGCGGCCAGGGAGGCCGAGTGGGAGACGATGACGAAGGAGACGCGCACGCTCATGCTGCGCCGGCCTCGCCCGCTGCGCGCACGGCGGCGCGCAGGATGAGGGAGGTGGAGACGGCCCCCGGGTCGAGGTGCCCGATGGAGCGCTCGCCCAGGTAGGAGGCGCGACCCTTCGTGGCCCGCAGGGGCTCCGTCGCGGTCGCTCCGGCCTCGGCGGCGGCTGCAGCGGCCTCGAAGACGGCGGCAGGATCGCTACCGGACTCGGCGGCCGCGCGGGCGGCCTCGAGGGCGGGCGTCCACGCGTCCACCATGGTCTTCTCACCCGTGGTGGCCTTGCCTCGGGCCTGGATTCCGTCGAGCGCGCCCGCGATCACCGCTGCCACGCCCGCGCCGTCGAGATCGCCGTCGCGGGCGGCCTTGGATGCGCGCAGGAACGCGGTCCCGTACAGGGGACCGGCGGCACCGCCGACCGTGGACATGAGGGTCTTGGCGACCGTTTTGAGGACCTCGGCGACGCTGCCCGGCTGGGCCTGTTCCAGGGCCTCGACCGCGGCCTTGAAACCGCGGTCCATGTTTTCGCCGTGGTCGCCATCCCCAATGGCTCGGTCCAGGTCCACCAGGTAGTCGCGCTGCTCAGCGACGTCCGCCGCCGCCAGCTCGATCCACCGGCGTGCCCACGCTGCATCTAGGCTCATCGTGTTTCTCCTTGTCCTGCCTCGTTGCTTACTTCCAGGCGACCGTGTTCACGGGCGCGTCGAAGAGCTCGAGGAGCTCGTCGTCGGCGCGCATGAGGGTCACGGAGACGCCGGGCATCTCCAGGCTGGTGACGTAGTTGCCGACCATCTGGCGGGCGATCTCGATGCCGTCCTTCTTCAGGAGGGCGGCCAGGGCGCGGAAGCAGATGTAGAGCTCGGAGACGGGGGTGCCGCCCATGCCGTTGACGAGGGCCACGACGCGCTCACCTTCGGCCAGGCCCAGGTCTTCGCGCACGCGCTCGTAGAGCTCGGCGACGAGGCTGTCGGCGGTCTCCATGGAGCCGCGGCGGTATCCGGGCTCGCCGTGGATGCCGATGCCCAGCTCGATCTCGTCCTCGCCCAGGTCGAAGGAGGGCTTGCCGGCGTGGGGCACGGTGCAGGGGCCCAGGGCCAGGCCCATGGAGCGGGTCTGGTCGTTGACCTTGGTGGCGATGCGGGTGACTTCCTCGAGGGAGTCGCCGCGCTCGGCGGCCGCGCCCGCGATCTTCTCGACGAAGATGGTGCCGGCGACGCCGCGGCGCCCCGCGGTGTACAGGGAGTCCTCGACGGCCACATCATCGTTGACGACGACGGTGGTGACCGTGATGTCCTCCATGTCGGCCAGCTCGGCGGCGGTCTCGAAGTTGAGGACGTCGCCCGTGTAGTTCTTGACGATGTGCAGGACGCCCGCGCCGTGGTCGGCGGCCTTCGTGGCCTCCAGGATCGGGTCGGGGGTGGGCGATGTGAACACCGCGCCGGGCACGGCCGCGTCCAGCATGCCTTCGCCGACGAAGCCCGCGTGCAGGGGCTCGTGTCCGGATCCGCCACCGGAGACGAGGCCGACCTTGCCCTCAGCCTTGGGGGCGCGACGGGTCACGAAGTCGGGCGAGTAATGGACATCGACGATGTCGGAGTGGGCCAGGGCGAAACCTTCGAGGGTTTCGCGGACGACGGCGTGGACGTCATTGACGAGCTTCTTCATAATGCCTCCTTGCACATTGCTCATCTGTACTTGTACGCATGGTCAATCGTGCCACCTTTGAGCACGAATTCCCAACCGTGGCGGCCGCCACGATGCGGCCGCCCTGGTCGGGTTCCATCCTAGCGTGGGCTATGACCGGCGAGGGCCAGCATTTCCCCTGCCAACATGACCGAACCAAACACGAGGACTCCGCTGCGATCCGCGGGCTGCGCCCCGGCCTCGGCGATCTCGGCTGCACGATCGACCGCGTCGGCCAGCGACTCGCGCACGTCTACCCGGTCGGGACCGAAGACCTCCTCGGCGATCTCAGCCAGACGCGCAACGTCGGCCGCGCGCTCGCCCGGCATCTGCGTCACGACGAGGTGATCGATGAAAGGCTCGACCTCGGACAGGACACCCTCGACGTCCTTATCCCCCATCGCCGCGTACACGCCCGCGATGCGTGCGAACCCAAAGGAGGATTCCACGGCCTCACGCAGGGTGGCCGCGCCCGCAGGGTTGTGCGCGGCATCCACGATGATCGTGGGCGAATGACGCACAACCTGCATGCGACCCGGGCTGGAGGCGTTCATGAGGCCCTGCTCGACGATGCGACCGTCCAGGCCGCGGCCCCCCATGAAGGCCTCGACGGCCACGAGCGCCGCCGCCGCGTTATGGGCCTGGTACTGGCCGAACAGCGGAACGAACACATCCTCGTAAACCGCGGAAGGCGTGCGGATCGTGACCATCTGGCCGCCGACCCCCATCTGACGATCCACGACCTCGAAGTCGCGGCCCTCGACGCGGGCGATCGCGTCGACGGAGCGCGCCTGCTCGAGGAGGATGTCGAGGACTTCCTCCTCCTGAGCCATGATGACGACGACCTGTCCGGGCTTGATGATGCCGGCCTTTTCGCGCGCGATCTCCTCGATCGTGGAGCCCAGCCACTTCGTGTGATCCAGGGCGATCGGCGTGATGACGGAGACGCCGGAGTCGATGACGTTCGTGGCGTCCCAGCGCCCGCCCATGCCGACCTCGACGACGGCAGCGTCGACCGGGTAGTCGGCGAAGGCCGCGTACGCCATGATCGTGAAGACCTCGAAGAAGGACAGGCGCGGGCCGCCCTCCTGCGAGCTGCGCTCGTCCACCATGCCGACGTAGGGCTCGATGTCCTCCCATGCGCGCACGAAGCCCTCGCGCGTGATCGGGTGCCCCTCGAGCGAGATGCGCTCGCGCACGTCGAGCAGGTGCGGGCTCGTGAAGCGGCCCGTCTTCATGCCGAAAGCGGTGAGGAGCGAGTCGATCATGCGCGACGTGGACGTCTTGCCGTTCGTACCCGTGATGTGGATCGACGGGTAGAAGTTCTGCGGGTCGCCCAGGATGTCCAGGGCGAGCTTCACACGGTCGAGCGTGGGGTCGATATCGTGCTCGGGTGCGCGCGCAACGATGGACTGGTAGATCTCCTGCACGCGCGCGTCCAGGGCGACCTCATCTTCAGCCTTGGCCAGCGCTGCCTCGTGGGAGGCGCGCTCGTCGCGTGCCTCGGCAGCATCGTCGGCGAAGTCCTCGTCCACCTCGCCCTCGATCTCGGCAAGGACGGAGGGGTCGGGACCCAGCAGCAGCGAGTGCTCGACGAGGGCGCGCAGCGCGGCCTCGCGTTCGCTCTCCTCAGCCTCGGGGTCGGTGCCCTCCCCCGCCTCGGTGTCCTCAACCTCGTCGGCCGCTTCCAGGTACGGGATCAGGTCGGCCGGAATGCCGCCCTGCTGGTCCTCGTGGGTGGTGTCTTCCCCGAAGAACGATTCGCCTGCCATGTTTCCTCCGCTGCTCGCAGTGTCCCCGCTATTTTACCGGGCCAGGCGAGGCGAGCGGCTTGTTCCGCCGGTCACGGCGCGTTGGCGCGCACTGGTCGCGCGTCGTCATCGACGAGGCCGGGGCGGGTTTTCTCCAGAAGCCTTCGTTTCCGCCGCCGGTCGCTCGTCGGCAGCACGTCGGCGAAGACAGATAGGATGAAAGCCTTCCAGATGATCCCTCAAGGAGGCAACACGTGGGTAAGTGGTTTGGTCAGGCAGGCGAAATCGAGGAGCTGCGCGCCGAAAACCGCCAGTTGAAGGAACAGGTCGCGAACCTCGAGGCGCGGCTGCGCGCCGCCTACGCGGACGCCGGGGTCACGGCCCTCGCCGGGGCCTCCTCCCCCACCTTCGAGGCGCCAGCCCCGCAGGCCTCAGTTCCCGCCGTTCCAGCCGGTGCACCCAACCCGGCTACGGCCTCGTTCCCGGAGCTGAGCACGGCCGAACTCCAGATGATCGCCGAGGGCAGGACGCTCTACGCCGTCAAGTCCTACAGGGACCGCACCGGCGTCGGCCTAAAGACGGCGAAGGCGGCGATCGACGCCGCGCGCTGAGCGATTCCCTCGTGCTGGGCCAGCCACCCGCTCTGATAGGATGCCGACCACACAGACACCCTCAATGACGTGAAGGATTCCCCATGCTGCTGGCTGGTCTCACCGAAGAACCGGGCTGGATCCGATCCAGTTTCAACCTCACGTACCGCGTGCCGTGGGAGAAACTGATCCAGGGCGTGCGAGGGGTCTACCCCTACATCGAGGACGCCGAGGTGCAGGTCGACGGCGAGCCCCTCCGCTTCTCTGCTCCCGAGGATCTGCTGTCCATTCCCGAGGCGTCCAGCGTCATGATCCGAGGCATGTCGCCCATCCTCAAGGCGCCGATCATGCTGACCTTCTTCAACCAGAAGCCGTTTATCAACGTCGCGATCGGGCGGGTCAACGAGGAATTCCAGACCACCAACTACGAGAAGTTCAACAAGTCGATGTGCCAGTTCATGGACTCCATCGAGATCATGATGCACGTCCCGCCGGCCACGCTAGCGAAAGGCTGAGCCCCACACGCACACACCCCAGGAAGCGGGAGGAACACAGGCATGTACCTGGAAGGGCATCACGAGGAAGGCGGCTGGCTCAAGTCCACCTTTACCCTCACGAACCGCGTCTCATGGGAGATGATGCTCCAGGCGGTCTACGCCGCCTTCGAGTATTTTGCGGACATCACGATCTTCGTGGACGACCACTCCATCAAACTCGAGTCGCGCGAGGACGTGCTCTCCATCCCCGAGGCTGGCAACATCGGGATCGGCGGCGAATCCGTGGTCGTCAAAGAACCGATGCTCATCATCTTCTACAACCAGGTGCACTTCATCAACCTGCGTATTCGGTGCGGCAACGACGACCTGCGCGACCTCGACTACGAGGGTTTCAACAAGATCGTGGGCCCGATCGTCGACGCTATCGAGCTGGCGATGTACCAGGAGTCCGTGCCCGCACCCGTCAAGGAAGAAACCTCCGAAGAAACCGACGACGCCGAAGAAGAGAAGGCGTCCGAGGTGACCGGAGAAAACGCGGCGGGCACCACCGACGAGGGCGAGCAGACCGTCGACACCGACGAGGGCGAGCAGGTGGAGGCCCCCGGCGACACTGAGCCCGAGGATGAAACCGCGGAGAGCACACCGGAAGATAAAGCGACCGAGGCCTCGTCCGCCGAACCCCCGATTCCGCCGCCGCCGGCCGCCGAGCCACAGGACGGCGCAACCCCTGCCACCATCCCCGCGCCGGACGCCGAACCACCGATTCCTCTCCCGCCGAGCGAGGCCCCGGCCCCACCGGTCCCCGCGCCTGCACCGACAAAGAGGAGTGAGTTCCGATGCAACTAGAGACTCCTTCGCCCGAAGAATCCCGGCGCACCGTCTACCAGACGGAGATCTTTCCCTCCCGCGCGCCTGGACCCGGCGACGTGCTGCCCAACGCGGCGCAGGGCCTCGGAGAGCGCTACCGGTGCGGAGCTGACGTTACCGGTGCCATGGAACTCCAAATGAGCGAAGGCACCGACCCGCACATTCGGTCGACGGCCGACTGGATGCGCTCGCGTTTCTCGCAGCCAGGGACGATCTGTCCGGCATGGCGCGACGACCGCGACCACGGCGAAATCCCGGGAACCAACCGCTACTTCCGTGACAAAGACGAGTTCATCGAAGCCTTCGACATCGACGGCCTGGACCACATCGGGCACATCGGGGCGCGCAACCTGACGCCCATCATCAAGGGGCTGATCTTCCCCTCGGAGTTCCGCTCGGGCCCACCCGCCAACTACAACGAGCTGTACCGCCAGTTCCGCTTCACTGAGAACCCGTTGCCCGAGGACGTCGCCATCGAGATCTGCCTGCTCGACAAGGACATGGGTTCCCACGGGCAGGTCCCACAGGTGCGCATCATCGAGAAGGTCTTCATCGGCGGATGGGCGCCCATGACGATCGACGAGCTCATCACGCAGAACATCATCGAAGGAGTCTCCGAGCATGTTGGAGAAATTGGAAGAATTGATTGGCAAGATCTGTTCGGATACTTCCGTCGCTAAAGCCGACTTTCAGGAGGGATACGGGTACGGGTATTCCTTCTCGAGCTACAACACTGATTTCTTCACCGCCTGGGAGATGTCGGGCTACTACCGCTTTAGCTGGTCCGAACGCCATCCGAGCGAACGGTTCACCATGGATACGCGTAACGAGACGCTGGCCAGCTACGTGCTGATCACCCAGGTCGGTGCGCTGCGTCGCGCACGGCTACGCCAGCGTCCCATCGTGATCCCGGGTGAGGTGCCCTCTCCGCAGCAGTGGACGATCACGGACATGCGGTGGCCGCGGGTCAAGCGATACACGAGCACCACCGACCCGACGATGGTCGTCGAGTCGGTGAATAGCCTCGAGCTGCGTCAGACTCTCTTCGCCACGCAGTTTCCGCTCGAGGACTACCTCGAGTCCTTCATGGACCCGGACGCGAATCCCGTCCTCTCTCCGTATCTCTCCTCGGTCGAGCCGCACCTGCAGCGCCTGCGCCACGCGGGCGTGAAGCTGCCGTCCGATGTCGACTACTAGGACGGGTCTGCGTTCCTTGTTCCGTTCACGCGGGACGCCCCGCTTCACGCAGCGAACCCTTGCCTCCTCTCAGTTCGGGCACGACGTCGCTCGCACGGACTGTCTAGTGACAGTTACCGCGGCCGATTAGTACGAATTTTGTATGTTTCATAGCTTGTTAGCGAAGAACATGGAAACGACGATCTCTTGCCGCATCACGTACCGATAAACTGTCAAGTGTCGATATACTGAGTACCTAACCGGCGCCGAGCAATTCTCGCGCCCACTTCCGTCGACAACCAGGAGTCGCCCGTGCCCGCAACACTCTCACTGAATGCAATCCGCAAAAATTGCGCGAAGTTTGCTCACGAGTGGAGCGATTGCGTGGGTGATGAGAAACAGGATGGCCACGAGTTCATGCGTGAACTCATGCAGTGTTTTGGTATCACCAAGCGCAAAGCTATCTCTTACGAGAGGCGTTCGAACCGAGCGTCGACGGGACGTCAGGGCTATATCGACGCCCTCATCCCTGGCAAGGCGCTCATCGAGATGAAGTCCGCGGGTAAGAACCTGGACGAGGCCGAGGAGCAGGCGCTCGATTACATCCACGATCTCGCGGACGTCGAGACTCCGCGCCTCCTCATCATCAGCGACTTCCGACGCATCCGGATCGTCGATCTCGACCACGACATGACAACTGATAACGGCATCGATTCAGGGCGCACAGAGTTTAAACTCGCCCAACTTCCCGATCACGTCGACGACCTGAAGTTCCTCGCCGGATACGGCATGGTTCGGGTTGGTTCGCGCGAGCAGGAGGAGGCCTCAATTCGGGCCGCCCGCGTCATGGCCGACCTCTACGAGGCTCTGGATGGGTCGGGCTACAGCGATCACGAGGCCTCAATCTTCCTCATCCGTACCCTCTTTTGCCTCTACGGAGACGACGCCGGCCTGTGGGAACGCGACCTTTTCGCGGAGTTCCTCGTTACCAGGACCCGCGAGGACGGCAGTGACCTCGGCGCGCAGCTCACGCTCCTCTACCAGACGCTGAACACACCCGTGGAGCGCCGTCAGTCGACCCTCGACGAGCTGATCGCGCGTTTCCCCCACGTGAACGGCGGGATCTTCGCTGAGCCGCTCAGCATCCCCAGCTTCTCTCTCGAAATGAGAGAGGAACTCATGCGCGCGTGCGCCTTCGACTGGTCGGGCATCAGCCCCGCCGTCTTCGGATCGCTCTTCCAGGCCGTCAAGTCCCCCGAGGCCCGCCGCGAGCTCGGCGAGCACTACACGAGCGAGACGAACATCCTCAAGACGCTTGGCCCGCTCTTCCTCGACGACCTACGTGAACGCTTCGCGGAGAACACCCACAATCTCGATAAGCTCAACAACTTACGTAAAGAGCTCGGCGAGCTACGAGTCATGGATCCCGCCTGCGGATGCGGCAACTTCCTGGTCGTCGCCTACCGCGAACTGCGTCGCATGGACACCGAAATCCTGGTGCGTATCCGGGAGCTGGAACTCGCCCGCAAGGATAACGACGAGTTCCAGGCCACGATGTTCTTCGAAGACCGCGGAATAAACGCCGACATCGCTGTTCAGCTCGACCGCTTTTTCGGCATCGAGATCGAAGAGTGGCCGGCGCGTATCGCGCAGACCGCCCTGCACCTCGCTCACCACCAGGCGAACCGCGAGATGGAGCGCCTCCTCGGCCAGGCCCCCTCGATCCTTCCCCTCAGCACGTCCGCCCACATCACGATCGGCAACGCGCTGCGCACGGACTGGACACAGGTGTGTCCTCCCTCCCCCACCGTCAGGATCGTCGGCAATCCGCCGTTTATCGGCCAGTACATGCGTTCCGAGGAGCAGACCGACGATCTGCGCTTCGTGTGGGGCGATGGCTACGACGGCTACCTGGACTACGTGACCGGATGGTTCATCAAGGCTTCCCAGTACTTCCAGTCAGTTCCACGGGGCGGTCGCTTCGCCTTCGTCTCCACGAACTCGATCGCGCAGGGCGCACCCGTCGCGGCCCTCTTCCGCCCCCTCCTCGAGGGCGGCTGGCGGATTCGCTTCGCTCACCAGACCTTCGCGTGGACCTCCGAGGCACCGGGGGCTGCCGCCGTTCACTGCATCATCACGGGCTTCGACCGGGGAGCGCCGCACGAGAAGGCACGTCCCGTACTCTTCACGTATTCGAGCCTCAAGGCACAGCCCGAGGCGCTGCCGGTCAAGCACATCAACCCCTACCTGGTCGAGGGACCTGATATCTTCCTCAAGGCACTCAGACACCCTCTTTCTCCCAATCTTCCAGAAGTTCGCTTCGGATCAAAACCCGTAGACGGCGGCAATCTCATCGTGGAAGCGAAGGACTATCCACAAGTCGCGGCCGACCCGATCGCGGCGAAGTACCTGCGTCCCTTCCGCATGGGCCGCGAGGTCGTTCGCGGACTCGACCGCTGGTGCCTGTGGATGCACACGGAGGATTTCGATCCTCGTGACATTGACCGTAGCCCCATCTTGAAAGAACGAGTGCGGGCATGCGCCATTTTTAGACAAGGCTCAAAGAAGAAGGCGACGGTGGCGGGAGCCCAGACCGCTCACCTTTTCCAAGAGAATCACCAGCCGTCTGACCCATACGTTGCGATCCCCCGCGTGGTGTCGGAGACGCGACTTTTCTACACGGCAGCACATCTGAGTGAAGACGTCATCGCCGGTGACAAGGTATACACAGCTCTTGACCCCGATGGCTTCCTCTTCGCAATTATTAGCTCCTCGATGTTCATGTCTTGGCAGAAACTCGTCGGTGGACGCCTGAAGTCTGATCTCAACTTCTCGAACAAGATCGTCTGGAACACCCTGCCGCTGCCTGAGGTCTCTGACAAGCAGCGTGCCGCCATCATCGCGGCCGGGCAGGGGGTCCTGGATGCTCGCGCTGAGCAGCCGGGCGTCAGCCTCGCCGACATGTACAACCCGCTGGCGATGTCCCCGAGCCTGCTGAAGGCTCACCGGACCCTCGATCGAGCGGTCGACCGAGCTTTCGGGGCACGCAAGGCCCTGGAGACCAACGAGGAGCGCCTCGCGATTCTCTTCAAGCGTTACCAGGAGATGACGGCGACAGAAAGCTGATCGCAGGTTTTCGACCGAGAGACCCACGGAGAGACAGGTGGGCGGGCCGCGCTTTCGCCCGACCCGCCCGTCTCAGTAACAGCACTCAGTGCTTGGCGACGCGCACCTGAAGCTTGTCGCCGGCCTCGACCGTCACAGACAGAGCGAGGGTCTCGGCGGCGATCATGTCGCGCCACGCCTCCACGTCGGCCACGTGATCGGACGGAACCGTCAGCGACAGGTCGATTCGGTCCGCGATGTGCAGGCCGGCGTTCTTACGCTCGTCCTGAACGGCGCGCACGACGTCGCGGGCGTAGCCCTCGGCCTCGAGCTCGGGGGTCAGCTCCGTGTCGAGCACGACGAAGGTGCCCGACGCGAGCACGTCCGCGACCTGGCCCTCGGCGGCATCCACGGAGGTGGACACCGAGAACATGTCGCCCGTGAGCACCAGCGGCGCCCCATCCAGCTCGACGGAGGGGAAACGGCACTCGCCGTCCACGACCTCCCACTCACCGGACTTCTGCGCCTTGAACAGCTGGCTCGTCAGCTTACGGAACGCCGGATCGAAGGCACGCGGGTTCAGCGCCAGCTCGGTGCGAACGCTCAGGCCCGAGTCCTGCGGCGCAGAGAACACCACGGACTTCACGTTCACCTCGGAGGCGATCAGGTCCGCGAAAGGCTCCAGCGCAGCGAAGTTCTCCGACACGACCAGCAGGGAGGCCAGCGGCTGGCGCACGCGCAGCTGATGCGTCTTACGCAGCGCGTGGGCTGCCGACACGATCGAACGAACCTCATCCATCGCGGCGACCAGCTCGGGGGCATCCACGGCCTCGTCGATGACGGGGAAGTCCGTCAGGTGCACGGACTCGCCGCCCGTCAGGCCGCGCCAGATCTCCTCGCTCAGCAGCGGCAGCAGGGGTGCCGCCAGCTCCATGAGCGTCACGAGAGCGGTGTACAGCGTGTCGAACGCTGCGCCATCCTCGTCCCAGAAGCGCTGACGCTGGGTACGCACGTACCAGTTCGTCAGGACGTCCAGGTACTCGCGGATCGCCTCGCACGCGCCGGCCACGTCGTAGCCGTCGAGCGCGCCGCGCACGTCCTGCGCGAGGGTGCGGGTGTGGGCCAGCAGGTAGCGGTCCATCTGCGCCAGCGCGGCCACGGCCTCGGGCGAGGACAGATCGACACGGGAGGCCTCGTAGCCCTCGCCCTTGTTGCAGGCGCCCGCGTACAGCGTGAAGAAGTAGTACGTGTTCCAGATGGGCAGCAGCACCTGACGCACCGTGTCGCGGATCGACTCCTCCTTGACGATCAGGTTGCCGCCGCGCACGACCGGGCTCGACATGAGGAACCAACGCATCGCGTCGGAGCCGTACTTGTTGAACACCTCGGCCACGTCCGGGTAGTTACGCAGCGACTTACTCATCTTCAGGCCGTCGTCACCCAGGACGATGCCGTGGGAGACGCAGGAGCGGAACGCGGGGCGATCGAAGAGCGCGGTCGCCAGGACGTGCAGCGTGTAGAACCAGCCGCGCGTCTGACCGATGTACTCGACGATGAAGTCGCCCGGGTAGTGGTTCTCGAACCACTCCTGGTTCTCGAACGGGTAGTGCACCTGCGCGAAGGGCATCGAGCCGGACTCGAACCAGCAGTCGAACACGTCGGAGATACGACGCATCGTCGACTTGCCCGTCGGGTCGTCCGGGTTCGGGCGCGTGAGCTGATCGATGAAGGGACGGTGGAAGTCCGTGACCTTCACGCCGAAGTCGGCCTCGAGCTCCGCGATGGAGCCGTAGACGTCGGTGCGCGGGTAGGCCGGATCGTCCGAGACCCACACGGGGATCGGCGCGCCCCAGAAGCGGTTACGCGAGATCGACCAGTCGCGGGCGCCCTCCAGCCACTTGCCGAAGATGCCGTCCTTGGTGTGCGCGGGGGTCCAGGTGATCTCCTGGTTGAGCTCCACCATGCGGTCGCGGATCTCGGTGACGCGGACGAACCACGAGGACACGGCCTTGTACATGAGGGGCTTGCGGCAGCGCCAGCAGTGCGGGTAGGAGTGCACGTAGGACTTCTCGCGCACCAGCACGGCGCGGATCTCGGGGGCGCGGCGCGCGATGGGCCCACCCTGCTCGCGCAGGTCGGCGACCACGTAGCGGTTCGCATCGAAGATCTGCATGCCCTCGTAGTCGCTCACCTCGGAGGTGAAGACGCCGCCCTCGTCGACGGGCAGGACCACGCCGATGCCGTACTCCATGCACGTCCACATGTCGTCCTCACCGAAGGCGGGCGCCTGGTGGACGAGGCCGGTGCCGTCCGTGGTCGTCACGTAGTCGGCGGCGATGATCGACCAGCCGTTGGGGCCGGGGGCGCCACCCTCAGCGCGGCGCTCGGGGGTGTCGAAGTAGTCGTAGATCGGGTGGTAGTGGATGCCCACCAGCTCATGCCCCTTGTAGGTGGCCACGACGGCGGGTTCATCGCCCAGCTCCTTGGCGTAGGAGGGGATCAGGTCGGTGGCGATGAGGACGCGCTCGCCCGCGAGGACACCCTCGTGGTCGGCAGCCACCTCAACGAGGGAATACTCGATCTGCGGGCCCACGGCGACGGCCGAGTTCGAGGGCAGGGTCCAGGGCGTGGTCGTCCAGATGAGGGCCAGCTCGGGGCGCGCCGAGTCCTCGCGCAGCTTCGTCTCGAGGCGCAGGCCCACCGTCACCGTGTTGTCGGTGCGGTCCTGGTACACGTCGTCGTCCATCTTGAGCTCGTGGTTGCTCAGCGGCGTGCGGTCATTCCAGCAGTAGGGCAGGACGCGGTGACCCTGGTAGGCCAGGCCCTTGTCGTAGAGCTGCTTGAACGCCCAGATCACGGACTCGGTGTAGGGCATGTCGAGCGTCTTGTAGTCGTGCTCGAAGTCCACCCAGCGCGCCTGGCGGGTGACGTACTCTTCCCATTCCTTCGTGTAGCGCAGGACGGAGGAGCGGCAGGCGGCGTTGAACGCCTCGATGCCGACGCCACCCTCGCGGGTGATCTCGGTGACGTCCTCGATGCCGAGCTGGCGCTGGGCCTCGAGCTCGGCGGGCAGGCCGTGCGTGTCCCAGCCGAAGCGGCGCTCGACGCGGTGGCCCTTCATGGTCTGGTAGCGGCCCACCACGTCCTTGACGTAGCCGGTCAGGAGGTGACCGTAGTGGGGCAGGCCGTTGGCGAAAGGCGGGCCATCGTAGAACACGAACTCGTTGGAGCCATGCTCGCCGGCGTCGCGCATCTCAATGGACTTGCGGAAGGTGTCGTTGCTGGCCCAGAACGCCAGGGTGCCCTCTTCCATCGCAGGGAAGGAAGGGCTGGGGTCCACCTCGTCTTGCCGGTGGCGGGGGTAGAAGCCGTGCTTCGTCATGAGTGTCCTCGTCTCGCGCCTATACAGGGACGAGGACCGGCGTCGCCGGCACCCGCGGTACCACCCCGCTTGCCGCTCCCTCGCCGGGCGCGGCCGCTTCGTTGGGGCTGTGTCGGGCCCTCCCGTCCGGTTCTACTGGAGGGGACGAGGCCGTGGCCGGCTCTCGCGCTCCTCTTTCTTCCGGATGCTCCCCGGTGATACCCCGCGGCAGCGGGCCGGATCGTAGCGAAAAACCAGTGTAGCGAAGAAACTCGTAAGCGCCCACTGGGCGGAGCGTATGCCTGCCCACAGCGCAACCGCGAGCGCTCCGCGTCGCGTGCGCAGACGAGGACCTGGTGGGCACCTGGTGGGCCATAGTCGGCGAGGGAACGGAGGGGTGCGGGACTCCTGTCCTAGAGTTGTGGGGTGAGTGTGATGGATACGAAACGCCCTGCGCGTCCCTGGGGCGCGCTTATCGGCGCACTTGTGCTGGTGGCGCTGATTGTCGTGTGGGCGACGCAGGGATCCCTGGCCGGGTCGGGTGTGCCCGTTGGCCGCGCGGCGACGATCGCCGTGGGTATGACCCTGCAGGCGATTCCCTTCCTGCTGTTGGGCGTGTTCGTTGCCGAGCTCATCGAGGCTTTCGTCTCCCCCGCCCTGATCGCGCGCGTGTTTCCGACGAACCCGGTCGCCTCCGTGTTGACGGCGCTCGTCGCGGCTTTTCTTCTTCCGGTGTGCGATTGCTCGGCGGTGCCGATCTTCCGTTCGCTGCTGCGCAAGGGTGTTCCACTGTCGGCGGCGACCACTCTCATGCTGGCATCCCCCGCGATCAATCCCCTGGTGGTTGCGTCGACGTATTACGCGTTCGGCTCGTGGGCGATTGTGGGAGCGCGTATCGGCCTGAGCATCATCGTCGCTGCGACAGTGGGCCTGTCGATGCTGGCTTCTCCTCCGAGCGCCCTGCGCGAGGATACCCACGTCCATGACGGGGATTCGTGCGGATGTGACGGCGGCTGCGAGATGCCGGATCGCTCTTTCTCTGGCGTTCTTGGCGCAACGGGCCACTCCTTCGGGCGGATCCTGCCCTACCTGCTGGGTGGCGTGGCCGCCTCGACTGCGGCGCAGGTGTTCTGGCCGGTGTCTTCCCTGCTCGCGGGCTTGCCCGCGCCCGGCGCGCTGGCGCTCATGATGGCCGCGGGCTTCGCCCTGTCGCTGTGCTCCTCGTCGGACGCGGTGATCGCGCGCTCGCTGGCCTCCCTTGCGCCTCAGGGCGCGCTCATGGGGTTCATGGTCTACGGCCCGATGATGGACGTGAAGAACGTGGCGCTGCTGTCCTCGCAGTTCCGCGGCGCGTTCGTGCTTCGCCTGTGTGCGACCGTCACGTGCATCGCCGCTGCCGTCATTGGTGGCGCCTGGTGGATGGGGGTCCTCTCGTGAAGCTCATCGCCCGCATCGCCCCCGTCCTCGAGTCGCTCTCCCTCGCATCCCTCGGCGGCGTGCTGCTGTGGCTCGCCATGTCCGGCCGCTACGCGTCCTTCGTGCCCCCGTCGGCACGATTGGGCATCATCGCGTCCAGCATCGGCCTGTTTGCATGCGCGCTCGCCCTCTCCGCGCGCATCGACGCCGGCGAGCACGACAGCGCCGATACGGCAGCCTCCTATCGGACCACCACGCGCGGGCTTGTCGCCCTCCTGGCCGCCGCCTTGCTCATCCTCCCCTTCCACGTCTCCCCCTCCGAGCTGGCCGCGGGCGCGATTGGCGCACGCCCCACCTCCGGTGGATCCACCATCGACGCGGGCACCGACGATTCACCCGAGGACACCCCCGGGGATTCCAACGACGCGGCGAACGGGGGCGCACACCCAGCCACCGGGAATGGCAGCCAGGACGGGGGCGCGGGGCAGGCCTCGTCGAGCGCAAAGCTGGAGCTGACGACCGAGAACTTCTACTCCCAGGTGGAGGACATGATCGCTAACGGACGCGCACACGACGGTCAGCGCGTCGAACTGACTGGCTTCGTCCTCAGTCCCGAGGCCGCGAGCGCCCAGGCGTCGATTCCGCGCGTGACGGATGAGGAGAGCTTTGCGGTGGCGCGTATGGCTATTTGGTGTTGTGCGGCGGATGCGTATCCGGTTGGCTTTGCGGTGCGGTGGGCGGGGCCTGTTCCTGCGGCTGATAGCTGGGTGCATGTGAGCGGTACGGTGCGGGTGCGCGGCGGGAAGGCGCTGGTCATTGAGGCTGACTCGGTGACGCCGGCACAGACGCCGAATCCGGAGTTCGTGGTGCAGACGCGCTAAACGCGCTCATTTTAGTGATCCAGTTCACTATCGCTTTTTATGTCCGTTACTTCGGACACAAAATTGCGCGCGTACGGTGAGTGAAGCGCACACGGCAGGCGCGGGCGCATCACCACACCTTCAAGGATGAAGACATGCCATCGACAACCACACTCACACCCCGCGACAAGCAAGCGAGGCGCTACGCAACGACTCTCGCTCTGATCGCCACCCTCGGCCCCTTCTTCTACGGATTCGAGGGCATGGTCCTCAACGCCGCCATCAAGGCCGTGGGATCCACTTTCGAACTCGGCCCGATCCTCCAGGGTGTTGCGGGCGCAGCAGGTGTCATCGGCGGCCTGATCGGCGCACTCGCCGCGGGACGCATCTCCGACAAGATCGGCCGCAAGACCACGCTCATGTGGGTCGGCCCCTTCCTGCTTTTCGAGGCCCTCCTCGGCCCCATCTCTCCCCTCCTGGGCAGCTTCGGCTACCCCTTCCTGCTCCTGACCCGCATCGTCGGCGGCATCGGCTTCGGCGCGGCAACCACGGTTGCCCCCGGCTACGTCGCTGAGATCGCCCCCGCAGATATCCGTGGGCGCCTCATCGGCTTCCGCCAGCTCGCGATCATCCTTGGCCTGTTCTTCGCAGGCCTCATCAACACAGCGGTCGTCTCGGTCACGGGCGGCGCCGCCAAGCCCGCATTCGGCGGCCTCATGACCTGGCAGGTCCTCTTCGCCTGCCTCATCATCCCGGCGCTCCTCTTCGTCATCTTCACGGCGAAGATTCCCGAGTCTCCCCGCTACCTCGTCTCTGTGGGTCGCACCAAGGAGGCCGAGGAGATCCTGGCGAAGCTGTCCGGCGAGGAAGACCCCGCAGACCGAGTCACAGCCATCGCCCAGTCGCTGACGATCACGGGCGGCACGAAGCTGTCGATCGGGCAGATCCTGTCCTCGCGGTGGCGCGGCCTCGTGTTTGTCGGCATGGCGATCGCAGCGTTCCAGCAGCTCACCGGCATCAACGGCGTCTTCTTCTACTCCAACTCCCTGTTCGCCGCCGTCGGCTTCACCGAGTCGATGGCCCTGACCCAGACCCTGCTGATCACCGCCTTCAAGATCGTCGGCGTTCTGTCGGGCATCATGCTGGTGGACCGCGTGGGCCGCAAGCGCATGCTGATCTACGGCGGCACCCTCATCTTCGTCTCCCTCGGCATCGTGGCCACGGTCTTCACGGTCGCCCCCACCGTCGACGGCAAGCCGGACGTCGCAGACTCCCCCGTCCTGGCGTTCCTGGCGGTCGCAGCCCTGTGCACCTTCCTGCTCGGCTTCACCTCCTCGTGGGGTCCCATTTTCTCCATCGTCATGGGCGAGATGTTCCCCACCTCGATCCGCGGCGGTGCCATGTCGCTCGCATCGGGCGCCGACTTCCTCGTCAACTTCCTGGTCGTCCTGCTCTTCCCATTCCTCATCGGCTGGTCGCCCGCTGGCACCTACTGGATCTACTGCGCCTTCGGCGTCCTCGCGGTCATCTTCACGGCGAAGTTCCTCACCGAAACCAGCGGCGCAGAGCTTGAGGACATGGACAAGGTCGTCACCCAGAAGTGAGCGCTCTCCCCTTCGATTTCAACGACGAAAAGGCATTGCAATGACTGATACAACTCGGGACATTCCCGACAACGTGCGCAACGTCCTGGTCATCATGACCGACCAGCACCGCACCGACACGATCGGCTGCCTGGGAAACCCCCACGCGTGCACCCCCGTCATCGACGCGATGGGCGAATCGGGCTTCGCCTTCACGCACTGCTTCACCCCCACGGCGATCTGCACCCCGGCGCGCGCCTCGCTGCTCACCGGCAAGCGCCCGGGCAAGCACCAGGTGCTGGCCAACCCCGAGTGGAACATCGCCTACCAGGTCTCGATCCCCGAGGGCACGTGGACGTACACGCAGGAGCTGCGCGACGCCGGATACAACGTCGGCATCGTCGGCAAGTACCACTGCGGCTACAACCTGCCCGACAAGTTCGGCGCGGACGACGACACCTACTGGGGAGCCGAAAACCCCGTGGCCAACGAAAAGTACGTCGCCTGGCTCGAGGCCAACAACCTCCCGCCGGTGCGCGCACACGACCTGTGGCGCGGCAAGCTGCCCGGCGGGCGCGACGGGCACATCATCGCCGCCCGCCTGGATCAGCCCGAGGAGGCCACCTTCGAGCGCTTCCTGGCGGACCGCGCGATCGAGAAGCTACGCGAGTACGCGGCCGACTGGAAGGACTCGGGCCAGCCCTTCTGCCTCGACGTGCACTTCTTCGGCCCCCACCTGCCCTACTTCCTGCCCGACGAGTGGTTCGACCTCATCGATCCAAACGACGTCGAGCTGCCGGAAAACTTCGGCGACTCCCTCATCGGCAAGCCCCCGATCCAGGAGAACTACGCGACCTACTGGTCCACCTCCTCGTTCACGAACGAGCAGTGGAAGAAGCTCATCGCGGTCTACTGGGGATATGTGGCCATGATCGACTTCGAGATCGGGCGCATCATGGCGGCAGCGCGCGAGCTGGGCATCCTGGACGACACGGCGGTCTTCTTCTGCGCGGACCACGGTGAGTTCACGGGCTCGCACCGCCTCAACGACAAGGGCCCGATGATGTACGACGACATCTACAACGTCCCCTTCATCGCCCACATCCCCGGCGTCTCGACCGTGGGCCGCTCCGACGCGTTCGTCTCCCTCATCGACCTGCCGGCCACGGTGCTCGACATCGCGGGCCTGGACACCTCGCTCGTGGAGGACGGCCGCTCGATCGTGGACCTGACGCGCGGCGAGGACGTGGAAGGCTGGCGCGAGGACATCGTGTGCGAGTTCCACGGCCACCACTTCCCCCTCCAGCAGCGCATGCTGCGCACGCGGGACTTCAAGCTCGTCATCAACCCCGAGTCGATCAACGAGCTCTACGACCTGCGCCTGGATCCGGCCGAGATGAACAACGTGTACACCGTGCCCGTCTACGACGAGATCCGCAGGGAGCTGGCCACAAACCTGTACCTGCAGCTGCGTGAGCGCGGGGACCACTCCTTCGCCAAGTGGATGGCGGCGATGACGGACTTCGACATCCCGCTGGTGAACACGGCTCGCTCCGACCTCGACGAGGTCATGAGCGACTAACCCCTGCCTCGGCGGCGGGAGGACTGACGCGTCCCCGCCGCCGAGGCGAACACGCGCCCTGCACACCCCTCATAGTGACGCGTATCATAGAAACTGTGAACGAGGCCGGAGCACCCCGAGCGGACACCAACGACGAAGTGCCGGGAAGGAGAGTCATGCACTACCCCACACGCAGACCACTGCCCACCCTCGAAGACCGCATCGTCGCCCGCCTGGCCAAAGCCCCCGCAACGCGCTCCCAGCTGTGCGAGGCACTCGACACCTCACGCACCAACCTGGGACGCGCGCTCACCACCCTCCTCGACGAGGGATCCGTGACTCCGGTGCGCACGAACGCCCCCGGACGAGGCCGCCCCACCCAGCTCCTCACCCTCAACTCCTCGGCGGCACACTGCGTCGGCCTGAATGTCACGCGCACGTCGTGCGCGGGCGTCATGCTCTCACGCGCCGGCACCGTCCTGGCGGCAGTCCACATCGTCTCCCCCATATCCCCCTCCCTCCAGCTCTCTCTCGAACAGACCTGCGAGGCCCTGGCCGCGAGCGCGGCCCGTCAAGGGATCGACACCTCGACGGTGCGCGCGGTGGGCGTGGGAGTGCCCATTCCGATGGGGCGCAACGCCAGGCTTTCCTCGGACGCATACCCGACCGTGGAGGAGCTCAGCGCCCTCACGCGTCGCTGGTGGGATCGAATCCCGGTCGTCGACAACACCGTGCGCATGGCGGCGCTGGCGGAGGCCATGTGGGGCGCGGGCGCGGACATGTCCTCGTTCATCTATCTGCGCCTGTCAGGAGGAGTGGGCGGCTGCGTCGTCTCCGATTTTCGCCTGGTTGGCGGGGCGGGCGGCCTGGCCGGGGAACTGGGGCACATGACGGTGGGTGCCAATGACTCGCCGTGCGCCTGTGGCAAGCGCGGTTGCCTCGAGACGCTCGCCTCCGTTCCCGCCCTGTGCGAGAGCGCGGGCGTTGCCGATGTCACTGAGCTGCGGGCCGCAGTGTTGTCCGGTGATACGCGTGCGCGCGAGGCCTTGGAGCGCGCCGCCCAGGCTGTCGGCTATGTCCTCGGCTCGGCCGCGCTCCTCATTAACCCGCGAGCCATCATCGTGGCCGGCGAAATCATCGACGCGTTCCCCTCCCTGCGATCCGACATCGCGGCTTCCATGTACGCGGAGCTCCTTCCCGTCATGGAGTGGGACATCGACGTCGTGGGGGCATCACTGGGGCCCCTGGGTGCCGCTCAGGCCAGCGCCTACATCGCCGCCCATCCCTTCGAAGAGGGTGCCTCTGCTGGCCACTGCCCCGAGGAATGCTCACCCCGGGAGGCGGGGCCGACCTCGTCGATCAAAGCGGGCACCGATCGCGGGGGCAGGCCGTGACGCGCTCGATCCCCTTCTCCGTCGTCACCAAACCGACGGGGGCCGCCTGCAACCTGGACTGTCAGTATTGCTTTTTCCTGTCCAAGGAGCTGCTGTACGACGCTGCCGCGCAGACCATGTCGGAACAGACCCTGCAGCGCTACGTCGAGGCGTTCCTGGAGTCGAGCCCCGACGGCGAGGTCACGATGCTGTGGCAGGGAGGGGAGCCGACCCTGCGCGGACTGCACTTTTTTGAGCGCCTCATCCAGCTGTGCGAGCGCTACCGTCGACCCGCCCAGCGCGTGCGTCACGCCCTGCAAACCAATGGCACGCTGATCACCGACGAGTGGGCACGTTTTTTCGCCGACCACGACTTCCTCGTGGGCGTGTCTATCGACGGTCCCGCTCCCCTGCACGACGCCTACCGAATCAACCGTGGCGGGCGCGGCACCCACGCGATGGTTGTGCGCGGCTGGGAAGCCCTCGAGCGCGCGGGCGTGGAGACGAACATCCTGTGCACGGTCAACGCCGCCAACGAGGACCACGGGGAGCAGGTGTACCGCTACTTCCGCGACGATCTGGGGGCACGATACCTGCAGTTCATCCCGATCGTGGAGCGCGTGCGCGCGGCCGACCTGGCTCAGGCCGAGCGCGGCTGGCGCTCCGGAACCTCCGCGCTCCTGTATCGCCAGGACGGGGACTGCGTCACCAGCCGATCCACGTCCCCGGCCTCCTACGGGCGCTTCCTGTGCGAGGTGTTCGACCAGTGGCTGGCCGCCGACGTCGGCGAGGTGTTCATCCAGGACGTGGATTCGACCCTGTCGGCCATGTTTGGCTCGGCCACGGTGTGCGTGCACGCACCCCAGTGCGGGGCGAACATGGCGATGGAATTCAACGGGGACGTCTACGCCTGCGATCACTGGGTGGAGCCGGATTGGTTGGTCGGCTCGATCAACTCCTCGTCCTTCGCTCAGCTGGCGGCCTCGGACAAGATGCGGGACTTCGCGCGTCTCAAGCCCGACCTGGACAACGAGTGCCGCGCATGCCCGCACCTGCGGCTGTGCTGGGGCGGGTGCCCGAAAGACCGTTTCGTGCGCCGGGGTGAGTCCACGCATAACTACCTGTGCGAGGGCTACCGGGCGTTCTACGAGCATGCCACCCCGGCCCTGCGCGCAATGGGCATGCTGATCGCGGCGGGCAGGCCGGCCTCGGACATCATGGACCCCGCGGTTTCGTCTTCCCTTGGACTACCTCTCACCACATCGACTCGGACATGACCAATGATCATTGAAGCGCTCCTCATCGGCGCATTCGTCGGCATCGTCGTCGGCTCGCTCGGCGCGGGAGGCGGCATCTTGTCGGTGCCGATCCTCGTCTACATTCTGGGGCAGGATCCCCACCAGGCCACCGGCCTGTCCCTCATCATCGTGGGGCTGACGGCCGCCGTCTCGCTGGCGACTCGCGCGCGCGGCGGGAACGTCGCCTGGCGCGAGGGTTCACTATTTGCTCTGGCTGGCCTCGTGGGCACGTGGGCGGGTTCGACACTCGGCCCGCTCGTGCCGGCACGCACCCTCATGCTCTCCTTCTGCGCTCTCCTGGCGGCGGTCGCGGTTTTCATGGTGCGCTCGGGGCTGCGCCCACCTCCTTCACCCTCGTCGAACGAGGCCGGAGCCGCTTGCGGCGACGAGGGTTCCTGGACGCTCGCGACCATCTGCCGCGTCGTCGCCCTGGCGACGCTGACGGGTTTCCTCACGGGATTCTTCGGCGTCGGCGGCGGCTTCGCGATCGTGCCCGCGCTGCACCTGGCGCTGCACTACCCGATGAAGCGGGCATCGGCGACATCCCTGCTGGTCATGGTGATCACCGCCGCCTTCGGACTGGCTTCGCGCACGATCGCGGGGACCCTGACGATCACCGCCGAGGCCGGGGCCATGGTCGCGCTGTTCACCGCGGCGTCCATGGGAGGGGGCATCGTGGGAGCAGGGCTCACCAAGAGAGTATCGAACCGGGTTCTCGGCATGGTCTTTGCGGCGCTCCTCGTGTGCGTGGCCGCCTCGACCCTGGCGGCAACGCTCGCATAAAGGGCGCGCGAAACGGATGTCGTCTCGCGCGCCCTCATCGCTCAACTGGCAGTCGTTCCCTCATTCTGGGTGGAAGTGTCCGCACTGCCCTGGCTTCCAGACTTGCTGCCGGGCCCTCGGCCACCCTCCGGAGGGCGGCCCGGGCGGGTGCTGCCGGTGTCTCCCTGCTGCGAGCCCGGGCCCTGCTGCTGGCCGTCACCCGGTGCCTGCTGGCCACCGGGACCCCGCTGGCCGTTGCCGGGGCCTTGCTGCTGGCCGTTGCCGGGGCCCTGTTGCTCGCCGTCACCCGGCTCCTGCTGACCGCCGGGGCCAAAATCACCGTCCTCGTCACCGTCACCCTGGTCGTTGTAACCGTCTTCGTAGCCCTGCTCGTAGAAGTCCTGGCCATCGCCCATAACGGCCGCATGCGTGATGATGCCCGCGCCGAAGCCGACCGACAGCACTGCTGCGGCGGCGCCGGCGATGGCCGCGCGCTTGCCCCACGAGGTCTTCTTCGATGCAGGCACCCCTGTCGCGGCGCTCGCAGCCACGGCCTCGTCGCCGGCCTGATCCTCGGCGGCAGCCCCCGCGACAGACTCCAGGGGTGTGCCAGCAAACGCATTGCTGGTTTGCTCCTGGGCGACGGGAGGCATCTGCGCCGTTTCCGCCTGAGATGCATGGGTGGGCAGTACCTCGGTCAGCTCCGCAACCTGAGGCTCTGACTGGGGCAGGATCGAGGTGCGTTCGGTATCACCCGCGAGATTCTTGTTGTCGTCCGCCATGGGGGACGCTCCTTTCTGCTGATTTGTGGATCATTGCTTCGCAGAGTAGGGACGACAATTAAGCGAACGTTATGGCGATACTGTGAAAACACTATGAAATCTAATGTGTTACACATCACTTGCTTTGGCTTGCGCGATGCACCACCTCACATCTATTCTGCAACGTTCGCCTCCCGACGACCCCATTGACGAGGTGCCACATGTCTACGAAGACCTTCACCATCGCTATGCTCACTGCAACTTGCGCACTCACCCTCAGCGCCTGCGGCTCCTCCACTCCCGAGCCGAGCGAGACCCCAACCTTCACCCCCGACACCCCGACGAGCACAGCTCCAGCACCAGAACCCTCCAATTCACCCACACCGGACAGCAATTTCGCCGAGCTAGAGGGAAAGCCCATGCACGGCATCATCATCGAAGAAGAGCTGGACGGACAGCACCGCGTGCGCGCAATTGACCCAGTCACCTACAAGTCAGTAGCGACACGCACCTTCCCCCCAATCGACAGACTGGCGGAACAGCCGTTTCAGTACCACTGCTTCTATAACAGCTGCTACTCCCCAGACTTCACGTACGCGACCAGACGCAAAATGAACCCTGTCAACGAACGACTGTCATACAACACGGGCTTCATCGATACCACGGGCACCTTCACGGATGTCAGCGCGATGATCCCACTGACGGACGACGACAGGGATGTCAACGACGGCTACGGAACATTCTCAGCCGACGGATACTTCTACCTACAGCGCGTCTACACCACGCGAGACGGCAACACCTCGATGATCTACCGACTCAAGCCGGGAGAAACAACTCCCGAGCTCGTCAGCACTGTCGGGCAGGACGACGAAAAGAACCTCTACTTCAATCTGTTGAAGGGAACCGAGTTGTCGACGAACAAGAAGTATGTCGACACACATACCAACGACGGCAACCTCTTCTGCTGGAAGGCCAACGAGACAATCTCCGTCGACAACATGTGCTACCAACTACATAAAGAAAAGGGACTCGTCGCTTTCCAGGCGACCACGCTCGACAACAAGCCTCGCCGCGAGGAAGACCGCATCGGAGAGAAGGTCATCTTCAAGCCAGAGCTGCAAATCGAAGAAACCATCAGAGAGTACAGGCCGTTCCCTAGCCCTGACGGGTCTCAAGTCGTCTTCGATCTGTACCTCAAGAATCCCACCGGCAATGATTTGCTCCCCATCAGATCCATGCACATCATCAACGCCGATGGTACCAACGACCGTACGCCCGATCCGACCGCAGAACAATGGGGCGCATTCCAGGTGATCGGATGGGTTGAGTAAATCAATACACGTCGGACACACAGACCCGAGGCCGGGACCGCGACGCGCACCCCATCGCGTGTGCGGTCCCGGCCTCGTTCTATGCATACGACCGGCGTGGCCGAACTACTCTCCGGCGGCCTTCCTCACCACGAGGGTGTTCGTCGCCTGTGCCACCGGGCGCACGATCATCGAGTCGATGTTGACGTGGGAGGGGCGCTCCAGGGTCCACACGATCGCCTCTGCGACGTCTTCGGCAACGAGCGGAGCAGCGACGCCCTCGTAGACTCGATCGGCGGCCTCCTGGGAGCCGAGCCGGTTGAGCGAAAACTCCTCGGTGCGCACCATGCCGGGCGCGATCTCGATGACGCGCACGGGCTCGCCCACCAGCTCCTGACGCAGCGTGTTCGCGATGATGCGCTCGGCGTGCTTGGCGGCCACGTAGCCGCCGCCACCCGGATACGTGTCATGAGCCGCGGTCGAGGTGAGGAAGACGAGGTCTCCCCCGCGCTCACGCATTCCGGGCAGGAACGCGCGCGAGCAGTGCAGGGCGGTCAGCACGTTGCGTTCGAACATCGCGCTCCACCGGGCGGGATCCCCCTCCGCGACCCGGTCCACGCCGATCGCTCCCCCGGCGTTGTTGACGACCGCATCCACGGGACCACCCTCCAGGACGCGTGCGGCCATCTCCTCCACCTGGGCCTCGTCGGTCAGGTCGGCCGCCCAGTACTCGCAGCCGATCTGCTCTGCGAGGGCCTCGAGGCGCTCGCGGCGCCGGGCTACGGCGACGACCCTCCACCCCCGCTTCGCCAGCAGGCGGGCGGTAGCCTCCCCGATTCCGGTGGAAGCTCCAGTGACGACGACGCGACGAGAAATGCTCATAAGCAAACAGTAATATCCCCGGGGACGCACCGTCGTGCGCGCCCGGGGATACTCGCTGATGTCTCAGCCGTTGGGCAGGCCGTAGGCCTTGTGGATCAGCCAGATCGGGTGGACGACGTTCGCGCCCGTGGCCGTGCGCAGCTGCCAGCGGCACGTCTCCGTGTCACAGGCTGCCAGCTCGGCGTTGATCTGCTTGATGAAGTCGAAGACGGGGGCGCCCACGGCCTGGGCGATCGCGTACTTCTCCTTCTTCATGCCGTAGGTGCCCGCGATGCCGCAGCAGGGCTGCTCGGAATCCTTGACGGTCACGCCGGGAATCAGGCTCATGAGCTCGATCGCGGGCTTGCCCAGCCCCTGGGACTTGACCTGGCAGGGGGCGTGGTACGGGATGGTGACGTCGATGCGCTGGAAGTTCGTGTCCAGTTCACCCTTGTCGTACAGGTGCAGCAAGAACTCGCTGATGTCCCACGTGCGGGAGCCCACGTCGCGCAGCTCCGGGGTGTCCATCTCGAGGATCTCGTGGGCCTCGTGGCGCAGCATGCCGCCGCACGAACCGGACGCGGAGATGATCGGGGCATCGCGGTTGACGCTGCGCAGGTCGTTGGTCAGCTTGGAGACGTACTTGCGCGCGTCGTCGTACAGGCCGTTGGACTGCAGGGCCAGGCCGCAGCAGCCGTGCTTGGGAACCAGGACCTCGTATCCCAGGTGCTCGAGCACCATGACCGAGTGGATCGAGGTCTCCACCTCGAAGTACTGGCCGGCGCATCCGTGGAAGAAGATCACCTGGCCGCGCGTGCCGGAGTTAGGCAGCGGCTTGTGCTTCTTGAACCAGGACTCGAAGGTGCGTCCGTAGGCGCGCGGCATGGGGGCCGAGCGGTGCACGCCAATGATGGCCTCCATCGCCATGCGAATCGGCTTGACGTCGAGCGCCCAGTTTGCGATGGGGGCGACCGGGGTCATCATCGTGCCGATCAGCGAGGTGCGCCCAATGAGGCGGTCGCGCATGGGGATGCCGTGGGCTTCCTTCATGGCGGTGCGGCGGTGGTGGATGATCTCGGTGACCTTCACGCCCTGGGGGCACACGAGCGAGCAGGTGCCGCACGAGGAGCAGTAGTCGATGGACTTGTCCACCATCTGCCCGTCCTTGCGGAAGCGCTCGGCCTGCGGGCCGGAGTACTTGGGGCCGGCGAACAGGTCGGTGACGCGCATGACCGGGCACTGGGTCTCGCAGATCGTGCACTTCACGCACGAGTCGAGGCTGGCGCGCAGCGCGGCATCACCACTCAGGGCGAAGACATCCTCTTCCTCCACGCCCGGTCCCATCAGCGTTGACATTTCCAGGGTCATTTCAGTTCCTCCACGATCGAGTCGACGGCCGCGAGCGCGCTGGCCAGCGCGATTCCTTCGCCGCTCTTTTCGCGCCAGCGGGTGGCGCCGGCCAGGTTTCCTCCGGCGGCGTACAGGTTGGGGCACACGGGCGCGCCTTCCTCGTTCAGGACGCGCATGTTGTCGTCGACGGCGAGGCCGGAGAGGAAGAGGGGCTGATCTTCGCCCCAGAAGTCGGCGTGCAGGAGCTGTCCGGAGGCGCCCATGACGGGCAGCCCGCAGATGGTTTCGCGCACGGTGCCGTAGGAGTCCATGTCGAGGGCGCCGGATTCGAAGCCGCCGGCGGCGAGGATCAGGGATCGGGTTTCCACGATGGTGGAGCGTCCCGCGCTGGCGTACTCGACTGCGCTGACTCGTCCGCCGACCGTGTGCACGGCCTTGATCGGGGATCCGAGGACGACGCGGCACTTGGAGGAGGCGATGCGGGTGAGCAGGGCGTTCAGGCGCATGCCGGGCACCGACGGGGGCTGGATCGGGATCTCGAAGACGGGGTGGCCAAGCTTGTCCGCCAGGTCGCGCCACGCGTTCGGGTCGTCAAGACCGAGGACGGCGGGCAGGCCGACGACTTCACCGTCTTCCAGGAGGGGGCGAATCTGGTCTGCCAGGCGCGCGCGGTTCTCCTCGCCGTCGAGGCTGCGCGCGTGGTTGGTGCCGGTCGAGTCGACCTCACCGTCGCGCACGACGTAGTCGACGGACAGGGCGCGGGCCTTGATCGGGGCGCCGTCGGGGCCGTTTTGGCGCGTCAGGTTTTCGGCGACGAGGCCAGGGTAGAAGTCCTTGAAGCGTTCCAGCCCCACGATGGCGTAGCGGGCGCCTGCCTGGGGGATGCCAGCCTCCATGGAGGGCGGGATCAGGCAGGTGGGGCGCAGTGCGCCAACGCCGGTGGGGATGCGCACGTTGCGGGTTTCGTCACCGATGAGCACATCGGAACCGACGAGGTCTCGCAGCCACGCGACGGATGCTCCGACAAAGTCGGGGGTGACGTGGCTGTAGGGGTGGGTGGGGCGGGAGGCCACGTGGCCTTCCAGCGCCTCGAGGGGCGCCTCGACCGGCTCGGGGCGGTAGCCGAGGATGTCGACCGTGCCCGTGCCCAGCTGAATGCCGCCGACGCCCTTCGTGACGAGGGTGACGCTCAGTCCTGCGTCGGCTGCCTTGATTGCTGCGGCCAGGCCTGCCAGGCCAGCGCCGATAACGACGACGTCCCTCATCGAACAACCTCCTCGCTGGGTGCGGGCAGGTGCTCAACGTCGAGCGTGCCCTCGTGAATCCAGGCGTCCAGTGCGGCCTGCCTGGCTTGCTTGCCGAACATGATGGGCCACAATCCGATCCAGCGGTTCTTCAGGAAGAGACGCAGGAGGGAGTTGGCGCGCATCGAGTCGATGTCACCGCGCTCGTGGGCGATGCCCGCGGCGCGCTGGGAGCAGAAGCCGCCCTGACAGGGCCCCATGCCCAGGCGCATCTGGCGACGCACGTCGTCGAGCTGGCCCTTGGGCAGGGTGTCCATGACGTTTTCGAGCATGGCGCGCGTGGCCATCTCGCACTCGCAGATGATCTGCTCGTGGGAGGGAGATTCGTTGCGCGATTCGACGTTGTCGAGGCGGTGGCCGATCGTGTAGAGGCGCTCTTCCTTGGCGGGAGGAACGGCCTCGTCGGCGGTCTTGCAGGGGCGCTGCTCGCCCATCTCCTCGCACATGATGTCGACGATGCGCTCGGCCATGAGGCGGTAGGTGGTGAGCTTGCCGCCCGCGATGGTGAGCATGCCGTAGACGCCGTCGCGCGTGTTGTGGTCGATGATGCTCATGCCGCGAGCCATGTGGCGGGTGTCGGTCGCGGACACGCGCGAGTCCTTGACGAGGGGGCGCGCGCCGGCCCAAGCGTGTACGGCACGGGACTTGCGGAAGCCGGGGATCATGGCCTCGCCGGAGTCGAGCATCTGCTGGACCTGGTCGGCGGGGATCGACAGTCGATCCGGGTCGTCGGCCTTGAGGTCGGTCGTGCCGATGATGCACACGGTGTGGTCGGGCACGAGGATGTCGCCGTCGGCGGGCCACACGCAGCGGTTAATGACCGACTGGGTCAGTCGGTGGTTCATGGCGATCATGATGCCGGTGCCCGGGACGACGTCGACGCCGTGGCAATCCGCCATGGCGGCGATCTGTCCGGCCCAGGGGCCGCCGCAGTTGAGGACGAAGCCGCATTCGATGCGAATATCTTCACCGCCACGCTCATCGTGGACGATGACGGCGCTGATGCGCTCGCCCTCGCGTTCGATGGAGGTGACGCGGTGGTAGGTCAGGACCTGCGCCCCGTACGCCTGTGCGGAGCGGATCGCTCCCCAGGTCATCTGCCATCCGTCGACCGTGCCGTCCTGAACCTCGAAGGCGCGCTTGATGCGCGGGTCCAGGCGGGGTTCGCGGCGCAACGCCTCGGCGATGGAGATTTCGGCGGCGGGCACCTTTGCAGCCGCTGCGCGGGCCAGGAACTGGTCCGCGTACTCTTCATCGTCCTGGGCGGTCACGACAAAGAGGCCTCCGGTGGCCTCGACGGCGTTGGCATTGATGCGCTTGACGATCTCGTTTTCTTCGGCGCACTCGGTGGCCGACTCAGGATCGGACGCAATGTATCGGCCGCCCGAGTGGAGCAGACCGTGGAAGCGACCGGAGGTTCCCTGAGCGATGTCCGCCCGGTCGACGAGGACGGCTGAGAAGCCGCGCATGGCGACGTCGCGGACGACGCCGGCACCGGTGGATCCGCCACCGATGACGCACACGTCAGTGCGAAGTGTCTTCACCGTTAAAATTCCCTTCACCTCTTGATGAGGAAGTGCCTCATTGCTTGATCCATAATGCCCCTTCACACCCCTATTGCACGAATGTACACAGCACTGTGCACATATGTGCACAACGGGGGCGCATCAAACTGACATCCGCACTCCCCCGCACAATTCCGTGTGAAAATGACGAATTACATCCCACACGCATCACGTAAATGCGGTCGATGCGTCCCTCGTGAACACTCATCCCACGCGACCCCCATCTGTGCCCCTAGAGTTAAGGCATGACGAACACACTGCTGGCCCGAGTCCTCGACACCGCGTACACCGATTCAACGGTGCGCCCGCAGGACGACTTCTACCGCCATGTCAACGGAACCTGGCTGGCGACGCACACAATCCCCGCAGACCGCCCCATGGACGGAGCGTTCCACGCGCTGCGCGACGCATCCGAAAAGTACGCGCGCGCCATCGCCCAGGACGCAGCCGACGGCTCCCTGGACGATCCGGATGCGCACCGCATCGCCACACTGTGGACTCAGTTCCTCGACGAGGACACCATCGAAGAAGCCGGCGCCACTCCCCTGCGCCCCGACCTCGACGCAATTCATGCCTGCACCACCCACGAGGAACTCGCCCGCGAGATGGGCCGCCTCATGCGTGAAGGCATCGGGGGCCTCGTCGGCGCATACGTGGGCACCGACCCGCACGATTCCTCCCGCTACATGGTCTCCCTCGTCCAGTCCGGAATCGGCCTGCCCGACGAGGCCTACTACCGTGAGGACGACTACGCGCCGATCCGCGAGGCCTACGTCGCGCACACCGCCCGCCTCCTCGGCCTCGCCGGCATGGCAGACCCCGAGGGCGCGGCAACGCGCATCATGGAGCTGGAGACCCAGGTCGCCTCGCACCACCGTGACTCCGTGAGCAACCGCGACCCGCTGCTCTCCGACAACCCGACCCTCTGGGGGCAGATTGCCTCCCTCGCCCCTGGCTTCGACTGGGACGCGTGGGCGCAGGGCGCGCGCATGCCCGTCGCCGGCCTCGTCGTGAACGTCGACCAGCCCGACTTCCTCATCGCCGCCGCCGCCCTGTGGGCCGGCACCGATCTGTCCGTGCTCAAGGAGTGGCTGAGCGCCTCGGCGATCGACTGCCACGCGTCGCTCCTGTCGAGCGATTTCGTGAACGAGAACTTCGACTTCCACGGCCGCACCCTGTCCGGCACGGAGGAACTGCGTCCGCGCTGGAAGCGGGCCCTCGGACTCATCGAGGCCTACCTGGGCGAGGCCATGGGCCGCGCATGGGTGGCCCGACACTTCCCGCCCGACGCCAAGGAGGCCATGGACGCGCTGGTGCGCCGCCTCCTCGACGCCTACGGCGAGTCGATCCGTAGCCTCGACTGGATGAGCGAGGACACCAAGGTCAAGGCACTGGACAAGCTCGCGACCTTCAACCCCAAGATCGGCTACCCCGTCAAGTGGCGCGACTACTCGACGCTGCACCTGGATCCCAAGGCCACGATCGTCGAGAACGTGCGCGCCGCTAACGCTCACGCCACCGACCGCGAATGGGCCAAGCTGGGCCGCCCGGTGGACCGCGACGAGTGGTACATGACCCCCCAGACGGTCAACGCCTACTACAACCCCACCCAGAACGAGATCGTCTTCCCCGCCGCGATCCTTCAGCCTCCGTTCTTCGACACCGAGGCCGACGACGCGGTGAACTTCGGCGCGATCGGCGCGGTCATCGGCCACGAGATCGGACACGGCTTCGATGACCAGGGCTCGCGCTACGACGGGAAGGGAAACCTGTCGAACTGGTGGACCGACGAGGACCGTGCCGCGTTCGAAGAGCGCACGCACGCCCTCATCGAGCAGTATGACGCACTCACCCCCGCAGTCCTGCTGGAGCAGGGCGAGGAGTCAGAGGAGGGCGGCGAACACACGCTCCCCCACGTCAACGGCGCGCTCACGATCGGTGAGAACATCGGCGACCTCGGCGGCCTGACCATCGCGTGGAAGGCCTGGGCGGCCTCGCTCGCCGAGCAGGGGCTGACCCCGCACACCGCCCCCGTCATCGACGGAATCTCGGGGCCGCAGCGCTTCTTCTACTCGTGGGCACGCGCATGGCGCACGGCCACGCGTCCCCAGTTCGCACGCCAGATGCTGGCGATCGACCCCCACTCTCCCGCTGAGTTCCGCTGCAACCAGGTACTGCGCAACCTTGACACTTTCGCCCAGGCGTTCGACGTCACCCCCGGCGACAAGATGTGGCTGGACCCCTCCCAGCGCGTCACCATCTGGTGAAAGCGTGTCCCAGCCGACAAAATACGGCTCGCCCCGCGCAATCACACCCAACACATGACAACATAGGAATGTTGAGCGCAACAGCGCCCCCATTCCATCGACGGAAAGGCAACCCATGCCAGGCCTGAACCTGACTCGTGAGGAAGCGACCGAGCGCGCCTCGATCATTTCCTCTGTGACCCGCTATGAGATCTCCCTGGACCTCACGCGCGGAGACACCGACTTCGGTTCATTCACCCGCATCGAGTTCGACGCGCGCGAAGGCGCCTCCACGTTCGCTGACCTCGTGTCCAACAACGTCCACTCGATCACGCTGAACGGAAACGCCCTGGACCCCTTCTCGGTCCACCAGGACAACCGCATCGCGCTGGAGAACCTTGCCGAGCACAACGTCCTCGAAGTTGAGGCGTCCTGCCAGTACATGCACACGGGCGAGGGCTTGCACCGCTTCGTGGACCCCGCCGACGGCCAGGCCTACACCTATTCCCAGTTCGAGGTTCCGGACGCCCGCCGCGTCTACACGACCTTCGAGCAGCCTGACCTGAAGTCCACCTTCACCCTGACGGTCAAGGCCCCCAAGGGCTGGAAGGTCTTCTCCAACGCGCCGACCCCCACCCCCGAGGAAGATGGCGAGGCCTGGGTCTACCGCTTCGCGACCACCGAGGTCATGTCGACCTACATCACCGCGATCGTCGCCGGCCCCTACGAGGGCACGACGGCCACGCTGACCTCCTCCGACGGCCGCACGATCGACCTGGGCGTCTACGCCCGCGCCTCGATCGTCGAGCACCTGGATGCCGACGAGATCATCGAAATCACCCGTCAGGGCTTCGAGTTCTTCGAGGGCGCCTACGGCATCGCCTACCCCTTCACCAAGTACGACCAGATCTTCGTGCCCGAGTACAACGCGGGCGCCATGGAGAACGCGGGCTGCGTGACCTTCCGCGACGCCTACGTGTTCCGTACGCGTCCCACCGAGGCTCAGATGGAGGCTCGCGCCAACACGATCCTGCACGAGCTGGCGCACATGTGGTTCGGCGACCTGGTCACCATGAAGTGGTGGAACGACCTGTGGCTCAACGAGTCCTTCGCCGAGTTCATGAGCCACCTGGCCCTGGCCGAGGCCACCAAGTACACCGAAGGCTGGACGGGCTTCATGGTCCGCAAGGACTGGGGCCTCAAGCAGGATCAGCTGCCCACGACCCACCCGATCACGGCCGAGATCCGAGACCTGGCCGACGTCGAGGTCAACTTCGACGGCATCACCTACGCCAAGGGTGCCTCCGTGCTGCGCCAGCTCGTCTCCTACGTGGGACGCGACGCCTTCTTCGCGGGCCTGCACGAGTACCTGACGAAGCACTCCTACGCCAACGCCACGCTGGACGACCTGCTCTCCGAGCTGGCCGCCGCCTCGGGCCGCGACCTGGCCTCGTGGTCGAAGGTGTGGCTGGAGGAAGCCGGCGTGACCCTCCTGCATCCGGTCATCACGACCGCCGAGGACGGCACGATCGAGCGCCTCGAGATCACCCAGGAGGCCTTCTCTGAGGGCGCCTCCCTGCGCCCGCACCGCATGGGCGTGGCCGGCTACTCGCTGACCGAGGAGGGCACGCTGGCCCAGGTCTTCCGCGAGGAGCTCGACATTGATGGCGCTTCGACGGTGATCGAGGCCGCCGCGGGCATCGCCCGCCCGGACTTCATCCTCGTCAACGACGGCGACCTCGGCTACGCCAAGGTGCGCCTCGACGAGCAGTCGCTGGCCTTCGCGATCAACAACATCACCAAGTTCACGGATTCGCTGACCCGCGGCGTCGTCATGGCATCCGCATGGGACATGACCCGCGACGGCGAGATGCCGGCACGCGACTACCTGAACCTGGCGCTGCGCGCCGTTCCCATCGAGGACAACATGAGCCTCCTGACGCTCACCCTGCGTCACATCGACGAGGCCGTGCGCACCTTCGTGGCACCGCAGTACCGCGCCGAGGCTGCCGAGGACACGGGCCGTCGCCTGCTCCTCCTGGCTCGCACCGCCGCCTCCGGCTCCGACGCGCAGCGCATGCTCGTCGCCGCCGCGGCCCGTAACGCGACCAGCCCCGAGCAGTTCGAGGCCATCCGCGCCCTCTACGACGGCACCCAGACCCTGGACGGCCTGGACCTCGACGTCGACCTCAAGTGGGACCTGCTGATCGCCCTCGTGCGCGGAGGCGCCGCCACCGAGGAGGACATCGCAGCCCTGGAGGCCACCGACGACACGATGACCGGCCACCAGAACGCGGCCGCCGCTCGTGCAGCCCGCGAGGGCGAGTGGATCAAGGCCGACGTGTGGGACAAGGTCCTCACCGACACCTCGATCCCCAACGACACCCGCTGGGCGATGATCTCGGGCTTCTGGGCTCAGGCGCGCACCACCCCGTCAGCTTACGCCGGCTACGTGGGCGAGTACTTCGAGGCCCTGGCGGGCATCTGGGAGACCTTTACCTTCCACACCGCCGAGGACCTCACGACGCTGCTCTTCCCGAACGCGCTGGCGGGCTACGTCCCCGAGGTCGACGTGGTCGCCTCTGGCAAGGCCTGGATCGAGGCTCACTCGGACGCGTCCGCCGGCACGATCCGCATCATCCGCGAGCTCATCGACGTGTGTGAGCGTCAGATTGCCAACCAGGCGGTGGATGCGGGCTGATCCGTTCCTCATAGACGCCAGGGGGGGCGTGGCCACGCGGCCACGCCCCCTTCGTCTGCCTCGACCGCACCGCTAACAACGAGGGCTCTCACCAGGAATACAAAACTGCCGACGACGCAACTGGGCAGCACCCGCAATTTGCATGCCGGACATGCGGCCGTCTGAAGATGTTGAATCTTCCCGATCGGATACAACGCCTCATCGGTAACGAGGCGCACCCTGGGCTACAAGGCTCGTCCTGGCCCCTCGCATCGACGCCACGCACTCGGCCATGGAGCAAGGCCAGACCGCGCACCATTGCACCAGATACAGCAGCAATGCACCAGTTAGGTTGGCATTGCACTATCTACTATCCAGTGCAATGCTGCGCCATATAGTGCACTGCCACTGAGCAACAAGCTCACACGCGGGGATCCCTTGAGACAATGACCGAAACACCTCAGGTCAACACCCACTCTCCCCTCTACCGCAACGTCGCGCGCGCTCAGCAAGAACGTACTCAACAATATTGCTTTCAACAACTCAGACAAGCACACTCAACCTTCTTGGCGATGCAATAGTTGCCCATCCGCCTCAAACGGCTCGAAGGCCCACTCCCTCAGCAAATGATCGTGCTGCAGTCACAGATCCACGGGTACGATAAGCCTCCCGTTTCTTGGATATCTTCCAAGAAACGGGAGGCAGTTCGTTGAAGGACCAAGCCGAGGCTTGAGAGCGCAGCGTCAGCGCTTGGCTCGACGCGATGCGACAACCGCACCAGCGCCAGCGATCAGAACCGCGACGGCTCCCACGCCCACCCACACGGAGGACGCGCCGGTCGCAGCGAGGGCATCAGCGCGCGCCTGCGTCGGGGTGGAGGAGTTCTGGGCTGCGGGGGCGGACGTACGCGCCGGATTAGCACTCGGGGTGATGTCGACGCGCGCGGTCGCCGTGCCATGATCGTCGGCAGGAGCGTTCGTCTCAGGTGCAGCCGGGGTGGAGTCACCGTTTGCAGGAGTGGAAGGCGCGGCCGACGGAGCAGAAGGAGCCGGCGTCTGGCTGGGCTCCTGACCCACAGA
>CAUSHZ010000003.1:0-77107 GCA_963531605.1 uncultured Actinomyces sp.
TGGCGAACCGTCTGACCCACCCCAAGTACGAGATCCGCAAGACCTACGTGGCGCGTCTGCACGGCGAGGTCAAGCCCGGCGTCAAGCGCACCCTCATGAACGGCATTGAGCTGGAGGACGGCCCAATCAAGGTTGACTCCTTCCGCATCGTCGACACCTACGGCGACATCACGACCGTCGAGATCGTTGTGCACGAGGGACGTAACCGTCTCGTGCGCCGCATGATGGAGGCTGTCGGCTACCCGGTGCGCGAGCTCGTTCGTACGGGCTTCGGTCCGATCACTCTCGACCACCTCAAGCAGGGCACGACCCGCCGCGTGAAGGGCAACGCGCTGAGCGCACTGTACGGGGCCGTTGGACTGTGAGCACCTCTGACGGCGTCGGCGCGCGCGTCGTGCAAACGGCGGGGCCTGTCCTCATCATTGGATCGGGTCTGCTGGGTGCGTCGCTGGGCCTGGCGCTGCGGGCCGGGGGAGTGCGCGTCTATCTCGAGGATGCCTCGCCCACCTCGCTGCGCCTGGCCTCCGACGTGGGTGCCGGGCAGGCTTTCGGTGACGTCCTTGCCGAGGCCGGGGTGCGCCCGAGCGACTGTGGCTCGGATACGCCCTCCTACAAGGCACCCTCCGTTGTCGTCGTCGCGACGCCCCCGGATGTCGCTGACCGCGTGATCGTCGAGTCGCTGCTGCGTTTTCCCGATGCGATCGTCACTGACGTCGCCTCGGTGAAGGATGCGGTCGTTGCGGATGTCCTGCGCGGATTGGAACGCGAGGATTGTCTCGAAGCAGCCTCGCGCTACGTCGGTTCGCACCCGATGGCCGGTCGCGAGCGCAGCGGTGCCGGCGCTGCCGATGCCGACCTGTTCTACGGACGCCCGTGGGTGATCGTCGCACACGAGACGACGTGGCCGCGAGCGGTGCTGGTGACGCGTGCGCTGGCAACCGACGTCGGTGCCGTGCCTCTCGAGATGAACGCGGGCACGCACGACCACGCCGTCGCTCTCGTGTCGCACGTTCCGCAGCTGGTGTCGTCGATGCTCGCCGCGCGTCTTGTTGACGCCCCCGCCCAGGCGCTGGGTCTGGCGGGGCAGGGGCTGCGCGATACCGCCCGTATTGCGGCGTCCGACCCGCGCCTGTGGACGGCGATTCTGGCCGGCAATGCCGGTCCAGTCGCACACATCCTGCGCGAGCTACGCACCGACCTCGATGACTTGCTCACGCACCTCGACGCGGCCGCTGAACTTGGTCCCCTGCGTGGCGGTTCCGTGGGTGCGATTAATCGGGTGATGACCGCGGGTAACCAAGGCGTTTCCCGGATTCCCGGCAAGCACGGCGGTGCGCCGTCTCGATACCGCGAGATCGAGGTGCTCATTCCCGATGAGCCGGGCGCTCTCGGTAGGCTTTTCAGCGAGCTCGGCGAGGCAGGCATTAACATCGAAGACTTGGTGTTGGAGCACTCTGCGGGCGCACAGGCAGGCGTCGCCCGCGTCATGATTGACCCGGCGGTCGCAGACCGCGCCGTCGCCGACCTGCAACAGCGGGGTTGGCGACTCATCACCCACTAAACGACCTCGGTGAGGAGAACGTTTTAATGAACGACTCGATGCGTCGAGACGCGATTTCGCGTGTCGGCATGACGATTGCCATCGATGGGCCGGCCGGTTCGGGCAAGTCCACGGTGTCGAAGGCTTTGGCGAGCCGTCTGGGCATCGGCTACCTCGATAC
Source organism: uncultured Actinomyces sp. (assembly GCA_963531605.1). GTDB lineage: Bacteria > Actinomycetota > Actinomycetes > Actinomycetales > Actinomycetaceae > Pauljensenia. The sequence goes on from CAUSHZ010000003.1 coordinate 1,722, forward strand.
GGGTGCCATGTACCGTGCGCTCACGTGGTATTGCCTGGACGAAGGCATCGACCTGGAGGACACGGCGGCGGTCGCAGCGGCGGCTGATCGCATGCCGCTGCGCCTCGTGTCGGATCCGTCGGATCCGCACGTGTGGATCGGGGATCGTGAGATCACACTCGAGATTCGCGAGCCGCGTATCGCCCTGGCGATCAAGCACATTTCGACGAATCTCGACGTGCGCGCGTGGATGGCGACGGAGCAGCGTCGTCGCATGATGGAGGCCCGCGAGGAGGGGTCCGGCATGATCGCTGAGGGGCGCGACATTACGACCGTTGTCTGCCCCGACGCCGATGTGCGCGTTCTGTTGCTCGCCGATCAGGAGGCTCGTCTGCGTCGCCGGACGCTCGAACTCTACGGCGATGCAACCGAGGAACACATGGAAATTGTTCGCGCTCAGGTCGAGGGCCGCGATAAGGCTGATTCGCAGGTCTCTGAGTTCATGGTGGCCGCTCCCGGTGTCGAAACCGTAGACTCCACCGGGCTCGATGTCGATGGCGTGTGCGAGGCCGTCCTGGTTTTCGTTGACCGCGATCTTGCTGAGCGCGACGCGTCGCGCTAAGACGTTCTCTCGCTTGACGTGAGTGCCCCGCACCTGACGGTGCGGGGCACTCACGTAGGGGGCTGTCAGAATCCCGTTCCGTAGGGTCCTTGACCGCCCTGCGCGCCGATGGATGGATAGCCGCCCTGCTGGTTACCGTAGGTTCCGGTGCCGTACACCTCGGAGCCGGGCTGGGGCGCGCCCGCCTGCGGGTAGTTCGCGGTGCCGTAGGTGCTTGGTGTGACGCCGTACTGCGGTCCGTTGGGGCCGTTGAACATCGTCGGCGGGGTCGAGTTGCGCTGCGTAGCCTTAAACATCGCGTAACGTACCAGGATGCCACCCCCGACGATGAGGACTGCCAGCACGAGCGAGATGATAGTAACGACGGGGTTATCGGAATGCGAACGGATTCGGATGCGTCTCGTCGGCATCGTCACGGCCTGCGTCTGTGCTCGCGTTCCTGCGGTGACCGCGGCAGGGGCATAGACGGGAGTGCTTGAAGACGCACTCACCGTCGGGCTCGCCACAGCAGAAGGTCCCTGCGCAACGATTGCGGGTGCGATGAAGCCTGCGGCCGCCAGAGCAAGGCTTGCCGTGACAGAGAGAAGACGTCGACTGGTCATTGAAAAAACTCTCGTGGATGCATGTTGTGTGGACAGAGGATAGTATAGTCGCCTCCGGCGCGCCGACTTACTTGTTCCGTTTTCTGGCATGCAGCGTGGGGAGAATCCAGCGAGAGCCCTTCGTGCCGCGAGTGTGTCGCGGCGCACGTAGGTCGGCTTGCCTCTCCTTGGCAAGATGCGCTATAGTTCTACAGGTCGCCACGGCGACGAACTGAATACGGGCTGTGGCGCAGCTTGGTAGCGCACTTGACTGGGGGTCAAGGGGTCGTGGGTTCAAATCCCGCCAGCCCGACGATAAGAACCGCGGAAATTCGTTTTCCGCGGTTTTTTTGTATGCAATGAACGGCTGTTGGCGCGTCGGGGGACGGTGGGGACCTCGGTCCCTGATCGGCCAGGGCTGTTCGTTTGTAATCGAAATGTGATGCAAGATTTTTTGTTTATATTTGGGCTGGTAAATTGCGGTTTTCTGCCAATCTCTCACCTATTTATGCTGGTAGGAGGGGCGATGAGCGTCCACTGAATCGGTCACGTTTCCTTCAGTCACTGCAGTAAACTGTTTCACAGGTCGAAGTCGTCAACGGGGATGATTTCGACCTGCTTATCTATGCGGCCACTGTGGTGGTCATGCGCGGCCGGCGGACGCAACGACGCACGGTGTTCCGGTATGTTCGTAAACCTCGCGAGCTGCCCCGATGCGCACCCCGGCCTCGTCCAATGAAGAACGAGGCCGGGGCTGGATCGCACGTGGAGCGTTGCGACGGTCACTTGGATGTCTGAGCCTTCGCGTCGGTACCCTCTGCTGCGAAGTCCTCAAGGGTGGGAGCCTGAGAATCCGGATTCTGGAACTCGGTCACTGTCGTCACCTCTGTGAGGGCCGGATCAGACACCGTCGCGCAGTTGTGTTGCCCGTCTGATCGACGATGTTGAGCCGATTCTCGGCGTCAAGTTCGACAACGAAGAGGTCTTCCAGTTCACCGGCGCCCGCCGATGAAAGCTCTGCGCACAACCACTCCTCGTCGCGATGTATCAACTCGAGGTTGTCGGTCACGACCTGCCCATTGGACACCAGGACATAGTTGACGCCGCCCTCGCCCTTGCGGCGCACCGTCAGGGAGCCGTTGGCTTCGCGCTGTACGAGGCTGATGTCGCTGAGTGAAAAGATGCCCATGCCGCGTAGCTCTGCGAGAAACTCGACTGGGTCGAGCTTGTGATCCGTGTTGTCGAGCGCGTCCTGAGTAAATCGCCCGCCCTCGATGATCGTGTACGCCTTTCCCATCACGAGCGAGCGGGTCGACATGAACTTCGACGTCAGGTAGTTCAGGCCGGAGATGATTCCAAAGGTGACGAGCAGGAAGCTGATGTACTCCGCGAACGAGATTGCGTGGTTGTAGATGACGCCGCCGATAATGCCACCGAGGATAAAGTTCCCGATAAAGTCGATCGGTGTCAGCTAGGCCGTCCGCTGCTTGCCCGTGAGGCGCAGGTAGAGGACGATCAGGGTGACACCGATCAGGAGCTTAAGGACCGTCATCTCGAAACCATGAAAATCGAACATGACGCCATGCTACCCGCAGGTGGCAGGGCTGTACCCTGGAGTGTGATCAGCTCGTCGGATCCGCGTCAATGGCTCCCTGAACATCGTTGAAGAGCAGGTTCGAGATCTCGACCTGCACCGTCTCGACCTTCGGCACGTCGCGCAGCAGCAACGGGTCATCCGCGGAGGTCTGAAGGGCGAGGGTTCCGCAGCCGAAGATTCGGTCGTCGAAATCCTTTTCGATCTGGATGTCGGAGATGCGGGTGAGCGGTAGGTCATGGCCGGTGCGCTTGATGATGCCGGTCCGGGTGATGACCCGCTTGGTCGTCACCGTGTAGGTCGTCGTGATCCACTTGATCCAGGGAACAAGAATGAGCGGAATCGACAGGAGGAGGACGGCGATCCAAATGGTCGGAAGCGCCCAGTAGCGCGCGTTCTCAGGAACGTAGAAAGAACCGACAGCCGCCGCGATAACGAGGATCGACTCCACGATGATCGCGGGTAGCAGCTTCTTGATGTGGGTGTGCATGTGGCGGACGATGATCTCGTCCTGGCTGAGGAGCTTCTGTGACAATGCCATGGCACCATCATGCCAGATCTTGCGGGCGAGTGAGGATGCCCGCTTCGTCGGACGGTGCTTTATCGAGGCCTGCGGTGCGTTCCGACGATATCGGTGTTCACGATGCCGATTGCTGCCATCAGCGCGAGCATCGTCGTTGGGCCCACGAAACGAAACCCTCGGCTCTTGAGGTCGGCGGCGAGTGCCACCGACTCCGGCAGCTGCGTGGGAACCTCGTCCTGCGAGCGAGGGCACGGATCGTGGGCCGGGCGATACGACCAGACCAGTTCGCCCAGATGGGAAGGACCGTCCGTTGTGTCGGTATTGGTCCTGATGGCAACCGTCGCGCGAGCGTTAGCGATCGCAGCCTCGATCTTGCGGCGGTTACGAATGATCCCGGGTGCGCTCACGAGACGATCGACGTCGTCGGTTGTGAAGGCGGCAACGCGGTCGGGAATAAAACCCTCAAACGCCTCCCGAAAGGCCTCGCGTTTTGCCAAGACCGTGCGCCAGGAGAGGCCAGCCTGGAATCCCTCCAACGCGAGGCGTTCGAAGACGCCCGCCTCGTCGTGGATCGGCAGACCCCATTCGGTGTCGTAGTAGGCGCGTAACAGCTCGTCATGGGAGGCCCACGTGGGTCGGATGAGTCCGTCATCGCACGCGGTGAGGCCCGAGGCTAGGGGTGGAACTGCGGATTGGGTGAGTGCTGTGTCCATACGTCGATCCTGCGTGAGCGGCGTCCAACGGTCAAGTGACGACATCGAGGCCTGTGGATAACGCCGCCAGGCGAAAGGACCCTGTGGAAACACACCAGGGGAGTGGCAGGTATGCGTGTGGCCCGCCTCCTCGGGGAAGCGGGCCACGCGGGTCGGACTGTCCTTACCTGCGTCGCTTCTCGCGCACACGCACCGAAATCTGAATCGGCGTGCCTGCGAAGCCGAAGGTTTCGCGCAGGCGGCGTTCGATGAAGCGGCGGTATCCGGGATCAAGGAAGCCCGTCGTGAACAGCACGAAGCGCGGGGGCTTGCTCGAGGCCTGGGTGCCAAAGAGGATGCGCGGCTGCTTGCCTCCACGCAGCGGGTGGGGGTGTGCGGCGACGAGCTGGCCGAGGAACGCGTTGAGCTGTCCGGTGGGGATACGCGTCTCCCAGCCTTCGAGGGCGGTGTCGAGGGCACGCACGATGCGGTTGGTGTGCCATCCGGTCTTCGCAGCCAGGTTGATGCGCGGTGCCCACGGGATCTGAACCAGTTCGCGCTCGAGCTCGTTCTTGATCTCCTTCTGGCGGTCCTCGTCAACGAGGTCCCACTTGTTGGTGACGACGACGAGCGCGCGGCCCGCGTCGATGACCTGCTGAACGACACGCACGTCCTGCTCGGTCAGCGGTGCCGAACCATCGATGAGGACGAGGGCGACCTCGGCCTTCTCGATCGCGGCCTGGGTGCGGATGGAGGCGTAGTAGTCGGCGCCCGTCGTCCGGTGCATCTTGCGGCGGATACCTGCGGTGTCGACGAACCACCACGAGCGGCCGTCGAGCTCGATGAGCTCGTCGACGGGGTCACGGGTGGTACCGGCGAGCTCATTGACGACGACGCGCTCGCCCCCGGCCAGCGCATTGAGCAGGGAGGACTTTCCGACGTTGGGGCGTCCGACGAGGGCGACGCGACGCGGGCCGCCCGACGGCAGAGCCGAGGCGACGGCCGACTCGGTCGGCAGCACCTTCATGACGACGTCCAGGAGATCACCGGTGCCACGTCCATGCAGGGCGGAAATGGGGTAGGGCTCGCCCAGGCCAAGGCTCCACAGGTATGCAGCGTCGGCCTCCTGCAGGGGAGAGTCCACCTTGTTTGCGGCCAGGATGATCGGCTTGTTCTTGGCGCGCAGCATTTCCACGATGCGCTCGTCCGAGGCTGTGACGCCGACGGTCGCGTCCAGGACGAGGACGACAGCGTCAGCGAGGTCGACGGCGATCTCGGCCTGCTCGGCGACGGAGCGATCGAGTCCCTTCACGTCGATCTCCCAGCCGCCCGTGTCCACGAGCGTGAAGTCGCGACCCGCCCATTCAGCCGGGTACGAGACGCGGTCGCGGGTCACGCCCGGCGTGTCCTGTACGACGGCCTCGCGGCGTCCAAGAATGCGGTTAACCAGCGTGGACTTGCCGACGTTGGGACGACCGACGACTGCAAGAACGGGCAGGCCGGCTGCGACGTCGTCAGAGTCCGCGAGCGCGGACTCGCCGGCCAGGAGGGCCAGGTCTTCCTCGTCCAGGTCGAATTGGTCGAGGTTAGCGCGCATGAGACGGGCGCGAGCCTCGGTCTCTGTCTCGCTCAGGTCGATCGAGTCGGGCGAGGCTGCCTGCGCGTCGGCGATGTAGGTCTCGGCCGCGTCCGCGTCGAATGCTGCGGTCGCGCCGGGCTGGTTGTCAAAGTCATTCACCCGCTCAGTCTACGGCGTGGCGCGCCGCGAAGGCCCGATGGGGGCCCTTGCGGCGCGCCAGTTCACAGCTTCGCGCTGTTTATTCGTGCGCGCGTACGTCGCCCGCGAGGACTTCGGCGGCGACGGGCACGTCATTGTATCGGTGGTGGATCCCCTGGATTTCCTGGTACCACTCGGCACCCTTACCCGTGATGATGACGGTGTCACCGGGCTCGGCTGCCAGGATCGCGCGTCGCACCGCGTCGCGGCGGCAGGTCGTCACCTCGGTGACGTCTTCCATGCCCGGGCGCACGGATGCGATGCCGCGCAGCAGGTAGTCGCGGATTTCCTGGGGGTCCTCGGTGCGCGGGTTCTCGTCCGTCACCCACAGCACGTCGGCTTCGCGTGCAGCAATCTCGGCGAGGTGTTCGCGCTTGGTCGCATCGCGGTCGCCGTCCGTTCCGAAGACGACGACGACGCGGCCCGGGGTCAGCTCGCGGGTCGAGCGCAGAGTCCATTCGAGGGCTTCTGGCGTGTGCGCGTAGTCGACGATGACGAGCGGTTGACCGCCGGGCGTCGGGTTGACCTTCTCCATGCGTCCCGGAATCTGGGGAGCATCCTCGATCGTCGCGATCACATCCGCGAGGTCGATGCCGAGGCTCACTGCGCTGACGATTGCGACGGCGGTGTTCTGAATATTGACCTCACCCAGGATCGGCATGGCAACGCGGTGGCCGGTGCCGCTGGGATCAATCAGGGTGAACACGGTACGCCCGATTGTCTTGTCGGGGGTCACGTCGCGGACTTGCCAGTCGGCGGTCTCCTCGGTCAGTGCGGACACCGTCGTGACCGGTACGGTCGCCTGCTGTGCCAGACGGCGACCCCATTCATCATCCACGCACACGACGCCGTGGCGGGAATGCTCGGGGGTGAACAACAGGGCCTTCGCCTGGAAGTAGTTCTCCATGTCGCCGTAATAGTCGAGATGGTCGTGCTGCAGGTTCGTAAACGCGGCAACGTCAAAGACGATTCCGTCGACGCGGTGCAGGGAAAGCGCGTGCGCCGACAGTTCGATAATGCCCGCGCCGCACTCGTACTGCTCGGTGGCCGCCAGGAAACGGGCGATGACGGGGGCTTCGGCGGTCGTGCGCACGGCCTCGAACGAAATGGGGCCGACGTGCATTTCCACGGTGCCGCACAGCGAAGCGTTCGGGAATCTTGATGCGATGGCGGCGCGCATCAGGTACGAGGTCGTCGTCTTCCCGTTCGTGCCAGTCACGGCCATTGTTGTGAGACGAGTGGCGGGGGACACGTAGATGTTCGCGCACAGCTGCGGAACCACGGCGCGCGGGTCGGCCACCTGGATGACGGGCACTCCCAGGCCGCGTTCGAAGGCCTGGGTACGGCCCTCCTCGTCAGTGAGAACGACACTCGCACCGGCCTCGATCGCCGCGTGCGCGAAACGGATGCCGTGCTGCTTCAGGCCCGGGATTGCGACGAACAACCACTCGGCCTCGCAGTCGTCGGACGACACGGTGATGCCGCGCAGGCTGAGTGGGGACTCGGCGATCTGCGCAGGCGAGCCGTCGGAGCCGTAGAACCCCTGGATGTCCAGGCCTTCGAGGGCGGTCGTCAACGAGAGCGGCGCGATCGTGGGACGAATATCAGTCACTGAAGTCATGGGTCTACTGTAGTTCGTCGCGACGGCGGCGTGCGCCACACATACCGGCGGTGACACAGTAGGATAGGGGGCATGCAGATTTTGACACGCAACGAAGCAATCCATCGCGCTGCCCATCTTCACGTTTCCGCCATCGACGTCGTTGTCGATATCCGAGACGCCAAGGACACCACGAACCCGACGTATCCCGTCACGTCGACGCTGACGTTGACGTCGGACGAGGAGCGCACCTTCATCGATATCGCCGGCGAGGTGGGCGAGGTGCTCGTCAACGGCGAGCCCCACACCTTCGACGACGATGAAGACCGCGTGTGGGTTGGTGGACTACCGGTGGGGGAGACGATCACCCTCGAGGTTCGTGCCCTGGCGCGTTACTCGCGCAGCGGCGAGGGCCTGCACCGCTACACCGATCCCGAGGACGGTGAGGTCTACCTCTACACCCAGTTCGAGCCCAATGACGCTCACCGTGCGTGGCCGTGCGTGGACCAGCCGGACGTGAAGCCCGAGTGGACGTTCCACGTGATCGCTCCCGCCGGCTGGGTCGTCTCCTCCAATGGAGTTGAGAGCGCCGCCGAGGTCGTGGATGACTCGGGTGCGGTGCGCCATGACTTCACGGCAACCCGCCCGCTTTCGAGCTACATCACGGCGATCGTCGCAGGCCCCTGGGCGATCATTGACGGCGGCACGTGGAGCGGTGGCGCGTCGGATGGCGGTCACGCTGAGCTGGCGCTGCGCCTCCTGTGCCGTCGTACGCTCGCGCGCTACCTCGATTCCGACGACGTGTTCGAGGTGACCCGTGCAGGGCTCGACTTCTTCCATGAGCGCTACGGAGTGACTTTCCCGTGGGGATCCTACGACCAGGTGTACGTGCCCGAATACAACCTCGGTGCCATGGAAAACCCCGGGTGCATCACATTTAATGAAAACTACATTTCGCGCTCCACGCCCACCTTCTCTGAGCGCCAGCGCCGCGCGAACACGACGCTGCACGAAATGTGCCACATGTGGTTCGGCGACCTCGCCACGCCCTCGTGGTGGGACGACCTGTGGCTGAAGGAGTCTTTCGCCGAGAATCAGGGTGCCAGCGCGATTGCGACGGCGACCCGCTACGTGGGCGAATGGGCGAACTTCGCGATGAACCGCAAGATCTGGGCCTACACGCAGGACCAGATGCCGACCACACACCCCATCGCCGCGGACATTCCGGACGTCGCCGCTGCAAAGACGAACTTCGACGGCATCACCTACGCGAAGGGTGCGTCCGTCCTTAAGCAGCTGGTCGCCTGGGTCGGGGAGGAGGCCTTCTACGAGGGCGCACGCCGCTACTTTGCCGAGCACCAGTTTGGCGCGACCAACCTCCAGGACCTCCTCGTTGCGCTCGAAGGTGCCTCGCGCCAGGAGCTCTCCTCCTGGAAGAGCGCGTGGCTTCAGACCTCCGGCCCGTCGACGCTGTCCGCTTCGTGGGTGACGGACAACGTTGGCGCGATCACGGACTTCACGCTCCACCAGGGCGGCGAGGCCTGCAACGGCGTGCTGCGTCCCCATCGTGTCACCGTTTCAACGTGGCGTGTCGCGGCCGGGGCACTGGAGCGTACCCACGTGTTCGACGTGCGTATCGACGGCGAAACTGCCCCCATTGATCCCGAGGGTGTTGTGGCGGTGCCCGGCGGTGCCGCGTCCGCCGACCTGGTCGTCGTCAACGACGAGGACCTCACCTACGCGATCTCGCGCCTCGACGAGCGCTCGACCGACGTCGCGCTGGCCTACGTAGGCACCATCGATGCGGCTATCACGCGAGCCGTCATCTGGGCGTCGCTCTGGAACGCCGTGCGCGACGGTCTACTGGATCCGCGTCGCTTTGTCGTCGCTGTTCTGAATGCCGTTCCGTCCGAAACTGAGCCCGCGATCCGTGATCGCCTCCTGCTCTTCGTCGCTGAGGCGATCTCCTCCTTCCTGCCGGGACAGGCTCGCGCAGACGTTCATGACCAGGTACTTGCGACGACGATCCGTCTGTCTCGTGAGACCGAGGACTCCGACGCGTGGCGTTCGTACACGCGCGCGTTCGTCGCCGAGTTCGCCGCCCGTGGCGGCGATGAATATGAGGCGACGGTCCGCGACCTCGCCAGCAGCGACAACCCCGATATCGCGTGGCGCGCGCGGCGTGCCCTGGCTGCCCGCGGCCTCGTCGACGAGGCGGCCATCGAGGCGTGGCGCAGTGCCGACGGCTCGGGCGAAGCCGCCCGTATGAGCGTCGAGGCCCGCGCATCACTGCCCTCGGAGGAGGCCCGCGCTCGGGCCTGGGAGTCGGTATTCTCCGATACCCTGTCGAACGACTACCTGACCGCGACCCTGGCAGGTCTGCAGGCCTCGTCGTGGGAGGGGGAGTCCGGCATCGCCAGCGCCGTCGAGCGCATGATCTCCTACTGGGAGACCCACACGATCGGCATGGCGCTGCGCTATGCAAACGGCGTGCTCGCTCTCGGCGTCGACGTTGACCGTGATGGCAGCGTCGATCGCTCCGTCGGAGCGCTGCGCCGCTGGATCGGAGAGCACGAGGATGCACCCGCTCAGCTGCGCCGCATCGTCGTTGAACACCTCGACGCATTCGAACGCGACGAGCGCGTGCAGCGACGCTGGAGTTCGGGCCAGTGACGCAGCCGGAATATCGAGGCGCGAGGCCGGGGGAGCGCCGCGACGACGCTGGCCCCCAGGCCTCGTCCGTGGACCCCGCCGCCTCGATGTCCCTGCTCACGTCGCTCCTCGCCAACCCCCTGGACGCCGGCTACGAGCACTACCGCGCGGACCACGGCCCACGACCCGCGGGACTCTTCGGCCGCATCGCCGTCTTCGCAGTGGCTGTTGCCCTCGGGTTCGGATCCGTGATCGCGATTGACTCGCTACGGCGCCCGGCCAATGACGTGAAAGCCGACCTGAAGGAGCAGGCTGCTACGCGCTCGAGCAACGTCGAAGCCTTAAGTAACGAGGTGCAGTCTCTCGGCCGTGCCGTCGACGACCTGTCGCAGTCTGGCTCGCCAATTGCCGTGGATGGTGCGCGCGACCTCGTGACGGCTACACGACCCGTCAGCGGCCCCGGCATCACGGTGACGCTCACGGATCGAAGCGGCCCGGGAAAGGGAACTGGAGCCGTTCGGGATCAAGACGTCGCGATGGTCGTCAACGCCCTCTGGGCTGCCGGCGCGGAGGCCATTTCGGTCAACGGCCAGCGTATCGGGCCAGATACTTTTGTGCGCACCGCAGGCTCGGCCATTCTGGTCAACGTCACCCCCGTGTCCTCTCCCTACGAGGTCGCGGCGATCGGGGACTCGAACGCGCTCTCTGTCGCGCTCGTCCGCGGTTCCACAGGTGACTACCTGTCTGCCGCCCAATCAGTGAGCGGCATGACCGTGAGCTCGAAGGTCTCTCAATCGCTGAGCATGGAAGCGCTGGCGCCGACATCTTCGCAGTACGCACAACCGCTGGATACACAACACGAAGGAGATACTCAATGATCGCCGTCATCGGATTGATCATCGGCATTGTTCTCGGCGTCTTGCTTGACCCGACCGTGCCCGTGTGGCTGGCCCCGTTCCTTCCCGTCGCCGTTGTTGCCGGCCTGGACGCGCTCTTCGGCGCGGGGCGCGCATGGCTGGAGGGACGCTTCGCAGACCGCGTGTTCGTGACCTCGTTCTTCTGGAACGTCGTCGTTGCGTGTCTGCTCGTCTTCCTGGGAACCCAGCTGGGCGTTGGATCCGCCATGACGACAGCCGTCGTCGTCGTGCTGGGGATTCGTATCTTCTCCAATACCGCATCGATCCGTCGACTGCTCCTGAAGGCCTGACATGAGCGAACAGAGCCCACAGACAATCCCCTCCGTCTCTGAGAACGAGCCCTCGCCCCGCGGGCGCGGTGTTCATCGTGAGCCTCACGCCGGCCCGCGCCTGTGGGCGCGGGCGAGGCAGGCGTTCTTCGCGCTGCCCCGTGGGTTGCACCTCGTCATGCTCGTGATCTTCATGCTTGTGGGATTCGCGTTTGCCACGCAGGTGCGCGCACAGCGATCCGACCCCCTCGAAGGCCTGTCCGAACAAGACCTTGTGACGGTGCTCGATGAGTTGAACACCCAGGAGCAAAACCTGCGCACGCGTCGCGGTGAATTGTCCAGCGAACTCGATGAGCTGCGCAGTGCCGCGGACGAAGCGCAAGCTCGTGAGCAGGCAGCACGTAAGGCCGAAACGCAGGCGCAGATCGCCGCGGGCACAGTGCCGGTGCACGGCCCCGGCGTGACGGTGTCGGTCGTCGACACCGGCGCAAATCTGACGTCGACGCAGTTCGTCATGACGCTCGGCGAATTACGCAATGCGGGTGCCGAGGCGATCGAACTCAACGGTATCCGCCTGTCGACTCGGTCCTCGTTCACCGGGCAGGCCGGCTCGATCGCGGTCGACGGAATTCCCATTGAGTCGCCCTACACGTGGAAAGTGATCGGAGAGTCTCAGACGATCGCCACCGCGCTGGATATCCAGGCTGGTTCGGCAGCCCAGATGCGCGCAAAGGGTGCCAATGTGGCGATCACTCCGACGACCGACATGACGATTGAGTCGATTGCGACTCCGCGCCCGCCCCAGTTCGCAACCTACCAGTGAAGTCCCCGCGTATAATCGGCGGGGGAGTCACCGTGCCCGCGCTTGTCGGATGGTGAACGTTTACACTTAATGCAGTCCCTGAAATGATCGTTTGGAGCGCACAATGTCCGACAACCAGCCGTTTGACCCGACCGCAACCTCCATCTTCGGCCTCGCGCCTGTGACGGAGGACGTCGAAGATGCTCCCGTTGCCCTGTCTGCTCGCGATCGCGAGGCCGTCGAGGCACTGCCTGCCGGCGCCGCACTCCTGATTGTCCAGCGCGGCCCCAACACGGGCGCGCGCTTCCTCCTTGATCCCGAGGTGACGAACGCGGGTCGTTCGCCTAAAGCCGATATCTTCCTGGATGACGTGACGGTCTCGCGCAAGCACTGCCAGTTCATCGCCTCGAACGGCGGCCACATCGTGCGCGATTCCGGTTCGCTCAACGGCACGTACGTGAACCGTGAGCGCGTCGATTCGATTGAGTTGCACGCCGGCGACGAGGTGCAGATCGGCAAGTATCGTTTGACCTACCAGCCGTCGACCAAGCAGGCCTGACGTGTGCGCAGCTCTTGCACGTCGTCACGAGGTTGCTTCCACTCAGGAGGTGACCTCGTGGCCGCATGATGCGGATCATTCGCCCGAGCTGTCGATTGGCCGCGTCGTTGATGCGCTGAAGGACGAGTTCCCTGCGATTTCGCTGTCGAAGGTTCGCTATCTGGAGAGTGAAGGCCTCGTCTCGCCAGCTCGCACCGGATCTGGGTACCGCAAGTATTCGGCGGCGGACGTTGAGCGACTGCGTTACGTCCTGACCGAGCAGCGCGATTCTTTCACTCCGCTGAGTGTGATTCGCGGGCAGCTGGATGCGCTCGATGCCGGTCATGAGCCCGTGCGCCGTCGTGTCGCGCAGGTCGTTTCTTCAGAGGGACAGACGGTGTCGCTGGGAGGCCGTCGGGCCATTCCAGCGGCGGACCTGTCGGACCTGACGGGCGTCGACATGGACACTCTCGAGCGCTATGCGCGGCTGGGGCTGATCACTCCGGACCTGGCCGGTTATTTCCCTTCCCGCTGCGTGCAGGCCGTGTCCACGATCGCGCGTCTCGAGTCCGCTGGCGTGGATGTTCGGGTGCTGCGCGCAGTCCGTCAGGGCGCGGAACGCAGTGCCGATATCATCGATCAGACGGTTTCTTCTCAGAGGGGACGAGGCCGTGGTGCGGACCGGGAGCGTGCGCGCGCCCGTGCTATCGAACTGGGCGACCTGTTTGCCGAGTTGCATCGGGACATGCTGGCGGTGGCGGTATCATCGCTGGCTGAGGATGGGGACTAAGTTTCATGTTCAACATGAAGGTTAGACTCGCCGGGTCGGTCATTGACCGAGCGTCGCTCGTGGCCTACCGTAGTCCTGTTCTCATCACGTATTACCTACAAGGAGCCCCCGAGTGAGCGCACAAGCGAACGCCGCAAGCCGGCAAGGCATGCTGTTCGGCGATCCCCTCGAGGGGCTCGACACAGACGAGGTGGGCTATCGCGGCCCCGTTGCGTGCAGTGCGGCTGGTATTACGTACCGCCAGCTCGATTACTGGGCTCGCACCGGTCTCTTGCAGCCGTCGATCCGGGCCGCGCGCGGCTCTGGCTCGCAGCGTCTCTACTCCTTCCGTGACATTCTCGTCCTCAAGGTCGTCAAGAAGCTCCTGGACGCCGGCGTTTCTCTCCAGCAGGTTCGCATTGCCGTTTCGTCGCTGCAGAACAGGGGAGTGGATGACCTTGCGTCCATCACGCTGATGAGCGACGGCGCTTCGGTCTACGAGTGCACCTCCACCGATGAGGTCATCGATCTCCTTCAGGGTGGACAGGGCGTGTTTGGCATCGCTGTCGGCCGCGTCTGGCGCGAGGTCGAGGGTTCGCTCGCTGAGCTGCCCGTTGAGCGCTCCGAGCCCGCGTTCGTCGACGAGCTCGCCGAGCGTCGTCGGTCGAAGCTTTCTGCTTCCTGATCCGCGTCTTTAACGTAAGTGTGGGGCCCAGGCACGATGCCTGGGCCCCACACCCTTTGATAAGGAGAGCACCGCCCGCGCGATTAACGCCGTCCGAGAGGACGCGTCACGGTGTAGTCGGCCTCCAGGTCTGTGATTTCCACGGTGACCATACCGTTTCCGTCGACGATGTAGGACTCTTCGATAAGAGGGCCATCGTCAGTGCGAATGACGGGAACGGCCGAGAGGTCAATATCGGAGTGGCGCAGGGCGTGATCGAATGGAACGATGACCTCGCCGTAGGGCTGCAGGTCGCCGCGGGGCACCCCGGCCTCGTCGAACGAGGAATACTCGACGAAGCGGAAGTAGCCGATGTTGTGTGCGGCGCGATAGCGGCGCTTGATCGTTAGTGTCTCGCCGGGAGCAAGCTCAGTGTTCGGCTCCAGGAGCGTGTCGAAGGAGATGAACGAGCCAGCCTCGCGCTCACGGAAGACGCCGACGCCGCGAGAGAGCTGTTCGCGCACTGTGTACGCGGCCTCGGGATCGGCGCCGATGGCCAGACCGATCGCGGTCGAGGCTGCCGTGTGTGGGGAGCGGTGCACGCGGCGGCCGAAGCGCGAACGGAGGATGCGGGCTACCAACGGCAGCTGCGAACCGCCACCAACCACGTAGAGGCCGGCGATGTCGCCGCCCAGCTGACCAACGCCTGACGCGTCGGGCACCAACAGGGGTTCCATGGCCTCGATCGTCGCTTCGACCAGGGGAGTGGCGGCCTCGTAGAAGTCCGTGACGGGAATTGTCACGGGCTTTCCGTCGACGGGTACGGTGATGAACTTCGTCGAGGGGGAGAGGGTCTCCTTCGCGTCGCGTGAGTCTTCGATGAGACGCTCCCACGATTCGTCGCCAAGCTTGCCGGAGTCGGTGCCGGCAGCCGCTGCGAGGCGGGTGGCGAGCACGACGTCGAAATCGTCGCCGCCGACCATGTTGAGGCCGCGCGATCCCATAACCTCGTGGAGCGTGCCCGTGGCGGAAACGATAGAAGCGTCGAAGGTGCCGCCACCCAGGTCGTAGACAAGGATTGCAGTTCGCTTGGAATTGAGGGTGCCAGCGTGGCGATGCGTGTACTCGAAGCCCGCAGCGGACGGTTCGTTGACCATTGCGAGCACATCCCAGCCCGCGCGGCGGAAGGCCTCAAGGGTAAGGAAGCGCTGCGCCGACCACGCATGCGCCGGAATACCGACGAGAGCCTCGAGCGGCTCCGAATCGGACAGTGAGGCGATGGAAGAGTTCGTGCGCAGCTGGCGCGCGACGTAGCTGAGGAAACCCGTCAGCGCGTCGAGAATCGAAATACTGTGATTGCCCAGGCGCACCGTGGACGTGTCAGTCACCGACGGATCAGACAGCAGACGCTTGAAAGAACGCAGGTGAGGAGCACCCTCCCTGGCGGCATCCTCAGCATCAAACCCATAGATGAGGCGATCGCCGTCAAGAGCGATGATGGACGGAACGAAATCGACCGTATCGTCGTGATTGTTGACGAAAGAGACGATCGGGTAGTTCCCCCGATCAACAATAGCGATCGCAGTGGTCGTGGTACCAAAATCAACTCCGAGTCTCATGGTATCCACACTAGCGTTTAAATTGGGGAGCTCCTAGGACGTCTCGCCGGGCGTTCGCACATTTCCCAGTAAGGTACTGTTTGCAATGGTGACAAAGAGCCAGGCGAGCAGGAAGTATACGCATCCGACAATGGCGTCAACCACATAATGATTGCCCGTTGCGACGATTGTCACGATGGTTACAACGGGGTGGGCGGCGAGAATCAGCCGCGCCCACCATGAGCGCCACACGTACGTGCCGAGCATGAATGCAACCCATATGGACCAGCCCGTGTGCATCGATGGCATGGCTCCGTAGGGGTTTGCAAGCGTGCCGAAGAGCTGCGAATATGCGGACGTGTGCTCGGCGACCGCATCGACAAAGCCGAGCTCGGGAACGAGGCGCGGGGGAGCCAGGGGATAGGTCCAGTAGGTGATGAGCGCGCCGATAGTCATGATGACGAGAGTCCACCGCGCGCTGCGATAGTGGGTAGGAGCCTTGCGCCACAGGACAACCAAGGCGAAACCGGTCATTACCAAAAATGACACCGCGTACTGCGCGGACGCGGCAGATGCGAGCAGTGGATGAGCGCTCAGCCAGGCGTTGGCCGAGCCTTCAATAAACAGTCCGAAGCGGGACTCAAAAGCTGCGACGTCGTGTGCGTGCGCGATGGCGACGGACTTGGGTGCCTTGGCAAGGAACGATAGGACCGAGTATGCCAAGCAGGCCAATGAGAGTATGGCGATCTCACGAAAGGCAGGGGGCCTCAGGGAGGGCAAGTGTCGGTCCGTTGTCATGACTGCAACTGTACCGCGTGGTTGGAGAGCGGTCGATAAAGAAAAACGGACATAATGTACATTATCGGATCGTGGGGTGGGGTTGAGACGAGGCCGATGGAGCGTTCCGCTTGACGTGTCAGATAGAATGGACCCGTTTCGTTCTTTTGTTCAGGAGGCTGTTATGGCTGACCGCGCACTGCGTGGCATGCAGATCGGTGCGAAGTCCCTCGAATCTGAGGATGGCGTTGTTTTCGCCGATCGTTTCGTCGTCCGTTACGCGTGCCCCAACGGTCACGAGTTCGAGGTGACGCTGTCCAGCGAGGCCACCGCGCCTGCGACGTGGGAATGCAAGTGCGGCCAGGCGGCCGAGCTCATTGGCGAAACCGTTGAGGACGAGGAAAACAAGCCCGTTAAGCCGCAGCGCACCCACTGGGACATGCTGCTTGAGCGCCGCTCGATCGAGGAACTCGAGGTCGTTCTGACCGAGCAGCTGACCGCGTATCGCGAGGGCCGTCTGCGTCCCGAGGGTTCGTACCGCAAGGGCTAACGCTTCGGCAGCATCTGTCGCGCGGCCTGGGCCAGTCGGCTCAGGCCGCCTTTCGTTACCATCACGAGCTCCTCGACGAAAATCGACGAGTCGAGCTTCGATTCGCCGGCCATACGCTCGTCGAAGGTGATCGGAACCTCGGCGATGGTCGCACCCAGCGACCGCTCCAGCTCGGTCATTTCGACCTGGAAGCCGAATCCTGTCGTCGCTACCCGACCGAGAACCTCATGTTCGCGCAGGAACGATGCGCGGTGTAGCCGCAGGCCTGCCGTCGCATCGCGCACGGGCGTTCCGAGGCAAAAACGGACATAATAATTGCCCGCTTTGGACAGAGCGACACGCTTCGCCGACCATCCGTTAATGGCGCCGCCGGGCACCCAACGTGAACCGATGACCAGGTCGGGACGATCCGGGCCGGCCATGCGGCTCAGTAGCTTGGGCAGATCGACGGGACGATGCGAGCCATCCGCATCCATCTGGAGAATGAACGGATATCCGTGGTCGATACCCCATCCCATGCCGTCGACGTACGCGGTGGCAAGCCCAGACTTCGCGGGGCGATGAAGGACGTGCAGACGCTCCTCGCCCTCCCGTCGGGTGTCGACCCACTCCCCCGTTCCATCGGGCGACGAATCGTCGACGATGAGCACGTGCGCGCCCGGCACGTTCGCCCAGATGTCGCCCAGAATCGTCGGCAGCGTCGACATCTCGTTGTACGTCGGAATAACGATCAGGGTGTGGTCGCCGGACGGCGACGGAGAGAATGGTACCGATTCAGTCATGAGTCACATCTTGCCGAATTTAGTGGTCGCACGCACGTCTAGCGCGCGCTGACGCCCTGATTCTTTGTCCGATAACTGTCGCGGTGGTGAGAATCGCAATGACCAGCGTTGCCACCATCACGGAACTCGGAATGCTCTCCCCCGCCGAAGCTGTCAACGTCTGCGAGGACCGAAGCGGGATGTCGGCAGCGAGCGAGGCCGCCTCCTCGGTACCTGTGCTGGCGAGAATCGAGCCGTCGGGACGAATCACGTACGAGTGGCCAGTCGTTGACGCCTGAACGGCGCTGCGCGAATACTCCATTGCGCGCATGCGCAAAAGTTGGCCCTGCTGCGCGGACTCGCCCGACGAGCGGAAATGGTAGTTGTTTGACGGGACAACGATGGCCTGTCCGCCACGCGCAACGCCATCGCCGATCACGAGGGGGTACGCTGCCTCGAAACAAATACCGACAGCCAGGGGAACGCTGCGCCCGTCACGTGCGCGGACCGTCACCAGGGGAGGCTCCTCCCCCGCTTCCATATCCTTACTGGCCTGAGCAACCTCTGTCGCGAACGAAGCAATGACATCCCGGAAAGGAATGAACTCGCCAAAGGGAACGGGAACGTGCTTGGAGTAGCGGGCGGCCTCGTCCATGCCTGTGCCAGGCTCCCACAGCGCCAGCCAGTTCTTGACGTGGTCGCGCTCGTTCAGGTTCGTGTAGCCGATCAGGATCGGCGCATCGAGCGCCGTGGCCGCCGAATCGACGGCCTGGCCGATTGCGGGGAATGCAAGCGGATCGCGATCGACGGAACCCTCGCCCCAGAACGCGATATCAATCGGACGATCAATGACCTGCGGTGAACTCGCGAGCTCGAGGGACGCACGCACGTTGTTATCGGTCACCTCCCCCTCGCGGCTGTACGCCTCGGCCCCGGGCAGCGCAATATCGCCCTGGACGACGCCGACGCGCAACATGCCGTTCTCCGCCTGATTAGGCAGTGAAATGGCGAGGGGGGCAACGTATATGGCGGCGACGATGACAGCCAGCGCCGGGCGCGAAAACCAATGCTCACGCACCACGGCGGCGTCGCGAGCCGCGAAAGCTCGGCGGACAAGAACGGCAAGAAAAACGACGGCTGCAGTGATGAGCGTCGTACCGCCGTAAGGCGCGAGATGGCCGAGCGGCGAATCCACCTGAGGCAAGGCAACGGAGCCCCACGGGAAGCCCGACCACGGCCAGCGTGAGCGAGCAGCGTCGACGCCGGCCCAGGTCAGTGCGAACAAGAAAGCCTGGACGAGAGGACCGCGCGCCCACCGCCACAGCTGGGTCCAGCGCGCAAAGACTACCCAGCCCATGAAGAAGAATGTCTGCACGAGCGCGAGAACGAACCACGGGGGCGTCGTGCCAACGGCCAGCGGAATCCAGTCGATGAGAGGAACCCAGAAGCTCATGCCGAACACGAACGTCACTGTCAGCGCGCGCGGGGCCCTGGCCTCGTCAATGCGCGACACAAACAGGGCGAAGGCAGGCACCGATAGCCACCACCAGCCCACGGGTGGAAACGACGCGTACAGCGCGAGACCGGCGATCGCTGCGATGATGGAATCGCCGCACACGTGTGCGAACGATGCGCGCTGGAAGATGTGCTGATAGCCCACTAGCCCTCCGGGTGTCTCAAATCGTCGACCACGCAACGATACCGCGACCGATGCGGTCCTTCGCGGCTTCGGCTTTGCGCATGAGCTCGCCGCTGGACGACGCCGACGCGATCTGACCGAGGCAGTCCATGACCTGACGCATCCAGCGGACGAAGTCTCCGGCCTGGATCGGCGTAGCATCAATCGCCGTGGCCAGTGTTGAGCCGTGCGCCCACGCAAGTGTGGCAGCCATCAGGCCGGCATCAAGGCTCGGGGTCAGGTCGCAGCCGCAGGCCTTTTCGACGCGATGTACGCGCTCCAAGGTCGCCAGGCTCTCATGCCATGCTTCCTGCAGTCTCATGCCCACACCCACAGGAGCCAGCTGCTGCGCATCGTCGTCGGAACGAGAATCGTAGACGAGCGCGGACACCATCGACGCGAGCTCCGCCTCGTCGAGCTCATTCCACGTGCCCTCGTTCATCGACATGGCCACCACCAGGTCGCGCTCACCGAAGATTCGGCGCAAGCGTTGACCCGAGTCCGTGACCTCATCACCGGCCAAAAAGCCGAGACGTTCGAGAACCGCGCAGACGCGGTCGAACTGGGCGGCCACAGAACCCGTCTGGGAGTCGATGGATGAACGAAGACAATCGATCTCGCGTGCCAGGCGGGCCCACTGGGCACCCGCACGAGCGTGCTCCTCGCGGTGCGGGCAGCGATGAACCGGATGTTGACGCATCGCATCGCGCAGTGCCGAGATGGGGTCCGATGCCTGCGTGGAATCTGCGGGGACCTCGTACATGCCCTTGGCAGCGCCTGAGCGAAGTTCCCCGGCGATGCGCGTGCGCTCCTTTGTGCGCCGCAGCGCAGATCCGCCGGGAATGGACATGTGTCCGACGACAGCGATTGCGCCGCGCACGTCCTCGGGAGCCAGCGCCCTCCACGCGGCATCCTCCCCGATCACCGAGACCTGGGCTCTGCCCGAGGCGCTGGTGGCCTTCGCCCCGACGACGCACAGGCGTGTCTTGCGGCCACGAGTCAGTGCCAGGACGTCGCCCGGGCGCACGCCGGACAGAACGCGGCGCGATTCATCTCGCGCCTCGCGCTTGCGCGCACGCGCACCAGACTTCTCCGCCTGACCCAACTGGTCGCGCAGCGCCACATACTCGCGAACATCTCCGTGCGAACACGACAGATCCTCGGCTGTCGCGTCGCGCTGCGCCTCCAGGTCGCTCAGTCGCGACGCGAGTGCGACGACAGCGGAATCGGCCTGGTACTGCGCAAAAGAAGACTCGAGCACCTTGCGAGTCTGGGCGCGCGTCGAGCGCGCGAGCAGGTTGACAACCATGTTGTACGTCGGAGTGAACGCAGAAATCAACGGGTACGTGCGCTTCGATGCGAGGGCGGCAACCTCTTCGGGAGCAACTCCCCCACGATGCGAGACGACCGCGTGCCCTTCGGTGTCGATACCGCGGCGCCCCGCCCGTCCTGAGAGCTGCGTGTACTCGCCGGCGGACAGGGAGACGTGCGCCGAGCCATTCCACTTCGTCAGTGATTCGATGACGACCGTGCGCGCGGGCATATTGATCCCGAGCGCGAGCGTCTCGGTCGCGTACACCATCTTGACGAGGCCGCGCGAAAACAGGTGTTCGACGCTCTCCTTCATGAGGGGCAGCATGCCAGCGTGGTGCGCGGCGATGCCGCGCATGAGGCCGCGTTTCCACGCCTCGGCGCCGAGGACGATGGCATCCTCGGGAGGAAGCAGCGCGATGACCTCGTCCACGTAGCTCTCGATCTCGGCGGCCTCCGAGCGGGTCGTCAGCGTGATACGCGTGGAGAGGATCTGGCGCACCGCATCCTCGCATCCTGCCCGCGAGAAGATGAACGTGATGGCGGGCAGCAGGTGCGCGCGATCCAGAGAAATCAGCGTCGAGGGACGCGATTCGCGCCGCACGCGGACCTCGCGGTTCCACGAGCGCGAGCCGCGCCCGCCGCGCATTGCGGTGTCCCGCGTCGCGGCCACGAGCTGCGGATTGAGCTTTCCCTTTCCGGTCGGCGCGTAGAGATCAAAAATGTCCTCGCCGACGATCATGTGCTGGTAGAGCGGGACCGGGCGCTTCTCGGAAACGATGATCTCGCAGGTGGAGCGCACTTCCCGGATCCACACGCCGAATTCCTCGGCGTTCGACACCGTGGCCGACAGGGCGATGATCGCGACGTGTGCGGGCAGGTGAATGATCACTTCCTCCCACACTGGGCCACGCATCTTGTCCGCCAGGTAGTGGACCTCGTCGAGGATGACGACTCCCAGGTCGTCGAGAGGAGCACCCGCGTAGATCATGTTGCGCAACACTTCGGTCGTCATGACGACGACCGGGGCCCCGGAGTTCACCGACGTATCTCCGGTCGCCAGGCCGACGTTGTCAGAGCCGTACAGGTCGCACAGCTCCAGGTACTTCTGGTTGGACAACGCTTTGATGGGGGTCGTGTAGAACGCGCGCATCCCCTGCTCGAGCGCGACGTATGCGCCGAACTGGCCGACGATGGTCTTACCAGCACCCGTGGGTGCGGCAACGAGCACGGAGCTGCCGGCCTCGACGGCGTCGAGTGCCTGGATCTGGAACGGGTCCGGAGTGAAGCTCAGCGTGGAAACCCAGCGTGCTCGCAGGGATGAGGCAGCCTGCGCTTCGGCCTTGTATGCGGCGTAGCGCTGGGCTGCGCTGCCGACGCCGAGGCCGACTTCCTCCTCGTGGCGTGCTACGTGCTCAGTGTCCCGTGTGCGGTGTCGACGTCGTTTGGGGCTCACGATGCATCCTCTCGGGTCCAGACCGACAAAACTGAGCGCGCACGGCGTGCGGCGTCGTCGCGCACATCCGGCGTTACTGCTCGCAGGTGTGGGGCGACGTCAATGAGGAGGCTCAGGCCCCACTGTTCGTTCCAGACGGGCAGCGTGATACGTGCTCCCCCGCCGTCCAGCTCGGCGACGATGCGACCGTCGTATTCGTCGGCGATCCACCGAGCATCGCGATCGACGTCGAGCGTCCAGGTGGGTGCATCATGGCGCACGCGGCGCGGCTCCTCGACGCGCGGCCCCTCGCCGCGCACGTCGCTGATCGACGCGACCGCGAAACTGCGCGCTTGCCCCGCGCGAGTGCACCAGCCGCGCAGGAGCCAGCCGCTTGCGCTCGCCTCAAGCGACCACGGGTCGACGATGCGGCGCGTGCAAACCCCCGAAGCGGACACGTAGGTGAAAGACACTCGTTCTTCGCGCAGGAGGGCATCACGCAGAGTCTCAAGGCTCGCGCTCGACGAGGCCAGAGATGGAATCGCTTCCACGCGCTGTTCGGCGTCGGCCTCTTTCAGGCCACCGAGCGCGCAGACGACGAGGGCTGCGTGCGGAACATGAGCGGAAAGCTCCTTGCCGAGCAGCGGGGTCATCGCAGACAGGCCAATGAGAAGAGCCTGCGCCTCGAGCGCAGACAGACGCAGCGGTGCCGAGGCACCCAGCGTCGAGCGCAACGACACGCGCTGTTCTTGCTCGTAGAGCTCCCAATCGAGCTCGAAAGACGCGCCGGGCAGTGAATCTCCGACCGACGCGAGATACTCGATGTCACGACGCACCTGTCGGCGAGTGCGATGGAAATGCGCGGCGATCTCATCGACGGTCGCGCCGGGATGATCACTCATCCACGCCACCATCGAAGCAAGCCGAACAACGGCCAGCTGAACGTTCTCAGGCATCGCGATCACCCCACGTGGCGGCCGCACGCAAGCGCGTCAGCATCGCATCTCGCAGGGGCTCGGGCGCGACGACAACCACGTCGGCAGCCAACGGAAGAAGGCGGCCGATCCACGTTCCCATCTCTGCGCCTTCGAGCGCGACACTCTCCCAGCCCTGCCGAGGCGAACCGTGCTCGTCAGACGATGCCCCGGCCTCGTAACCGTGCAGAAGCGTGCGCGCGGTGGAGTCGATGCGCACGTGGACGACGGGAGAGACGAACGACGACACGGGAGGAAACGTCGCGCCCTCGGGCGGGAGCGAGGCGTCTGACGGCTCTCCGATGAAGGAAATCTGCGAGCGTATCCGCGACACGCGGAACGTGCGCTCGGCGTCGCGGTCCAAATCCCAGCCCCACAGGTACAGGGCACGGCCCTGCACCGATAGAGCCCACGGCTCGACGGAACGCTCAGTCAGTTCGCGTGAACCCGGGTATTCGAAACACACCACGCGTCGCTCGCGAATGGCCTGCGACAACACGGTGGCAGCGCCGAGGCCGGTGAGACCCAGGCGAATCGTGGGGGCGGAAACGTCGTCGGAGGAAGCTGCGGCTGCCTTCGCATCGATAGCGTCGGCGAAAAATTCGCTGCTATCCCACGCGCGCGCAGCCAGTGATATCAGAGCGCGGTCAGCACTGGTCACCTCGATGCCGGGCGCAAACGAATCCCACGCGATGCTGTAGCGTTCCCCCGAGCGAATCGTCATGTGGGCACCCGCATCACGCAGTGCGTCCTTATCGCGCTGGAATTGCGTCTCAAACGCGTCGTCTGCAAGCCCCTGATATCCGGGAAGGGTACGCAATTGCGCCTTCGTGCGCCCCGGACGCGCGCCCAGGAGCTCAACAAAAAGCTCAAGGACGCGCACGTTAGCGTTGACGGCGGTACTCACTCGCCTACCCTACGCGAAACGCGCGCGTCCCGAGCACACGGCGCACCGTTTAGGACTGAGAAGACTCGGTATCAGCCGCATTCGCGTACTCGTTTGTCACGATGACGCTCGGATCGACATCCCCCTCAAGAACACCAATCGAGCTCAGGAACGACACCATCGACGACCATGTGGCGAGATCCTGCACGCCGTCGGCGCGCGCGTCATCCCCGAGCCACAGCGGAACAGTCGCAGCGAGAACGGCGTTCGCTGCGGCCAGCGAGGTCTCGTCACTGAGCGACGTGTCCCACTTGGCCGTCGCGTCGATCGCAACCTGGGGATCGGCAGCGATCGTATTCATCGCCTCGGTGGTTGCAGATACGACCGCGCGCGCCGCATCCGGGTGGGCCTGTGCCCACTCGCGCGTCGTAATAATCGAGGCTGCCACCAGCGGAGTTGAGGCACCATCGAGTGGGATCTCCCGGATGTCGATGCCCGCCAGCCTCATCTGCACCGCGTCGTTGTTGGTAAAGCCAACGACTGCGTCCACCTGTCCAGCCGCAAGGGCTGCCTGCTGCGTGTAGCCGATCGACGAGATTGTCACGTCGGAGGTCTGTAGGCCGCCGGCCTTGATGGCGGCGAGAGCGGCGTAGTAGCTCGAACCGTACTCACCGGGAATGCCAATGTTCTTTCCAGCCAGGTCCGCGAGGCTCGTGATGGACGACGAGGCCGGAACGATGACGCTTCCCGGGTAGGTCGCGTAATACTGGCCGATAGACACGAGGTCCAGGCCCTGCGACGCTGCAACCGCGGCCTCGTCGCCCGAGGCAATGACCACGTCCTCCTGGCCGGCCAGAAGCGCCGTGAACAGGCCCTCGTCCGAGCCGTGATGGCGAACGGTAGGCGTGATACCGGCGTCGTTATACAGTCCCTGAGAATCAGCGACGTAGACGGGGGCAAACTGCACGTTCGGAATGTAGGTCAGGCCGATCGTCACGTCCGAGGCGCCCCGCAAGGACGCGCCCGACTGCGTAGCGCCCGGACCGACTGTGCAAGCGCCCAGAGCCAGCGAGGCGCTGGCACCGATAACGGTCGCGCGAACGATAGTGGAAAGCTTCAAGGGATGTCTCCTTCACTGCGTGATGGCGTAGCGCTTCGACCGCTCGATCCGGTACACGATGACGTACAGAATCGTCGCCATGACGCACAGGATCGCGATAACGACGAACATGCCGGCGGTGTCCACGTTGCTTCTCATTTGAGTGAGTACCTGCCCGAGCCCGGACCCTCCCATGACCATCTCCCCCACGACAGCGCCCGTGACAGACAGAGCGAACCCGTTACGCAGGCCGCCCAGAATGGCGGGAGCCGCGAGAGGTAGCTCCATGTGTGCGGCCATCGTCCAACCCGTTGCGCCGTCGAGTGCGGCAGCCTCGAGCAACTCGCGATCAATATGACGCAAGCCGACGACAGTGGACACAAGGATCGGGAAAAACACCATCAGCGCACACAGCACGATGACCGGTGTGATGCCGTATCCGACCCACAGGACGAGGATGGGGGCGATTGCGATGGCGGGCAACGCCTGGGTTGCCCCAAGGAAGGGTTCCACCGCCGCAGCCAACAGCCGCCAGCGGTAGATCGCATACGCTAACGGCAGCGCAACGACCGTTCCGAGCGCGCAGCCCGCGATAGCCTCGCCTCCCGTCACCGCAATCTGGCGCCAGGTCGTGGGGCGCTGGAGCAGCGCCACGCCTTTTCGGGCAACAGCAAGCGGATCGGGTAGACGCCAGGCTTCGATGCCGGTCAGCGTCGTCGTCAGCCACCATCCCGCCAACACAAGGGCGAGAAAGATGATCGGCGCCGCGACGGTGAGCGCACCGCGGGGCTTGTTCCGAATTGCCACGACTTACTTTCCGACACCGGGGGTACGCGCAGCACAGCAGACGCACGGATGCGCCTCATGCACTCCTCCCATCCGGACTTTAACCGTCGGTTCCGGAATTTCACCGGCTCAACCACCCTCGTTCTGTGAGGGCGGGTCGCGGACTATCACCGCCGGTTCGGACTTTCACCGACCCCGGAGTACTCGTGTGCCATTGTGCCACCGACGTGCGCACCGCGCGAGGCGTATCCGCTGTGAAAGAAAAAAAGGCGGCCGGGCGGGACCTCGTCTCGTTCCGGCCGCCAGAAAAGTTGTGCGGTCAGTGTGAGTGGGCGTTCGCGAGCTCGCGCAGCGCCTCAACCTCACGATGCGCGTCTTCCGCACGGAAGACCGCGGAACCGGCGACGAAGTTGTCAGCACCGGCCTCGGCTGCTCGCTCGATGGTGGCGCGGGAAATGCCGCCATCGACCTGGATCGATACCTGCAGCCCCGCGGCGTTGATCGCGGCGCGAGTGCGCTCGATTTTCGGGATCATCTGCTCAATGAAAGACTGGCCGCCGAAACCGGGCTCGACCGTCATGATGAGGATCATGTCGAACTCGTTGAGGATGTCCACGAATGGCGCGATGTCTGTCGCGGGCTTCAGAGCCAGGCCGGCGCGCGCACCGATGCGGTGCAGCTCGCGCGCCAGGCGCAGCGGCGCTGCTGCGGCCTCTGCGTGGAAGGTAACGGACTCACAACCGACCTCCGCGTACTGCGGAGCCCAACGATCCGGGTCCTCGATCATGAGGTGCGCGTCGACCGGGAGAATACCGGACTTGACGACAGCCTCCGCGACGGGCAGACCCCACGAGAGGTTGGGGACGAAATGGTTATCCATGACGTCGACGTGAGCGATGTCCGCTCCTGCGATCTTGGTGAGCTCACCGCGCAGGTCGGCGATGTCGCAGTTGAGAATCGACGGGCTAATTGTGGCGTTCATAACGCATATGCTAGCGCCTGCGCAGGCAGGCTACAAACATAAGATCCGTGCCGAAACGGTGGTCCCATAGCTGGAGCGTCCGACCGCCGAAGCCCGCAATGACGCCCGCAGATTCCGGCACGTCCAGCGCCTCAGGTGCGCACTCGTTTGCGAGAGCCACGGTGTCAAGCAGCTCGACCTCGCCAGCCTTCAGCAGACGCTCGACCTGTTCACGCGTCTCGGCCGCGTGCGGGGAACACGTGATGTAGGTGAGAACGCCGCCGGGGCGCGTCAGTGCGACCGCCCGATCGAGCAGTTCGCGCTGGAGGACGGTGAGCTCCTCCACGTCCCCGGGCGTGCGGTTCCAGCGAGACTCGGGGCGTCGCCGCATCGACCCCATGCCCGAGCAGGGAGCGTCGACGATGACACGATCAAACGAACCGAGCGGCCACGCGCTCTGGCCGCCTCCAAAGGTACGACCGTCGCCGCTCACGACCTCGATGGAGTCGAACTGACGTGTCGTCCGCTCAACGAGGCGTGCGCGGTGCGGGTGCACCTCGTTGGCGGTGACGCGCGCTCCCCTGCCGGCAGCGAGGCCGGCGAGAAGCGCGGCCTTACCGCCGGGACCCGCACACAGGTCGAGCCAGCGCTCGTCTGAACCGCCCTCGAGCGGTGCAGATGCGGCGATGAGGGCGGCGAGCTGCGAGCCCTCATCCTGGGCACCGGAGCGGCCGTCACGAATTGAGGGAAGGCGCGCAGGGTCACCGGATTCGAGGAGCACTGCATACGGGGAGACAGCGCCCAAGGCGACGCGCGTGTCGAGAATGTCCTCGGCCTCGTCAGCGAGTTCGTCGACGCTCATCAAAGACGGCCGGGCCACCAGAGTGACCGTGGGAACCTCATTATCAGCCTCGAGAACATCGAGAAGCTCATCCGTGGGGTAACCGTGAGCCTTGAGGGCCTCACGGAACGCAGCGACCATCCACGCCGGGTGTGAGTAGCGCACGCCAAGAGCCTCATCCTCGTCCGCAATGGCATCCATGGCCGCCTCACGCTCCGAAGGATCCTCACGGGTGATCGAGCGAAGTACGGCGTTCACGAAACGGACGGGGCCATCCGTCAGGTGCTCTCGGGCGACATCGACGGTGGCGGAAACAGCCGCATGGTCGGGCACGCGCATGTCGAGGAGCTGGTGGGCGCCCATGCGAAGGATGACAAGAGCGCGCGGATCGAGATCGGCAAGCGGGCGATCAATGTGGCGCGAGATGACCCAATCAAGGCGGCCAATCGCGCGCAGCGTGCCGTGGACGAGCTCCGAGGTGAAGGCAGCATCCCGATCGGAGAAGTGACCGTCGCGCCGTGCCTGGCGCAAAGCCTTCGGCAAAATGATGTTCGCAAACGCGCCCTCAGTCGCGACTTCGTGGAGAACGTCGTATGCGATACGACGAGGTTCATCGGCCTTGCGCAGCTTGCGGTAACCGTCCGCGTAACGCCTCTCGCTCATCGCTCACCCTCCAGCTCTCCCCCAAGGCGTAGGTCTTCGGACGGCCGCGCCCCCCTCGCCCAGGCGGCCGCGTCCATCCAGGACTTGCCGGCCGGGGCGACCTTGCCGAGCACGAGAGCTCCGCTTGCGCACCCGACGGTCACCTGCTTCTTCGTCACCTCGAGCTGCCCGGGAGCCAGATCGTCACGGTCCACAGGCGTTGCCTTGTCAAGCTTCATGCGGGCCCCACCCGGCGCCACCGTGTAGGCACCGGGATTGGGCGTCACGGAACGAATGATGCGATCCTCGTGTGCGGCGTCATGCGTGAACGACACGTAGCCGTCGACGTGCTCGAGGCGGCGCGCGTGCGTCACGCCTTCCGCCGACTGCGCAGTCGCGGTTGCGCTGCCATCGGCAAGCGCATCGACAACGCCGAGCACCTGATCCGCGCCGGCCTCAGCCATGGACGCGAGCAGCTCGCCAGCGCTCTCGCGAACAATCGGAACCTCGATGCGTGAGTAGACGTCGCCCGTATCCAGGCCCTCCTCCAGGTGAAACACGCAGGAGGCAGTCGTCGCATCCCCTTCGCGAATCGCCCACTGGACCGGAGCAGCTCCACGCCACCTCGGCAGATCCGAGAAATGCAGATTCACCCACCCGTGGGCGGGCATCGCCAGTACGTTCGGGGGCACGAGGCCGCCGTACGCGACGACGACACCGAGGTCCGCCTGTGCGTCCTCAATGCAGCGTGCGATCTCGGGAGTCTTCAGCGTCGTTGTCTCCAGCAGTTCCACGCCGGATTCGCTGGCAACTTCCGCCACCGGAGACGGGTACAACGTCTTCCCGCGGCCGCGCCGAGCCGGCGGGCGTGTGATGACGAGGGCGACCTCGTGGGACGACGACAGCAGGGTCCGCAGTGTAGGGACTGCAGCCTCGGGGGTACCAGCAAAAATAATGCGCACGGCCGCCAGTTTACGGCACCGCGCAGGCCCTGACTCAGAAGAGCTCGGGTGGGTTCACGCTCATTTTCACGAGCGGAACCTTGCGGGCACTGCGCGAGCGCCGAATATCGGTGAGAACCGCGAGCATCGACGCTGCCCCAGCCAACGGGGTTCGCACCAGCGTACGCACCTCGTTTTCTTCGCCCTCGCGCGTCGCCGGTCGTACGACGGTGCCGACCAGCTCAGCCCCTCCCTCACGAATGACCTGTTCGGCGACCTGACGGACCTGAGCCGCCGGCCCATCGAGCGCAACCATGGTCGTGGCCGGGAAAAAGCCCAGGGCCTCGCGCTCATCGAGAAGACGATCAGCGTAGTCAGTTGGGGCCCAGCGCACCAGCGCCTGCCCCAGGGCATCGGGAATCGTCCCGACAACGAGGCCGGGGTGGCCTGGGCGGACGAGCGACAGCGCGTTGAGCCACCGCCTGGCTGCTTCCTCCGGGGCCCACAGCTCCGTGCGGCCAGCAAGGGCATGGGCGTCGAGAATGATTACAGTGGCGTAGCCACCGTCCACGTCCGGCTCAGCTCCCGGCGTCGCAACGACAACAGTGGGACGCGCGGGAAGCTGACGGCTGATCCGATGAGCTGCCGACGACTCGAGGACCGACGCATCCGGGAGGTTGCGCGCGATCTCCTCGGCGGTGCGTGTAGAACCCACGCGAGCTGCGCGCAGCTCTGTGCCGGAGCAGTGCGGACACCGCCACGTCTGCGAGGTACGCGCACACCACGAGCAGGTCACCTCCCCCCCACTGCCCACAGCGAGAGGCCCGGAGCAATGACGGCAGCGCGCACGTTCGCCGCAGCGCCGACAAACGACCGTCGGCCAATACCCTGAGGCCGCGACCTGGATGAGCACAGGGCCTTCTCGAAGCCCCTGGCGGATCATACGCAACGCAGCCTGAGGAATGCGCATGTGGCCACTGGCTCCCTCACGTTCCGCTTCCGCCGCTCCATGCAGATGCACGCGAGGAGTCGCGTCGCGCAGCGCGTCGGGCACGGGATCAAGGCTCACAGCCCAGCCGGAACGAACGAGCGCCTGTGCCTTGACCGAGCGCGCATATGAGGCGACGAGGAGTCCCGCTCCCTCCACCGCGCATCGCTGCACGGCGACATCAAGAACATCGCAGCGAGGAAAACGGCGCTCACGAAGGCGATCGTCCCCGTCATCGCAGATGACGATGAGGCCCAGCTTCGCGCACGGAACCCACGCTGCAGAGCGGGTCCCAACCACAATCGGAAGACGCCCGAGTGTCGCAGCTACGTGGATACGGTAACGCTCCTCGGGACTCACGTCTGCGCCCGTGAGGGCGACAGGGACACCGAGGTCCTCCTCGAGGATACGTGCGTACCGCGCTGCGTCCTCTCCGGTCGCCGTCACAATGATGGCGCTGCGCCCCGATGAAACGGTGGCCGCGACGGCATCCGACAAGCACGCGCGCATCCGGGGACGCAGCGCGGTGACGACTGCACGCGGAGACTGGCCGGCTGCAAGACGGTGAAGTAACGCTTCTCCAGCAGAATAAGCTACCCAGCCCTCAGAAACAGTCGGAGCCGCAACGGATGGCCACGCCGACTTGTGTGCCTCGACAACGGTCTTTTCACCACGCGCGTGCCGCGGCGGAATCGCGAGCGACAGCACCTGGGAGGTCGTCGCGAGGAAACGCGCGGCAATGCGACGGGCAGTCTCGTACAGAGCGGGCGTCAGTACCGGGACCGACGACACGACGGATTCTATCTGCGCGGCATCGTCAAGCACGTCGCGCCGTGTACGCTCAACGATCCAACCATCCGCGCGCGTGCCGGAAAACCGCACGCGAACTGCACGGCCGACCTGGGCCTCGTCAATGAGCTTGTCCGGCACAACGTAGTCGAGCGGCCGATCCATGTGGGGCAGATCGACGTCAACGAGCACACGAGCGATGTCCGCGGCCCGAGACCGCGGCGGATCGAAACCGTCAAGCATGCCCTGTTGGGAAGTCATGATCCTAGTGAATCACGGCCCGCACACATCTGCGTCCCGCTCTCAGCCGAGAAGCTTCAGACCGTACTTCGCGACCACCATGGCGAGCACGCCAAAAACGATCAGGCCCCACAGTGCCCAGTCGAGGCCCTGTGCGACAAGACGACGCAGCCCCTCGGGCACCGGGATGACGCCATCGCGAACATTGATGCGAGTGATTCCACCAAAAACGAGTGTTGTCGTCAGGGTGATGAGCAGGCACCACGGGCACAGCACCTGAATGATGAAATACGACTGCCCGAACAGCCAGAACGCAAAGAACAGCGCGATCGTGTACAGCAGGTTCGTGCCGAGCATGTACCAGCGCGGGAACTTCACGCCCGCGAAAATAGCGACGGAGATAGCGAGAACCACGGCCTCGAAAAAGATGCCGAGGAAAGCGTTAGGGAAGCCGAGGATACGCGCCTGCCACGTCTGCGCGACCGTCGAACACGATAGTACGGACGAAATGTCGCAGCCAAAACGCGCTGAAGAGTCAGCGGCCAGCTGCCACGCCTCGATCGAAAGAACAAACGACGTGAAGAGGCCGATGGAGCCGGAAATGATCATCTCCAGGCTCGTGCGCCGACGCCACGCGCGGCGAGCGGACTCGGTCTCGTACGAGGGCAGGTGATCCTCGGCTTCCAATACCTCACTCATGCGAGCGCAGCCTTGAGCTGGTCGACGCGGTTGATCGCTTCCCACGGGAACTGCTCACGGCCGAAGTGGCCATACGCGGCGGTCTCGCGGTAGATCGGACGCAGCAGATCGAGGTCTTCGATCATGCCGAGGGGACGCAGGTCGAAGACCTCGCGAATGGCGTCCGCGATGCGATCATCGGGCACCGAAGCAGTCCCGAAGGTGTCGACGTACAGGCCGATCGGGCGAGCACGTCCAATGGCGTAGGCAAGCTGAATTTCGCAACGCTGGGCGATACCGGCGGCCACGACGTTCTTAGCCACCCAACGGGCAGCGTAGGTGGCGGAACGATCGACCTTCGACGGGTCCTTCCCGGAGAAGGCACCGCCGCCGTGACGGGCCATACCACCGTACGTGTCAACGATGATCTTGCGGCCGGTGAGGCCGGCGTCCGCGGCGGGGCCGCCCAGGACGAAGCGACCCGACGGGTTGATCAGAGTGGTCATGGATCCGGTTGCCAGCGCGAGACCGGACTCCTCGATGACAGGGGTGATGACGTTGTCGCGCACCGCGTCGGCGATCGCCGACTGCGACAGCGCCTCGTCGTGCTGGGTGGACACGACGATCGTGTCGATACCCACCGGCCGACCGTCTTCGTACGCGAGGGTCACCTGAGTTTTGCCGTCAGGACGCAGCCCTTCAACGATGCCCTGCTTGCGCACGTCAGCCAGACGCTTTGCGAGGCGGTGTGCCAGCCAGATGGGGGCGGGCATGAGATCCGGGGTATCCGAAGAAGCGTAGCCAAACATGATGCCCTGGTCGCCGGCACCGAGACGGTCGCGCGGGTCACCGCCCTGGGTGCCGCGCACTTCAATGGCTTCATCAACGCCGCCGGCGATGTCGGGGCTCTGGCCGTCCAGCGACACGGAAACGCCGCAGGAGGCACCGTCGAAGCCAACGCGCGACGAGTCGTAGCCGATCGACAGGATCTCGCGACGCACAATCTCCGGAATCTCAACGTACGCCTCGGTCGTCACCTCACCGGCGATGTGGATGAGGCCGGTGGCCGCCATCGTCTCGACGGCAACGCGCGAGTGGGGGTCAGCGGCGAGCAGCGCGTCGAGGATCGCATCGGAGATACGGTCACAGACCTTGTCGGGGTGACCTTCGGTAACGGACTCAGAAGAAAAAAGCTGTTGACTCACCGCTTTAGATTATCAAGGAATGAAGCCATATGGCCGACAAGACCAGCGGCAACCTCATCCTTTGAGCCGACGTAACGGCCCGCGATGTGGCCGCTTGCATCGAGGAGGCGAATATCGTTGGGCACGTCGCCAAATCCGACGCTCTCCCCCACCCGGTTCAAACAAATGAAATCTGCACCTTTTCGAGCAGCCTTGTCAGCGCCGTAGGCGAGAATCTCCTCGTCGGTGCCGGTCTCCGCGGCGAAACCGACGACGAGGGGCGGGCGCTGGTCGCCATGCGCGACTTCAGCGAGGATATCGGGGTTACGAACCAGGCGGATCGTCGGAGCATCCTCGGTCGATGGGTCCTTCTTCATCTTCGACTCCGAGGTGGCCTCGGGCCGAAAGTCCGCAACGGCTGCCGTCATAACGAGAGCATCGGCGTCGGCCACCTGATCGATCAAAGCCTCGCGCATCTGCAGGGCACTGCCCACGCGAGTGACCTGCACGCCCGTCGGAAGGGCTTCGAGGAGAGCCGACTCGATGTTGGCGGCGATCACACGGACAGAGGCACCGGCTCGCGCCGCTGCCGACGCAATCGCCAGTCCCTGACGGCCGGATGACTGATTGCCCAAAAAACGGACCGGATCGATGGGTTCGCGCGTCCCGCCAGCGGTGACAACGACCGTGCGGCCAGCGAGAGCCTGCAATGATTGGTTGTGAGAATCGAGCAGCTCGAGAGCTACCCGAGCGATCTCCTCGGGTTCAGGAAGACGGCCGACACCGCTGTCGCCAGAACCGAGCGCGCCAGACGCGGGATCGATGACGTGCACACCGCGCTCGCGAAGCGTCTTGACGTTCGCCTGCGTGGCCGGTGCCAGCCACATGTTGGAGTGCATCGCGGGGGCAACAACAACCGGCGCGTCAGACGCGAGAACCGTCAGCGAGACCATGTCGTCGGCGAAACCGGCGGCGAGGCGCGCCAAAGAATGAGCGGTCGCGGGAACGACGATGATGAGGTCTGCGACGCGAGCAAGCTCCACGTGCTCGGCGCGCCCCTCCCCCGCGATATCTACAGCGACCGGGCGGGACGTGATGCCCTCCCACGTGGAGCGGCCAACGAAATCCAATGACGCGCGCGTCGCAGCGACATACACGTCGTGGCCCGCGCGTTGACACTCGCGGACCACGATGGGTGCTTTAAAGGCTGCGACGCCGCCGGTCACACCGACGACGATCGTTGCCATGTCAGGCCTCGGGGTTAGCTTCGAGCGATAGGAGGCCTTCGTTGATCTCGCGCAGGGAAACAGCCAGCGGCTTCTCATCCGGCTGCACGTCGACGACCGGACCCACGAACTGGATCATGTTCTGCTGAAGCTGCAGATTGTAAGAGTTAATCTGGCGTGCGCGCTTCGCAGCGAAGATAACCAGCGCGTACTTGGAATCGACGTGCTCCAGCAGATTGTCAATGGGCGGGGACGTGATGCCCACGGGCTGGGCAACAATTCCGGACATGCGTGTATTCCTCTCAGTGGCGGATTCAGATAGATACTACTCCAGGCCAATGAGCCGAGCCAGCTCATCCACCGCGCGCTCCACGTCGTCGTTGATCACAACATGGTCAAACTCCGAGGCAGCCTCCAGTTCAACGCGGGCGGTAGCCAGGCGACGCGCCTGTTCCTCGGGGCTTTCGGTGCCGCGCCCGATAAGGCGACGCTCAAGCTCCTCCCACGAAGGAGGAGCGAGGAAAATGAACTGCGCGTCCGGCCTGGTGGTGCGGACCTGACGTGCGCCGGCAAGATCGATCTCAAGGAGCACGGGCGTGCCAGCGGCGAGGGCTTCATCAACGGGTCCGCGAGGCGTTCCGTACTTGTTTTTTCCATGAACAAGCGCCCACTCCAACATGTCTCCACGTTCGATCATTGCATCGAATTCTTGAGTGGAAACGAAGTAGTAGTGGACGCCGTTCAATTCACCGGGCCGAGGATCGCGAGTTGTTGCCGAGATCGATACGTTAAGCGTCGGGAAGCGCTTCGTCAGCGCAGCGACAACAGTTCCCTTTCCAACGGCTGTAGGGCCAGCGAGGACAGTCAGTTGAGCCTTTGTCATGACTCAAGTGTGCCACGCTTGACCGCGTCAGCCGAAACGCTCGACGAGCGCCTTCCGCTGGACGGGGCCGAGGCCACGTACGCGCCTGCTCTGGGCGATCTTGTACTCGTCCATCAGCACGGCAGCCGTGTTCGTGCCGACGCGCGGCAGCGACTCCAGCAGCGAAACGACCTTCATCTTCGCTACGGCTTCGTCTGAATCAGCGAGTTCCAAAACCTCCGACAGGTTCATCGAGCGCGCCTTAAGCGCGTTCTTCACTTCGGCGCGACGCCTCCGTGCCTGTGTTGCCTTTTCGAGGGCCTGTGCCCTCTGTTCTGGCGTGAGATCAGGTAGTGCCATTCTGATCATCTCCTCCGTTGGGATCTTCGGTAAATAAACTATGTCACCTTCCAGACCGCTAGTGCCAGACCAAAACGCTGCTCTTTTAGTAACAGAGCAGATTATTGCAGGGAATCGACCGTTGCACGATAGGCATCTCGGAGGCCGGCGATGCTCGGGCCGGAACGCAGAATTGCTCGAGAGGACGAGGCGAGGACAGCGTCTTCGGCTCCGGCGAAAACCTCCCTGACCTGCGCCGGTCCAGCGCCCTGTGCGCCCACTCCTGGAGCCAAAAAAGCGCCATTGAGCGAGGCGAGATCGATGCCCAAACGCTTGACTGCGTCGCCCACGGTGGCTCCCACGACGATGCCAGCAGGCCCGAGGTGTTGTTGGTCACACCGGCTGTTAAAGTCCGCCAGTTGGGACACGATCCGCCCCGCAACGCTGGTTCCATCCTCGCCGCGGGCGTGCTGAACGGAGGCACCTTCGGGGTTCGATGTGAGGGCGAGAACGAACACTCCCCTTCCGGTCTGTCGCGCCAACTCGAGGGCGGGGGTCAGCGATCCGACGCCGAGGTAGGGCGAGAGCGTGACTGCATCACCGGCAAGTGGGGAGGCGTCCGACAAGAACGCCTGTGCATAGCCGTCCATCGTCGAGCCGATGTCACCGCGCTTAGCATCCACAATGCACAGCGTGCCGACTTCACGGCAGGCAGCGATGACCTCTTCGAGGATGGCGACGCCTCGAGAGCCGTGCCGTTCGAAGAACGCGGCCTGAGGCTTGAAGGCGGCAACGCGACCACCGAGCGCCTCGATGACTCGAAGGGAGAACTCTCGCACACCGTTCGCGTCGTCGTCAAGTCCCCATTCTTGCAAGAGAGAGGCGTGGGGATCGATGCCCACGCACACGGGGCCGTAGGTGCGCATGGCGGTGTACAGACGGTCGCCGAAGGCAGCCGAGGCGGCAGGCTTGATTGCGGAAGTTGTCATCGTCTTTCCTCCGATCGAATGGAATCCCATTCCTGCAACGAGCGCACGGAGTAGGCCCCGCGCATACGGACTTCAATGGCCTGCACCATCGCGTTGAACGCCTGCAGCGTGGTCACCGCAGGGCGGTCCTGCGAGGCTGCAGCGGTACGGATCTGATAGCCGTCATTACGCGGGGCGCTGCGCTGAGGCGTGTTGACGACCATGTCGATCGAGCCGTCGTTGATGAGGTCGACGACCGTCGGCTCGCCGCCGTCTCCGCGGCCCTCGGACGACTTACGAACAGCCTGGGCTTCGATGCCATTGCGGCGCAGGACCGATGCCGTTCCTGAGGTCGCGAGGATCTTGAAGCCCATCTCGTGCATACGGGCGGCCGGTAGAACGATCGCTCGCTTATCGGTGTCTGCAATCGAAATGAAGACGGTGCCCGACGTCGGCATGTCGGTCGAAGCGCCGAGTTGGGCCTTGGCGAATGCCGTCGGGAAGTCGCGGTCGATGCCCATGACCTCGCCGGTCGAGCGCATCTCGGGACCGAGAACGGTGTCGACGATTTCGCCGCCAGCCGTGCGGAACCGCTTGAACGGCAGGACGGCAGCCTTGACGGCGATCGAGCCACCGTCGTGGATCTCGCGGGCGTCATGGGTGGGCAGCAGCCCCTGCTCGCGCAGGGAGGCGATCGTCGCGCCCACCTGAATGAGAGCGGCGGCCTTTGCAAGCTGGACGCCCGTTGCCTTCGACGCGAAGGGAACGGTACGCGAGGCACGCGGGTTAGCCTCAATCACGTACAGGGTGTCGGAGAGCAGGGCGAACTGAATGTTGATCAGGCCGCGAACGCCGACGCCACGCGCGATCGCCTCGGTGGAGGCCGTGATGCGTTCGAGTTCGCGCGCGGACAGCGTCATGGGAGGCAGCACGCAGGAGGAGTCACCTGAGTGGATGCCAGCCTCCTCGATGTGCTCCATGATCGCGCCCATGAAGAGCTCTTCGCCGTCGTACAGGGCGTCGACGTCGATCTCGATGGCGGCGTCCAGGAAGCGGTCGATGAGGAGCGGTCCGCGTGAGAACAGCAGCTCGGAGTCATGGCTCGCGAGGTACTCGCGCAGCGCCGGTTCGTCGTTGATGATCGCCATGCCGCGACCACCCAGCACGAAGGAGGGACGAACGAGGACCGGGTAGCCGACCTGCTCAGCCACGGTGATGACCTGCTCGGGCGTGTTCGCGGTGTCGTGTGCGGGTGCCGGGCAATGAGCGGCCTCGAGAACCTTGCCGAACTCCTCGCGGTCCTCGGCCAGGTCGATGGCGCGTGGGCTGGTGCCCAGGATCGGCACGCCGGCGCGCTCGAGATCGGCGGCGAGCGACAGCGGGGTCTGGCCACCGAGCTGGACGATCATGCCCTTGACGGGGCCTGCCGCGCACTCGGCGCGGTAAATCTCCAGGACGTCCTCGAGCGTGAGAGGCTCGAAGTAGAGGCGGTCGGAAATGTCGTAGTCGGTCGACACTGTCTCGGGGTTGCAGTTGACCATGATGGTCTCGTAGTGATCGCGCAGGGACATGGCCGCGTGCACGCACGAGTAGTCGAACTCGATGCCCTGACCGATTCGGTTGGGACCGGCGCCCAGGATGATGACGGCCTCGCGCTCGCGCGGACGGACCTCGTTCTCCTGGTCGTAGGTCGAGTAGTGGTAGGGGGTGCGGGCCGCGAACTCGGCGGCACAGGTGTCGACCGTCTTGAAGACGGGGTGGATACCAAACGCTCCGCGCACTTCGCGCACCGTGTCCTCCGACAGGCCGCGCATGGCAGCGATCTGGCGGTCGGAGAAGCCGTGGCGCTTCGCCTCGGCCAGAACGTCGCCCGTGAGGGCCTCGGCCTCGCGAATGCGGGTCGCGACCTCGTCGAGGAGGAACATCTGGTCGAGGAACCACGGGTCGATCTTGGTCGACTCGAACAGTTCCTCAAGCGTCGCGCCGCCACGAATAGCCTGCTGGACCTGGACGAGGCGGCCCTCGGTGCCGACTCCCGCAGCTTCGACGAGCGCGCGGGTCTCCTCGGGGGTGGGTGCCGGCCCGTCCCAGTGAAACTGCACGCCGCCCTTATCGATCGAGCGCAGGGCTTTCTGCAGCGCCTCGGTGTAGGAGCGGCCGATCGCCATGGCCTCGCCCACGGCCTTCATCGAGGTCGTGAGGGTCGGGTCGGCGGCCGGGAACTTCTCGAAGGTGAAACGCGGGACCTTGACGACCACGTAGTCGAGCGTCGGCTCGAACGAGGCCGGGGTCGAGCCCGTGATGTCGTTCGGGATCTCGTCGAGCGTGTAGCCGGTGGCGAGGCGTGCGGCGATCTTCGCGATCGGGAAGCCCGTCGCCTTCGAGGCCAGCGCGGACGAACGCGACACGCGCGGATTCATCTCGATGACGATGATGCGGCCCGTCTCGGGGTGGATCGCGAACTGGATGTTACAGCCGCCGGTGTCCACGCCCACGGCGCGGATGACGGCGATGCCGATGTCGCGCAGGCGCTGCATCTCGCGGTCGGTGAGGGTCAGCGCCGGAGCGACGGTGATCGAGTCACCCGTGTGCACGCCGACCGGGTCGACGTTCTCAATCGAACAGACGACGACGACGTTGTCCGCCTTGTCGCGCATGAGCTCGAGCTCGTATTCCTTCCAGCCGAGGATCGACTCCTCGAGGAGGACCTCGGTCGTGATCGAGGCTGCCAGGCCCTGGCCGGCAATGCGCTCGAGGTCTTCGGGGGTGTAAGCAAAACCGGAGCCGAGGCCACCCATCGTGAAGGAGGGGCGAATGACGAGGGGGTAGCCAAGCTCGGCAGCGGCCGCGTGGCACTCCTCCATCGTGTGGGCGATGAAGGAACGGGCGACCTCGGCGCCGGAGCGCTCAACGATCTCCTTGAACTCCTCGCGGTCCTCACCGGCGCGAATCGCGTCGATGGACGCGCCGATCAGCTCGACGTTGAAACGCTCGAGAACGCCCATTTCAGACAGCGCGACGGCCGTGTTCAGCGCCGTCTGGCCACCCAGCGTGGGAAGCAGCGCGTCGGGGCGCTCCTTCTCGATGATCGAGGCCACGACCTCCGGGGTGATCGGCTCGACGTAGGTGGCGTCGGCGATGCCCGGGTCGGTCATGATGGTCGCCGGGTTGGAGTTGACGAGGATGACGCGCAGGCCCTCCTCCTTCAGGACGCGGCATGCCTGCGTGCCCGAGTAGTCGAACTCGCACGCCTGGCCGATGACAATGGGGCCCGATCCGATGACGAGGACGGACGACAGATCGTTCCTGCGGGGCATCAGTGGGTCTCCTTAGCGGCGGTCATCAGGGTAATGAAGCGATCGAAGAGCAGCTCGCCGTCATGTGGGCCTGCTGCTGCCTCGGGGTGATACTGGACGGAGAAGGCGGGAATGTCCAGGGCGCGCAGGCCCTCGACGACGCCGTCGTTGAGACCGACGTGGGAGACCTCGACGCGCCCGTAGCGTCCCGATTCGAAGGGAGCGATCGAGGGCTCCCCCACCGGGGCATCCACCGCGAAGCCATGGTTGTGAGCAGTGATCTCCACGCGGCCCGTGGCCACGTCCTTCACCGGCTGGTTGATGCCGCGGTGACCATAGTCCAGCTTGTAGGTGCCGTAGCCGAGAGCGCGGCCGAAGAGCTGGTGACCGAAGCAGATCCCGAAGTACGGGATGCCAGCGTCCAAAACGGCGCGCAGCACGCCGATCTCGCGGTCGGCCGTCGATGGGTCGCCGGGACCGTTGGAGAAGAAGACGCCGTCCGGCTTGAGTGCCTCGATGTCGGCGAAGGACACGGTCGAAGGCACCACGTAGACGCGCACTCCGCGCGCGGCCAGGTGGTAGGGCGTCCGCGACTTGATACCGAGGTCAACGGCAACGACGCGCGCGATGGGCTCCTTGCCCTCGAAGTCGCCAAGAGGTTCCACCACGTAGGTCTCGTCCGTCGACACCTCAGCGGCCAGCGCCGCTCCGCTCATCGCGGGCGACTCGGAGACGATGCGCACGAGGGAGGCCACGGCCTCGTCCCCCAGGTACTGCGCGCCCACGGGCAGCGCATCACCCGAGAAGATGCCGGCGCGCATGGCCCCGCGCTCGCGGATGTGGCGCGTGATCGCACGCGTGTCGACGTCCGCGATGCCGACGATGCCCTGAGCGATTAGCTCGTCCTCCAGCTCGCGGCGCGAGCGCCAGTTAGAGGCGCGGCGGGCGGCGTCTCGCACCACGAAGCCCGCAACCCAGATGCGCGAGGACTCGGGATCCTCGTCGTTAACGCCGGTGTTACCGATGTGTGGGGCCGTCATGACGACGATCTGGCGGTGGTACGACGGGTCGGTGAGCGTCTCCTGGTAGCCGGTCATGCCGGTCGAGAACACGATCTCGCCGAGCGTGCGGCCCCTCGTGCCCCACGCGCGGCCCATGAAAACGGTGCCGTCCTCCAGGACGAGCAGAGCGATATCGGACGTGGTCATCGGTCCTCCTTAGCAACCGGGGTGGCATCGACGACCGTGGGGACGCCGCCAAAAATCGTGTAGCGCACCTGTCCGGGCAGTTCCATACCGCGGAAGGGGCAGTTCGTGGAGCGCGTCCACTGCTTGGCCGGGTCGACCGTCACGCGGACGGTGGCGTCCACGAGGGTCACGTGTGCGGGGGCACCGACGACGATGCCCTGGCCCTGCGATTCCACGCGGCCGATTCGGGCGGGAACCGTCGACATGACGCGGGCGACGTCCGCCCAGTCCATGCGGCCCGTGTTCACCATCGTCTCGATAATGATCGGCAGCGCCGTCTCCAGGCCGGTCATGCCAAACGCGCCGGCCTGCCACTCGCAGTCCTTCATCTCGAGGGGATGCGGCGCATGGTCCGTGCCGATGCAGTCGATCGTGCCGTCGGCCAGGCCCTCGCGCACCGCCTCGACGTCCTCGGCGCGGCGCAGCGGCGGGTTCACCTTGTAGAGCGGGTCGTAGGTGGCGGCCAGCTGCTCGGTCAGGAGCAGGTGGTGAGGCGTGGCCTCGGCCGTAATGTCGACGCCCTGTGCCTTGCCCCAGCGCACGAGGTCGACCGAGCCCGCGGTCGACAGGTGACACACGTGCAGGC
This sequence comes from uncultured Actinomyces sp., assembly GCA_963531605.1. Classification (GTDB taxonomy): domain Bacteria; phylum Actinomycetota; class Actinomycetes; order Actinomycetales; family Actinomycetaceae; genus Pauljensenia. The sequence goes on from CAUSHZ010000003.1 coordinate 43,344, forward strand.
GCGAGCCGACGTGCTTGGCGAGCAGGATGTCGCGGGCGATGATCGCCTCCTCGGCGACGGCGGGCCAACCGGCCAGGCCGAGCTCGCCGGACAGCGTCGACTCGTTCATCTGAGCGCCCTCGGTAAGGGCGGGATCCTGGCTGTGCTGGGCGATCACACCGCCGAAGCCCTTGACATATTCGAGGGCGCGGCGCATGAGGACGGGATCGGACACGCACTTGCCGTCGTCGGAGAAGACGCGGACCTTCGAGCGCGAACGGGCCATCGACCCGAGCGAGGCGAGGTGCTTGCCTTCCAGGCCCTTGGTGACGGCGCCGACGGGACGTACCTCGACCCAGTCGGCCTCCTCGCCCAGGCGAAGCACCTGGTCGACGATGGCCGCGGTGTCCTGCGTGGGCGTCGTGTTGGCCATCGCGTGCACGGCCGTGTAGCCGCCGACGGCAGCCGCGCGCGTGCCGGTGAAGACGGTCTCGGCGTCCTCCCCACCCGGCTGGCGCAGGTGGGTGTGAATGTCGACGAGGCCGGGCAGAGCGATGAGGCCTTCCGCGTCGATGACGCGCGGGTCGCGTACGGCGTCGCGAGCGTCGGCACCGATCGCGACGATGGTGCCACCGGACAGCGCAATGTCGGTGGCTTCGCCGCCGAGCAGCGAGGCGCCGGTGATCAGGATGTCACGGGTCTGTTCAGTCATTGCTGTGTCCTTCCGATGCGAGGAGCAGGTAGAGGGCGGCCATGCGGATGCACACACCGTTCGACACCTGTTCGACGATGACAGATTGGTCTGAGTCGGCTGCCTCAGCGCAGATTTCGAGGCCTCGGTTCATGGGGCCGGGATGCATGACGACGGCGCTGGGCGGCAGCGTCGCGAAGCGTGCGGGGGTCAGGCCGTACTCCGCGTGGTAGGCGCCGGGCGAGGGGAAGAAACCGCCGCCCGCGCTCGACATGCGTTCGCGCTGCACGCGCAGCATCATGACCGCATCGGGGCGCATCGCCAGGGCCTCGTCGAAGTTGTAGGAGGTGTCGCAGTTCCAGGTCTGGACGCCGATCGGCAGGAGCGTCGGGGGCGCGACGAGGGTGACGTGGGCACCCAGGAGCGTCAGGAGATCGACGTTGGAGCGCGCCACGCGCGAGTGGAGGACGTCGCCGACGATAATGACGTGGGCGCCGTCGAGGCCGGAGCCGGGGGCGGGTGTTCCGTCGTCGCCGAGCGACGGCGCATAGTGACGACGCAGGGTCATTGCGTCAAGGAGTGCCTGCGTCGGATGCTGGTGGGTGCCGTCACCTGCGTTGAGGACCGGCAGGTTCATCCAGCCGGCGTGCGCGAGACGGTGTGCGGCACCCGACGAGGAGTGGCGCACGATGACCGCGTCCGCTCCCATGGCCTCCAGCGTGAGCGCGGTGTCCTTGAGGGACTCGCCCTTGGAGACGGAGGAGCCGCGAGACTGGAAGTTGATGACGTCGGCGCTCAGGCGCTTGGCGGCGGTCTCAAAAGAGATGCGGGTTCGCGTCGAATCCTCAAAAAAGAGGTTGACGACAGTCTTGCCCTGAAGCGTCGGAAGCTTCTTCACGCCGTGGCGTTGAGTGGTGGCCATCTGCTCCGCTGTGTCGAGGATCAGAATCGCCTCCTCGCGCGTCAGGTCGCGGATCGAAATGAGATGGCTCAGGCTCATCGTTTACAGGCCTTTCCCGAGAAGGACGCCATCGCGCCCGTCTGTTTCGTCGAGCAGAATGGTGACAATTTCGTCGCGGGAGGTCGGCAGGTTCTTACCGACGTAATCCGGGCGAATCGGAAGCTCGCGATGGCCTCGGTCGACGAGGACTGCGAGCTGAACGGCCGCGGGGCGACCGATACGAGTGAGAGCGTCGAGCGCAGCCTTGATGGTGCGGCCGGTGTACAGCACGTCGTCGACGAGGACGACCGTCTTGCCGTTAATCCCAGTGCGAGGAACCAGAGTCTCTTTCGGAGCCCTCAGGGGCTGAGAGGCCAGGTCGTCGCGGTACATCGTGGTGTCGATGATTGCGAGTTCCGCGTAGGTGCCGGAAACTTCGCGGATGCGATTGACGAGGCGGCGTGCCAACGTCGCGCCGCGAGTGGGGATGCCTGCGATCACGAGATTATCGCTGCCACCGTTGCGTTCGACGATCTCATAGGCGATGCGTGTCAGGGAGCGTGCGACGTCGCCAATTCCCAATACTTCTTTGCCGCGCGATGCGCGATCTGCGTGCACTTCGGCCACGCTTACTCCTTCCCCGCCTCACGGGACGGTCATTAAAGGATCTGTCGTACGTCCATCCTACGCTCCCGATCAGACGTGAGTGTGACGCCTCCACGTGTGAAAGCCCACGTGGAATGGTCATGTGTGAAATCGGTGTCGAGCTGTTGGTGATTGCTTGACATGCGACGAGAAGGCTGCGGTGTCGAGAAAGCTGTGTGGACCATACCCGGTAGGGGTATTCTCCAATACCCCTACCGGGTACCACGTCTTCCATGCCAGAATGCGAGCCCTTTGACAATGCAATGAAAGGGGCGAACCCGGTAAAATTCAATCTGCGCCGACGGCGCCGAAGAGACTTCACTAAAGAAAGGCCACACTATGACGATCGAACAGCTTCCCCACCCCGAGGTCCATGGTGGCGGCTGCGGCTGCGGCGAACACGACGTTGCCGTGCCGACCATTGATGCGACCGCTATCCCCCACCGTCTGCGCCATGCGGCCGTTCTCGGTGCTGCCCAGTCGATGAACGCCGGTGAATCCTTCATCATCCGCGCACCGCACCTGCCTCGCCCGCTGCTCGCGCAGATCGCACAGCTGCCCGGCGAGTGGACTTTTGAGGTCATCGTTGATGGCCCGGAGTTCTGGGACGTGCGTACGACGCGCCTGTCTCTGTAACACAGCCTCATGACATGGTGAAGGCCGACTCTCGATTGAGAGTCGGCCTTCACCATCAGTATGAAGCGAGCGCTCAGTATTCCTCAAGGAGTTCGTCGAGCTCGTCTTCGACGCTGCCGCCATCCAGCGGCTTGGCACCGGCGGGCAGAGAGCGTGCGGGCGCTTCCTGCGCGGGCAGCTCATCGTCGGACGATGACTCGGCCTCATCGGAAGCTCGGACGTCCTCTTCCTCGGAGCTGCGACGCGACCACGCGGGGGACGCGAGATCCTTACGGATCGCGTCGAGAACCGCGTTCACGAACGACGGCGACGTATCGGTCGAGATCGATCGAACGATCGAAATGGCCTCGTCGATGACGATGATCGGCGACACCTCGTCGTTTTCGAGCATCTCCCACACCGCCACGCGCATGACCGCGAGGTCGACGGCAGCGATGCGATCCAAGCCGGGCACGCGAGCATGCGCCGAGATCAGCGAGTCGATGCGACGCAGATTGTCCGCCACGCCGGCGATGATCTGGATCGAGAACTCCGGGAGCGGAGTCTGAGCCGCGGTGATGACGCGGCGCTCGCGCAGGAGGTCGCGCAGCACGTCGGGGTTGGACCCCATGCCGCGCTGGTCGGCCTCGTAAACGACGTCAGCCGCGCGCTTGCGGGCCTTGGTGCGCGAGGTGAAGCGGTGCTGCTTCGACATTACTCGGTCACGCGACCCGAGTACGAGCCGTCGCGGGTGTCAACCTTGACGCGGGTGCCTTCCTCCATGAAGAGGGGAACCTGGATCTCGTAGCCGGTCTCGAGGGTCGCGGGCTTGGTGCCGGCGGAGGAACGGTCGCCCTGCAGGCCGGGCTCGGTGTGCGTGATCGTCAGAACGACGGTCGCGGGCAGCTCGACGAACAGGACGGTGCCGTCGTGCTGGGAGACGATAACGTCCTGGTTCTCCACCATGAAGTTGCGGGCGTCGCCCACGGTCTCGGCGGGAACGTTGATCTGCTCGTAGGTGGACTGATCCATGAAGACGTAGTCGGTGCCGTCCTGGTACAGGTACGTCATGTCGCGACGGTCAACGGTCGCGGTCTCGATCTTCAGGCCCGCGTTGAAGGTCTTGTCAACGGTCTTGCCGGACAGGACGTTCTTGATCTTGGTGCGCACGAAGGCCGGGCCCTTGCCGGGCTTCACGTGCTGGAATTCGACAACCTGCCAGAGCTGGCCGTCGATGACCATAACCAGGCCGTTCTTCAGATCATTGGTCGTTGCCACAGGGGTACCTCACTTGAGAAGGAATCAGTAATCAGGGGTCAGTTTACACGCGCGTGCGACCAAATCCGCGACTTCTTGCGGGGTGCGCGCACTCGTATCGACTGTTGTGTCGGCCACGGAGGCGTATACCTCGCGCGCTTGTTTCATCAGCTGGGTGAGCACGGCGCGGGGTGCGCCGAGGCCGACCGAGCGCGGAGCACCGAGGCCTTCTCGGCGTGATACCGCGGAAAGATCGGCACTGAGTTCAATGACGTACGCGCCGTTTGCGCGCGCCCGTTCGATCGACGAGGCAGTGGCTGGGTCGAGCGGCGCAGAGGCACCGAGCGTGACAATGCCCTCGTCAAGGCTGAGGAGGCGCGCGGCTTCTTCGCGCGCTGTGGCGGCCAGGCGCGGGTCGCGTCCGACCACGAGCGTGCGCATGGGTGCGCCCAGGCGTTCCTCGACGGCCTCGTCGACCTCGTAGAGCGGAAGTTCGTAGCGACGAGAAAGCTCGCGTCCAACGGTGGTTTTGCCGCAGCCCGTGACTCCGATCAACACGATGAGGCTCATGCGCGAATGCCAATCTGTGAGGCCGGAGCCGCCAGCTCCTGCGGATCGACGGAGACCGTCCCCGGGTTCGCGAGGCCGTCAAGGAGGACGAACCGCAGGACTCCGCGTCGCACTTTCTTGTCGGAGAGCATGATGTGGATGAGCTCGTCGAGAGTGCTTCCCTCGTAGCGGATGGGCAGTCCGACGCGGGAGAAAAGCTGGTCGTGGCGGGCAACATCGTCAGCGCTGAGCAGGCCCCTGGCCTGGGCCAAACGCGCGGCGAAACAACATCCAACTGCGACCGCATCGCCGTGGCGCCAGGTGTAGTCGTTTGCCCGCTCAATCGCGTGCGCGAGCGTGTGTCCGTAGTTGAGGATCTCGCGCAGGCCGCCCTCCGTCAGGTCGGCCGACACAACGCGGGCCTTCACGGCGATCGCGCGGGTCGTGATCTCCGCGAGCTGCGGGCTGTTCGATTGGAGGATCTCGCTCGGTTCGGTCTCCTCGACGATGCGCAGGATCTCGGGGTCGGCGATAAAACCGCACTTGATGACCTCGGCCACGCCGGCCGCCAGATCGGGCGTCGGGAGGCTCTCGAGGAGATCCATATCGGCAACCACGGACGTTGCCGGGTAGAACGAACCGACAAGGTTCTTTCCGACCGACGTGTTGATTCCCGTCTTACCGCCAACGGCCGCGTCAACCATGGCGAGGAGAGTGGTTGGAACGTTGATGAGGGTGATGCCGCGTAGCCACGTGGCAGCAACGAAACCAGCCATGTCGGTGGTTGCTCCCCCACCCATGGCGATGATCGCGTCTTTACGCCCGAGCTGAAGGCGCCCGCACTCATCCCATAGGGATGCAACGACGTCGATGGACTTTCCTGCCTCGGCATCGGGATGAAAGGCAGTTGATGCGTCGATGCCCTGCTCGCGCAGGTACTGTGCCAGGGCCTCGGCACGGTGAGAAAGAGGCCGCGCGTGAATGATGAGCACTTTGGTCGCGGTCTCATCGAGGGCCTCACGAATCGGCTCGAAGCCAAGCCCGTGTCCGACCGTGATGGTTGAGGGGTGTTCTCCGGTGACGCGGATAATCGTGCTCATGAATGCTCCAACTGCTGGGCGATGGCGGTGACGACGTCGTCGACGGGACCGGGCCCAGACTCGACGACGATGGTAGCGACTGCTCGGTAGTGCGGCTCGCGCTCGGTGCGCAGGCGCGCGAGCGTCCCGGACGGATCCTTGGCCAGCAGCGGCCGATGCGTCTTCGAGGCGGTGCGGCGAACGAGCTCCTCGTGGGGAGCATCAATGTAGACGACCGTGTGCCCAGACAGGAGCTCACGAACGGCGGGAGTCGCCGCCGCTCCCCCACCCAACGACACGACGGCCTCGTGCGCGAGCGCGTCAGCGACTGCTGCGGTCTCCATCAGCCGAAATGCGGCTTCTCCGTCGGAAGCGAAAATATCGGCAATCGGACGGCCTTCGCGCTCGACGATCAGCGCATCGGTATCGATGTGCGCGACACCGAGACGCTCGGCCAGGAGCCGTCCGACCTTGGACTTGCCCGCACCGGGCAAGCCCACGAGGACGACGGGTCCCTGAGCGCTCATGCGCGCTCCCCCACCGCCGCGAGGTAAGCCTGAAGATTCCTGCGCATCTCGCCAACCGATCGTCCGCCCGCGTGATCCGACAGGGCGTCGGCGAGCACGAGGGCCACCTCGGCCTCGGCGATCACTGCGCCGGGCACGACCTGGCAGGTGTCGGAGCGCTGGTGCAAGCCCACGGCCTCCTCACCCGTCGCGAGGTCGACGCTGCGCAGCGCGTGCGGAACGGTCGAGATCGGCTTGAAAGCGGCGCGCGCGACGATCGGCGCGCCGTTGGAGGTGCCGCCTTCGATGCCTCCGGCGTGGTTAGACGTACGAGTGAGATGACCGTCCTCGCCACGCACGATCTCGTCGTGGGCCGCGGAGCCGAGCAGGGCTGCCTGCGCGAAGCCGTCGCCGATTTCAACGCCCTTGACGGACTGGATCGACATGAGGGCGGCCGCCAGGCGCGCATCGAGGCGCTCGCGAGCGGTCACGTGAGTGCCCAAGCCGACCGGAACGTCGTATGCGATAACTTCGGCGACGCCGCCGATTGTGTCACCCGCCTGCTTGGCGCCGTCGACGGCCGCCTCGAAGCGGGCGTTATCCTCCGGATCAAGCGTGCGCATTGAGGCCTCGCACAGTGCCACTTCGTCGTCGGGCGTGGGAGTCGACGAGGCCGTGGCACTGTGCGCTCCGACAGAGACGACGTGGGACACGAGACGAACGCCCGCGACCTGCTCCAGGAGAGCTTCGGCGAGCACACCGAGTGCAACCCGCGCGGCGGTCTCGCGGGCGCTGGCACGTTCAAGAACAGGGCGTGCCTCGGACAGGTCGTAGGACAGCATGCCGGGAAGATCCGCGTGACCGGGCCGGGGCCTCGTCAGTGGTCGATTACGAGCGATCTCGCGCTCGTCACCCGTTCCCGCATCGATGAGAAGCGCCGACGGATCGACCGGATCGGCACTCATCACCGTCTCCCACTTGGACCACTCGGAGTTACCAATGCGGATAGCCACCGGGGCACCGGTTGTGACTCCATGACGCACACCGGCCAGGATCGACACCTCGTCGGCCTCGAACTTCTGGCGCGCGCCGCGGCCATACCCGAGGCGCCGGCGCGCGAGGCCGCGGCGCAGGTCCTCGGTCGTCACATGCAAACCGGAAGGCAACCCCTCGATCGTTGCGAGCAGTGCGGGTCCGTGCGATTCACCGGCGGTCATCCATCTCAGCATGCCTCCCAGTGTCCCACAGGCGACAAGCCTTGTGCGAAACGGCTCTCACGAGCTGAACGGTCACGACTGAGGCGTCTGATCCCCGTTCGTAGGGGCACCGGGTTCTGTCCCAAGAATGTCGATGACGACGCACAGCGTGTCGTCACCGGCGGCCAGGTCCGGAGGGATCGTGATGGCGAGTCGCGACCCCACCTTCTGGTCAACGAGAGCCGTCGCCAGACCCTTCATTGCCGTCCCCAGGTTAATGACCTCGGGCACGCCGGTCTCCCACGTGGACACACGCACGGTGCCATCGGTCCAGCCGAGAACCGTGAACTGGGCGACGACCCGGTCGCCTTCGTGGACCTGCACCCCGTCACCCTTGATAAGGGTCTGGGTCGTGACGCCGCCGGGAAGTGTGTCAATGTGGCTGATGATCGGCCCATCCGGGCTCATCTCGACGCTCATTGGGCCGACGCTGGCGTCGACCGATGTGCCGGTTGCGATCGACGGAAGAATATCGACGACGTCGACTTCGATGGTGTTCGGCGATCCGTCGCCCATCGTGATGGAACGGAATGCGAGCACACGTGTCCCCTCGCGCTTGCCGGTCACCAGACGCGAAAGGTCGTCATCGATCTGGCCGGAGCCGACGATGCCGAGGCTCATCTGAGGACGGCCAGATTCGGAGAGCATGCGTCCACTGGTTCCGTCGAAAGCGGTGACGGAGACGAGAACGGGTGAGCCTTCGGTGATCTCGCGACCGCTGCCTTCCTCGAGCACGCGCGCTTTGAAACCGTCGATCTCCAGCGGTGCCTTGATCTCGATGGTCGGTGTCGCACCAACGCGGCCGGAGACGGTCACTCGGTCGAAGAGTGCGAGGCTCGGCGACTGTGTGGTGGCTTCGGGCACGCTCGCTTCGTCTGCGGAGGGACGGGGATGGAACGCCCACCAGGCAAGCACGCCTCCCGCGGCGATGAGAACCACCGCAAGCACAACGCGCAGCAGGATAACGGCACGCGAGGTGCCGCGGGAGCGCTGCGCACGCGCGGCCGCGCGCTGGGAGGATCCGCGTGCGCGGCTAACGGCACGGGACTCGGTGGACGGCGACTCGGGGCTCATGCGGGAATCGTAGGAGACTGAGCGTCGATCTGCGCGATGAGCGCGTCGACACGCGGGTCGGTCGTGGCTAACGGATCCTGCAAGGACAACGGAATCGTCGAAGACTCGTCGAGACGCACGTGCACCCAGTCGACGCTCAGGTCGGCACGGGCGTCTTCGGCGGCTGCGATGATACGTCCGCGCAAACTCGCGCGGGTGGTCGCTGGTGGGACCGTTTGCGCGCGACGGACACCTTCGGCAGTCGTGAGGCGTCGCATAAGGCCCGCACGTTCCATTCGCTCCCACAGGCCGTCTGCGGTGATATCGGAGTACGACAGCTCGAGGCGCGCCACGCGCGGATCAGTAAGGCTCGCTCCACTCCTCGCGCAGTACGACGTGAGGAGCTTGTGCTTGATCGCGATGTCGAGCTCGGTGTCGATGCTGCTCCAGTCGCCGCTGGCGATGGCATCGATGCCTCGGCCCCACAGGTCGACGACGTAGGCGCGCATCGGATCCAGATCCGCGACGGGAATGCGGCTGAGCACGCGCTCGCGGATCTCTCGTTGCAGCGCGACGGCGCTTGTCGTGCGCCCATTGGCAAGCTCGAGGGGCGCTGAGCCAGACAGATCCGAGTTGACCTCGCGGATCGCACGCATCGGATCAGCGAGCGCCAGATCTTCGATCTGCAGCCCGTCCTCGATCGCGTGGATGAGGAGCTCGGTCATCCCGACTTTCAGTGCAGTCGTCGGCTCGGCGACGTTCGTGTCACCGACGATGACGTGCATGCGTCGGTATGCGCCGGAATCAGCCAAGGCCTCGTCGCGCGTGTTAATGATCGGACGCGAGCGTGTGGTCGCCGAGGACACAGCGTCCCACATCTGATCGGCGCGCTGGGAGAACTGGAGGCGCGGAGATGCCGCAGCGGTGTTGATCCACCCGTTGCCGACCAGGATCTGGCGCGTCACGAAGAACGCGACGAGCGCATCGGCGACCTGACGGAAGTCGCGGCGTCGATGGAGAAGGTAGTTCTCGTGGCAGCCGTAGGAGTTGCCCTGTGAGTCCAGATTGTTGCGGAACAGATGCAGGTGCAGGTCTGAGCCGAGCTCGGCCAGGGCCTCGTCTGCCTGGACGGCCAGATCCGCAAGCATGGAGGCGCCAGCGCGATCCTGCGCAAGCAAATCCTCCAGACGATCGCACTCGGCAGTCGCGTACTCGGGATGAGCGCCCACGTCAAGGTAGAGGCGCCCGCCGTTACGCAGGAACAGGTTCGACGAACGCCCCTGATGCAGGAGCGGTTCGAACAGCTGGCGAGCGGCGTGCTCGGCATCCATCGGGGCGCCCCCGCTCGGGGAGGCGGCCGTGAGCCCGTACTCCGTTTCGATGCCGAAAACTCGACGCCTCACGTCACTGGCCGCCCTTCTGGACGAAGCCCTGGACGAACGCTTCGGCGTTGGTTTCGAGAACGGAGTCGATCTCGTCGAGGAGGGAGTCGATCGACGAGGTGCGAGCCTGAACCTGGCCGGCCGCCTCGAGAGCGTCGTCTTCGGGGGTCGGGCCACCAGCAAAAATCTGATTCGACATTATTCGTTCTTCTTTCTGTCGTCGTTCATCGAGTAGATGTATCGCGCGCGTCGGGAAGCGGGAATCGGACGAGGTCCCCCTCGCCCGGGTCAAAGACGAGCGAGGTCCATGACGCCTTCACCAGGTCGGGTCGATTGGCGACGGCCCATCCGCGGACGTGAGCGCGAGTGTTCGTGGGTGCCACATCTGCGGCGCGCGCGACTTCCTCATCGGACACGAGACGGCGCACCATGCCGGCCTTCGCGAGTCGATAGACGAGGCCGTGGCTGGGACGCAGGTCAGCCCACTGCAGGTCAATGGCGGCCAGACGCGGATCGGTCCACTCGAGCCCGGCGCGTTCCTTCTGTCGCTTGACAAGCTGGTACTTGCCCACCCATTCGACCTCGGTCGCCACTGAGAAAAGATCGGCGCGCATGCGATCAAGCACCGACTGCCACAGGGTGAGGATCTCGTGGTCGGCCTCCGTGGGTGTCGTTCCCGTTTCCTCGAAAGCGTCGAGGACCAGATCCAGGTACACCTGCTGGAGCTCAGCGGCTGTGTAGGCGCCGCCCGCTGTCGTCACCTTGTAGTCCAGGTCGGGATGATGCGACACGTTCCAGGTCTCCTGCACCGGATCGTCCATGACGATCGAATCCCAGCGCAGGTCCGTGCCCTGCTCGATTGCCCACAGGACGAGCGACGTCGTTCCGAAACGCAGGAAGGCCGAGACATCGAACATGTTGCCGTCTCCGCCGATCACGTGCAGTCGGCGGAACTGAGCCGGATTCGCATGCGGCTCGTCGCGCGTGTTGATGATCGGACGGTTGAAGGTGGTCTCCAGTCCGACTTCGTTTTCGACGAAGTCGGCTCGCTGGGACATCTGGAAGCCGGGAACCTCGCTCTTTTGCCCGCGTCCGACGCGGCCGGCCCCGCAAATGACGGGACGCGTCACCATGAAGGGCGTGAGACCTCGGACGATCGCATCGAGGTCCGTGATACGAGGCATCTGGTAGTTCTCGTGGGTGCCGTAGGCGGCACCCTTACCGTCCGTGTTGTTCTTGACAAGGACGATGGGTTCTTCGCCCTGTTCCTCCAGGCGTGCCATGACGCGCTGGGCGATCACCTCGCCGGCGCGGTCCCACAGGAGCGCGTCGCGCGCACCGATCGTCTCGGGTGCGGAGTACTCGGGGTGCGCGTGGTCGACGTACAGGCGTGCGCCATTCGTGAGGACGGCGGTCGTCGCCGCTGGAAGGGCCAGTTCTTCGGGGGTCGGCCGGGCGACGCGTTCCGAACCGCCAGACGGTGCGAGGTGGTACGGATCGTCAGTAAGAAGCGACGGGTCGGCAGCCGCACGTGACATACGCATGCCGCGCAGATCGTTCAGCGGATCCTCCCCCGTGTAGTCCCAGCGGACGACGCCTGCGCCCTGGGCAGGCGTGCCATCGCGGCTGATCTCTCCGTACGTGGTGACAACCTTCGTCGACAGAGCGATCGGGTTTGCCCACGCGTCGCCCGGACGGTACACGCCGTACTCGGTCTCGGTACCAATAATGCGTTCGCTGCTCATTTCACCGTTCCAATCGGCTTCACGCTGATGATTTCCGGGGCCAGCCCGCTGGTGCGCGCCCAGTCTTCCGGCGAGGAGGTGGCCGCAAGTTCGAGAGACTCGTTCATCTCCTCGTGGACCCCGCGCAGCAGATGATCCATGCTCAGGCCAGTAGAGGCACCCGTCAACGCGTCCTTAATCGCGTACTTCTTGGCGCGTTCGACGATGCCGGCAATGAGTGCGCCGGACACGAGGTCGGACAGGTAGATGCGCTTGTGGTCACCATTCACCAGGGTTGCGAGGAAGAGCGCAGTCGTCTCGTTCCGCGCGTAGAGTGCGTCGACAGCTCGTTCGCTCATGCCCGCCACGGCCTCGTTAATGCCGCCGAAACGCTCGATTTCCGAGGCATGGATCGGCACCTGGGGCGTCAGATACTTCGAGAAGATGTCGAGGGCACCCGCGCGGTCGGGACGATCCACGCGGATGCGCACGTCGAGGCGCCCCGGCCGCAACACGGCCGGATCGATCATGTCCGCGCGGTTGGATGCGCCGATGATGACGACGTTGTCGAGGGATTCGACGCCGTCCATCTCGGCGAGGAGCTGCGGAACGATCATCGTTTCGACGTCTGAGGACACGCCCGTGCCACGCGTACGGAACAGGGCCTCCATCTCGTCGAAGAAGATGACGACGGGAGTGTCGCCGGCCGCAAGGGTCCGCGCACGAGCGAAAATGGCGCGAATTTGGCGCTCGGTTTCGCCCACGAACTTGTTGAGCAGTTCCGGACCCTTGATCGACAGGAAGAACGTCGATGCTCCCCCGCGCTTCGACAGCGAGTTCGCGACGGCCTTCGCGATGAGGGTCTTGCCCGAGCCGGGAGGACCATACAGGAGAATGCCTTTGGGAGGACGCAGGCCAAACTGGCGGTACAGCTCGGGATGGTTGAAAGGCATCTCGATCGAGTCGCGCACCTGAGCGATCTGATCGTCGAGACCACCGATGTCCTCGTACGTGACGTCGGGAACCTCGGGGGTGAGAAGCTGCTCGACATCCTCGCGCACGATGCGCTCGAACGCGATGCCCGAGCGGGCATCCACGACGAGGGAGTCGCCGGGGCGCAGGTTTCCGTGGCGCAGAGGCCCGGCCAGCTCGAGCAGGGTCTCGGCGCCGCCTTCCGTCGCCACGAGCACGCGGTCTGCTCCAACCAGCTCGAGCACGGACACGACCTGCCCGCTGCGCGGGAAGTCATCCGCGGCGACGGCGATCATCGTGTCGTCGAGGCGCACCCACTGCCCGTACGACAGGTCGTTGACATCCAGCTTCGGGGCCACGGCGACACGCATACGCTTACCGCCCGTGACGACCTCGATGTGACGGGACGCGGGGAATGCTCGCACGAACGTGGCCAGAGTCTGCGGAGGGCGCGACACGTCGGCCAGCTCGCCCTGCAGCCGAATCAACTCGGTGCGCGCTGTCGTCAGCGCGGTGGTGAGTCGACCGTTCTTTTCCTCCAGCGATATCAGGCGTCGTTCGAGGGCCTGACGGGCTTCGACCTCACTCATCGGTTGCTGCCTCACGTCCCTCCGGCGCCCACGTGTCGGCCTGTGCGACGACGTCGCGGCGAACCTTGCGCACCTTCTTCTCAGAGTTGACGCGCTGACCGACCTTTTCGAGCGACCAATTCTGCTCGTCGTCCCACGCGCCGCCCTGGCCTTGCGCTGCCTTCGCCGGGCGCGTTGAACGCTCCTGCGGCGTGACGCCAGGCGCGAGGAGGCGGGTGACCACCAGGAAACCGGTGTGAGCCACCATGCGGTGCTCGGGGCGCACGGCGAGGCCGTCGAGGTGCCACTCGCGGCGCATATCCTCCCAGGCAATCGGGTCGGTGAAACGCCCGGAGGCACGCAAATCCTCGACGAGACGCGACATCTGGGTCACGGTCGCGACGTAGCACACGAGCACGCCGCCCGGAATCAGCGCATGGGTGATGGCATCGATGTTCTCCCACGGCGCGAGCATGTCGAGCACGATGCGGTCGACGCTGCCTCGTTCGGTGGACCGCAGCACAGCGTCAACGTCACCGACGCGCAGGTCCCACGCGGGGTGACGGCGGCCGAACCACAGGTCGACGTTGGCGCCAGCGATATCAGCAAAGTCCTGGCGGCGCTCCACGGAGATAAGACGGCCCTGCGGGCCAACCGCATCCAGGAGAGCCATCGATAGCGCGCCGGAGCCAGCGCCGGCCTCGACGACGGTCGCGCCGGGGAAGATATCACCCATGTGGGTGATGACCCCAGCGTCCTTGGGGTAGACGACGGCGGCACCGCGGGGCATCGACATCACGTAGTCAACCTGAAGCGGGCGTAGGATCTGGAACTGGCGGCCTTCCTCCGTGACGATCACCTGGCCGTCGGGACGGCCAATGACGTCGTTATGGTCGAATCCGCCGCGGTTGGACTGGAAACGACCCCCGCTCACGAGAATCACCTGGTGGAAGCGTCCCTTGGGGTCGCGAACCTGCACACGGTCACCCACGGAAAGGACGCCTCGGCGGGTGGGCTGGCCAAAATCGGTGGCCGACATCGAAGTATTACGCTGAATAGTCATTACGTAAAGGATACCGCTTGCCACCTGCTGCGCCCATGGCAGGACACAGATGAGGGTGGGAGGGGTTAGCGTGGTATTCATGACAGACCTGATCACCCCTTCTGCAAACGAGCGCACGTGGGAACCCGCTCTCTCGGCCTCGCGAGCGAAGGAATACGAGCGATGCCCCCTGCAGTACCGCCTTCACGTCCTGGACGGGTACCGCGAACCGGAAACACGCGCGAAGGCGCTGGGAACAATCGTGCATGCGGTGCTGGAAAATCTGTTCGCCCTGCCCGCTCAAGAGCGCACGCCCGAAGCTGCGCGCGTCCAGGTGTGGCCACAATACGAGGCCCTGGCGTCGAAGAACCCGGAGGTTCCCGCGTTATTTCGTGACGATGCGGACCGCGATGCCTGGCTTGACGAGGCACGCGCGGTCATCGACGGGTACTTTGCGATTGAGCAGCCTCAGTGGATCGCGCCCGCAGCGCTCGAGCAGCGCGTGACAACGACGACATCGGGAGGCGTGCGTCTCCTCGGTTTCATCGACCGTGTGGACCGCGCCCCCGACGGGCGGCTGCGGGTCGTGGATTACAAGACCGGAAAGGCACCGGGCCCGCGTTACGTGGACGAGGCCCTGTATCAGCTGCGTTTCTACGCGCTGCTCCTCGCGCGCACGCAGGTGCTTCCTTCTCGCATGCAGCTCGTCTACCTGAAAGCCGGCCAGGTCATCACCTTCGATCCTGAGGCGGGCGATATCGCGAACTTTGAGCGTCACATTGATCAACTCTGGGACTCGATCGCCCGCGACATCGAGAATGACTCGTTCACACCGCGCAAGAATCCGCTGTGCAACTGGTGCGGGGTGCGAACGCTCTGCCCGGTGTTCGGTGGAACCACTCCCCCGCTCCCCGAGCAACACGCACGGTGGCTGTCGCGGACTCGGCTAGGCTAGACGCATGGACTTGAAGCAATGCGGCCGCACCGGGCTCTACCTCTCGGCTATTGGCATCGGCACGCTCACCTGGGGCCGCGACACCGACGGCCCCGAAGCTCTCGACATGCTGCGCCGTTTCGTCGACGCAGGCGGCAACCTTGTGGAATGTTCCGCGTCCCATGGCGACGGTATGGCGGTCGACATTTTGTCCGAGGCCATGTCAGCTGTGGGTCGCCACCGCGTGGCGGTGGCGTGGCGCGGCGGCGTTCGACGGGCGTCCGAAGGCGCGTGGGTGAGCGCCGCGGGGCGCGGCGATCTGCTGCGCAGTCTCGATGAAGCCCTCGCACGGTTGGACACGGACTACGTGGACGTGTGGATGGTCGAACCGCGCCCGGAGGTTCCCCTAGAGGAGACACTCGAGGCGGCAAGTGCAGCCTACCGCTCTGGTCGTGCACGCTACGTGGGCCTGTCGCGGGCGACGCATTGGCAGCTTGCCGAGGCCGTCACGCGCGGCGTGGTTGGTGCCAGCGCTCCGATCTCGGTGGTGGAATTCCCCTTCTCACTCGCCGATACCTCGCGCGGAGCGACGGTTGCCGAGCTGAGTGAACACGGGGTCGGCGTGATCGCCGCATCCGCGCTGGCCGGCGGTGCTCTGACGGGCAAGTACCGCCACTCCACGCCCGCGGATTCACGTGCTGCTTCACCTCATTTACGCCATCTGGTCGAGGGACACCTGACGGGTTCTGCGCGCGCCGTGATCGAGGCCGCCACGCGCGCGGGCGCGGGACTGGAGCGCTCGACGGGCGACGTTGCACTTGCGTGGGTGCGTGATTATCCGGGAGTCACGAGTGCCCTCGTCGGTCCCCGCACGTTGCGCCAGTTGGAGACCCTGCTGGACTACACCGAGCCATTACCGGTGCCCATCCGGCAGGTGCTCTCCGAGGTGGCTCAGTAAGGCACGCTTCACGCGATCGGCCCCACCCATCTATAACAAGCTAGTGATCGAATCAGTCGTCGACTTCGATGAAGTCGTCGTCCTCATCATCCTCGTCGCCGTCTTCCTCATCGTCATCAGAATCGTCGAAATCGTCATCGTCATCCTCGGAGTCATCGAGAATATCGAACGGCAATTCCACGCCCAGCTGGGTGAAAAGAATGTCGTCGTAGGTGAAGAAGGCGTTGCGCAGTGCAAGCTCAGCTGCTTCGAGCGCGGCGTCGTCGGCCTCATCTCCATCGCGCGCGATGTCGAAGTGGTTTTCGAAAGCGTTAAGCAGGCGCGTCAGCGCGCGGCGGGCATCTCCAGTCATGACAGTCATTCTATCGTGAGACGGCGCACTTTATCAGGGGAGGTTGAGCTGCGAACGGATAACGGACACCATCAGGTCCGTTCCCTTGATCTCAGCGGTCTGCTCCGCGCCGAGAATGCGGGTCTGGCCATCCGCGTCAAGCAGCTGCGACGCGCCCATGTTCGGACCGAGGGGCAGGATCACCCATTCCTTCGTCGGCTGGTAGATGGCGTCGGGCTTCTCCCCTTCGATCTGCGCGGTGATGTTCGCGATCACGACGCGGGCCTGCTGGCGCGCGGCATCGGCACGCTTCGATTCACGCACGTCGGTGAGGTCGCCGACAGCGTAGACGTTCGGGTGATCCACGACCTGCATGGTGCCATCGACGCGGATGGTGCCGTTCGGGTTCATGACAGACTCGTAGTCGCTGCCGATCAGGAAGCCGGTGTTGGCGCGGGCACCGTAGCACTGGAACCACAGGTCGGCCTCGATGACGTCACCGTTCTTGGTTTCAACCATGAAGTGTCCGAGGTCGCCGACGTTCTGAGGGGGCAGGTAGGCCAGCTCCGAGCCGGTCACGACACGTACGCCGAGGGTGCTCAGCTGCTCGCTGATCTCTTTGCGCAGAGCATCGGTGTATCCGGGGGTGCCCAGGATCTGATCGGAGGCCTCGACGATCGTGATGTCCAAGCCCGGGAAGGCGTTGGCGAGCTCGCCGGTCAGCTCAATGCCGACGGTGCCACCGCCAACAATCATGACCGAGCGGGCGCTGCCGAGGTTCTCATGCAGCTGTTCAAGGCGCGCTTTGGCCACGGAGGAGCGGTAGGAGGAGTACTTCGCGGGGAACGGATAGGTCGATCCGGTCGCGAACACGACGTAGTCCGCCTCGATTGGGTCGTGGCCGAAGACGTGAACGGTCGTGCCATCAACACGCGAGACGGTACCGCGCACGACCTCGCCGCGGTGCAGCAGGTTCGTGTACGGCATGAAGATCGCATGTTCCCACACGGTGTCGACCGCGGCACGCAGCGCGGCTGCGTGGTGGACGAACTGGTCCTTCTGTTCGATGAGAACAACGTCCGCGAGGGGGTCCAGCCCCTTTGCGACCGTGACGCCTCCGTAACCTCCGCCGATGACTGCGACGCGTGCCATGTCTTTCCTCCTTATGAGTGGACCGCGTCTATTGTGTCACCTGGCGGGCACGAATGCGCGTGCTAGGGACCTTAGTCCGCGTCGTTAGTGTTCTCCCTTGTCTCCAGTCCGAGGCCTCGGGCGATATTGGGCGCGAAGAAGTTGGGACCCTTGAGGACCTTTCCGTCATCGCGAAGCTTGACGGAGCCGTCGGGCATGAGCTTGGAAAGGTTCGAGGCCTGGACCTCAGCGAGCACAGAATCGAGGTCCATACCGGATTCAATCGCCATGCCATAGATGACATAGATGAGGTCGGCAAGGGCATCGGCGGCCTCGATGACGTCGCGCTCGCCATCGTCCGCTGCGACTGCCTCGGCGGTGGCCGCCTCAATGATCGCGCGGGCGCGCGTGCCGTACACCGCTCCCACGAGTTCGGCGAACTCTTCGGCGATGAGGCTCATGCGCAATCCGAGACGCTCGTAGGACAGCGTCGGATCGTCGAAAGATCGAATCGGCACAGAGTACGTGCGGTGGAACTCTTGGACGAGTTCCATCGGACTGGGAGCGCCCTGCGCGGACGAGGTGGGGGTGTTCTTCTCGCTCATGCGTGATCCTTTCGAGACTGTTCCCAGGCCGTGGCCAGGATGTTCGTAAATGCGGTGATCGTTTGATGTCCGTCGACGAGGAACTGCGCGTCGAAGACGTACGTCGGGACGGCGGTGACACCCATGTGCATCGCTACCTGGAAGTCCGAATAGACGCGGGAGGCCCATTCCTCGTCGCCCACGGCGAGAGCAGCAAGCTCCGGTTCCATGCCGATGTCCTGTGCACACCCGATGAGGACCTCGGGGTGAGAGATGTCCAGGCCCATTTCGAAGTGCGCGCGCATGATGGCCTCGGCGACCTTCAACTGCAACGAGGAAGGACCTGCCACCGTGTCGGCATCAATATCCGCATCGTGCGCAGCCGCGATGACGCGGTGTGCGCGCGATGTCGGAGCGATGATGAGCTTATCGAAGTCGAAGCGGATTCCCTCGCGCGCACCGAGTGCCTGCATCCGTTCGTCAGATTCGCGCACTTCTTCGAGCGTCGCGGCACCGGATTCGACGAGGGCTACGACGCGGGGCTTGTCCACGGGGCCGTCAAGTTCCGGGTCGAGAAGGAAAGCGTGCAGGTAGACCTCGACCTCGTCACGATGCTCGAATTGTTCGAGGGCTGCGCGCAGGTGCCTCAGCCCGAGATAGCTCCACGGGTCGCAGGTGTCGAGCCACATGTCGATACGCACGATGCCTCCTCACGGTTGATATGGAAAACCCCGGAGCCTTTCGGCTCCGGGGCATCTCGTGCGCGGAGGGGGACTTGAACCCCCACCCTCGTAAAATGAGGACTAGCACCTCAAGCTAGCGCGTCTGCCTATTCCGCCACCCGCGCAGGTGAGCGACGCGAACCGTTGCGATCCGCAAGCGAGTAGAAGCTTAACACGATGTCAGCGACATGCGCCAATCGAAACTAGGAGTCTTTTTCGTCGCCG
Organism: uncultured Actinomyces sp.; assembly: GCA_963531605.1. GTDB lineage: Bacteria > Actinomycetota > Actinomycetes > Actinomycetales > Actinomycetaceae > Pauljensenia. The sequence goes on from CAUSHZ010000003.1 coordinate 62,488, forward strand.
CGCAGACGCGAGTCGAGAGTCGAGAAAACCTTGACAATAGAATCAATATCGGCTTCTGTCATGCCATCCAGGAGATACTCGCTGACGGTCTGCTGATGCAATTCTGTGGCAGCAAGCACAGTTTCGATTCCCTGGGTGGTGAGACACGCGTCGTAACCGCGGCGATCGACAGCGGACGGAATGCGCTCCACCCACCCGTCGCGCGACAGATTCGAGACGAGGTAAGTGACGCGCGACGGAGAATAAACGACGCGGTCAGCCAGCTCGCCCATGCGTAGGCGATGGCCCGGCGCCTCCCAGAGGGCCAACAGGATGTTGTAGTCGGGCATGGAAACCCCGTAGGTGCGCTTGAGGCGCGTCTCGAGAATGCCCTGCAGGCGCCCGGACGCCTCGAAGAAGACACGCCATGCGGCAGCGCGCGCACTATTGGCCTGGACGATCGGCGTCAGTCGTGCTCGTGATTCCATGTCTCCCTCCTCGTGGTCGTGTCGGATGCTTCTCTCGGGATAATAGGGCATAGTGACTAAGAAAGCACCAACAACGCGGGGGAGCCACGTGTCTTTATCCATTTCTGTCGTCCTTTTTGACGTCGACGGAACGATTGTTGATTCCGCTCCTGCCGTCATGAGCGCATTTCGTGGAGCGCTGTCCGACTATGATTTGCCGATTCCCGACGATCAGCGGCTTCGCACGTATGTCGGCCCGCCGCTGTGGTACTCCTTCGGCGACCTGGGGTACGAGGGTGAACTCTTGGCCAACCTCGTGAGCCGCTATCGCGAGCGATATCAAGCTCACTTTCTTGATCCCGAGCCATTCCCCGGGGTCATTGATCTGCTCCATGACCTTCACGATGCGGGTGTCCCGCTAGCGACTGCAACGTCGAAGCAGGCACCGATGGCTCAGGCTCAGATGTCACATCTCGGCCTGTCCAGTGTTTTTGATGTGATCGCAGGGGCGACCCCTGACCCTGCATCGAGCAAAGCAACCGTCATTCACGATGCCTTGACGCGCTTGGAGGAGCGCGGCGCTGATATCTCCTGTCCCGTCATCGTCGGCGACTCGATATGGGACGTTCACGGTGCCAAGGAGGCCGACATTCCAGTAATCGGCGTTGGATGGGGCTACGCAACCGACGACGGCTTGGACGATGCGGATGCCGTGTGCGAGACGGTCGAAGACCTGCGCGCCTACCTCTTGGATGGCGTGGCGAAGCACGCGCGCAGCGCTCGTTAGCGAAAGTCTCGGGAACGCACGTTGATGGGCAGGTCGACGGGAGTGATGCGGAAGGCTTGCACGTTAATCGCACCGTCGCCCCATTCGAGCGTCCCGCGAACGAGGAGTGCATTCGACTCCAGGCATACGCGTCGAAACTTCTTCCACGCGCCCACCGACACGGAGACATTGACGAAACCTGTCTCGTCTTCAAGCGAGAGGAACGTGATTCCTCCGCCCGTGTGCGGGCGCTGTCGATGGGTGACGATTCCGGCGACGTCGACAATGCGTCCGGCCAGGTGCTGACCCAGCTCGCCGGCCCGGAGGGCGCTAGCGGGCAGCGATCCGCGCACGTAGCTGAAAGGGTGCTCCCCAGAGGTTAGCCCCGTCGTGGCGACATCCGATTGCATGCGTTCCGCCTCCGATAGTGAGGGCAAGTCGGGCACGCGCGAGCCCACCTCCGTGCCTGGAAGAAACGGCTGCCATTGACCGCCCCGAGCCTGTGGCTGCGCGAGTGCTCCCGCGGCCCACGCCCCCTCTCGCCTGCCCACCCCTAGACACTCGAGGGCACCGGCCATCGCAAGCTTTTCCATCGCGGAGGCGCTCACGTGGGCTCGCCGTGCGAGGTCCGCCTGGCTCGCAAACGCTCCCTGGCACCTGGCTTCGACGATGCGCTCGGCGGCCGCGCCCAGGCCTCGTACCTGATTCAGGCCGATGCGCACCGCGAGGTCGGCATCAACGTCGAGGGGAACGGTGCCGCGCGAGGGCAAAGACTCCGGACGCCCCGGGCTGTAGGACTCCCCTGACTCGTCCTCGCTCACGCGTTGCACGCTCGCGTCGACGAGCGAATCGTTGACCGACGGACCGACCACGCGCACGCCGTGTCTGCGGGCGTCCTGCACGAGGGTCGCGGGAGAATAGAAGCCCATCGGCTGGGAGGCCAGGATCGCGGCATAAAAGTGCTCAGGGGCGTGCACTTTCAGCCAGGATGAGGCGTACACGATGTGGGCAAACGAAAATGAATGAGACTCCGGGAATCCGAAGTCTGCAAAGCCCTTGAGCTGTTCGAAGATGCGCTCGCGCGTGGGCGCGTCGATCCCTCGCTCTTTCATGCCGGCCATCAGGTCCCCCTTCAGGGCCTCCATGCGCTCGGGGCTGCGCTTAGCCCCCATCGCGCGACGCAGCTGATCGGCATGCGCTCCCGACAAGCCCGCCGCGTCTGTCGCGATACGCATGAGCTGCTCCTGAAAGAGGGGGACGCCGAGCGTCTGGCGCAGAGCGGGCTCGAGAAGCGGATGCAGATAGGTGACCTCCTCGCGTCCCGAGCGTCGCCGCAGATAGGGATTGACTGAGCGCCCCTGGATCGGCCCCGGTCGGATCAGAGCGACCTCCACGACAATGTCGTAGAAGCAGCGCGGTTTGAGCCTGGGAAGTGTGTTCATTTGCGCGCGCGACTCCACCTGAAAGACGCCAACCGTGTCGGCCGCGCACAGCAGGTCGTAGACCCTCGGATCCTCCTCCGGCAGTGTGTGCAGCCCCAGGGGTTGCCCCTCGCGTCCCCGTACTACTCGAGGTGCCCAGCCGCGTAGCTGATTCGAGGCCTCCTCCGCACGTGCAAGGCCCGCCTGGAGCTCATCGAAAGCGACGCGCAACGCCGTCAGCATGCCGAGCGACAGTAGGTCAAACTTCACGAGGCCGGCGTCCGCGCAGTCTTCCTTATCCCACTGGAGGACCGTGCGTCCCGGCATCGCGGCCCAGCCGACTGGGCAGATGCGTGACACCGGCTGATCGGTGAGCACCATGCCTCCCGAGTGAATCCCCATGTGCCGGGGAAGACGCGAAAGCGCGCGGGCCGCATCCCCAACGAGGGGCGGCACCTCTCCCCTGCCCTGGGACCAGGCTGTGGCCGTGCCGATCGGGTATCCGAGGGCACGCGCGACGTCTCGGATCGCCGAGCGCGGGCGGTACGTGATGACGTTCGCGACCTGGGCCGCGCGATCCCTCCCAAACGTGTCATAGACGTACTGGATGACCTCTTCGCGGCGGCAGGCTTCGATGTCGACGTCGATATCCGGCGGTCCCGAGCGCGCATCGGATAAAAATCGCTCGAACAGCAGGTTGTGGCGTACCGCGTCCACCGCCGTGATTCCCAGGCAATAGCACACCGCCGAGTTGGCGGCGCTCCCCCTGCCCTGGCAGAGGATTCCGTTGCGGGCGCAAAAGTCGACGATTTCCTTGACGATCAGAAAGTAGCCCGCGAAGCCGAGTCGCTCGATGACCCCTAGCTCATGATCGATCGTCTCCCATGCCCGGGGGTGGTTCGCGCGTGATCCGTAACGCGCACTCGCACCCTCAAAGGTGCAGTGCGCAAGCCAGCTGTCCGGGGTATGCCCGTCGGGAACCTGGGTACGCGGCAGGCGTGGGGCGACCAGGCGCAGGTCGAAAGCGCACGAGGCCGCGACCTCGCACGCGTTGTCAAGAGCCTGCGGGTGCGCCCCATGCAGTCGCGCCATCTCGGCGGGCGACCGCAAAAACGAACGGTGCGCGCCCAGATGAGCCTCCGCCTCGTCCAAGGAGGAGCCCAAGCGGGTCGCCGCGAGAATGTCGCCGAGCGCCTGCTTCGAGGGCGACGACATGCGCGCTCCACTCGTTGCCACCAGGCGAGTTCCGCTCGCGCGCACGAGCTCCGCGAGCACGTCCCCGACCTCGTCTTCGTCCCCGCGGGCCCCCTGCCATTCGACGAGCACATGGTCGCGGCCAAACGCGTCCACGAGTCCGTCCAGTACTCGGCGTGCGGACAGTGCGCCCCCCGCTCGCAGCGCGCGCATGAGCGGGCCCCGCCTGCCGCCGGTGAGGATGAGAAGGTCACCGCCGACCTCGCTCAGATTGACGAGGTCGTGGCGGGGTTTGCGCTGCCCGGGTTCGCTCAGCGCTCGCTCGCTCATGGCCCCCACGAGATTGGCGTAGCCGCTGGGGCTGGCTGCCAGGATGGGAAGACGCATCCCCGGATCTTCCGCCCCGGGAGCGAGTCCCCACCCCGGCGCAGACGAACCCGCAACGATGCCCCTCAGGGCATCCCACGCGAGCGTCAACTCAGCGCCGTACACGATCGGCAGGCCGGCCGCTCGGGCGGCCACGGTCGTCTGAACCGTCGAGTACATGCCATCAACGTCGAGAATTGCGAGGGCGTCGAGCCCGAGGCGCGCTGCCTCCTCCACCATGCGTGCGGGCTCGTCGGTCCCGTCGAGAAATGTGAAGGCGCTGTGTGCGTGCAGTTCTGCGTAGCGTCGTTCCATGGTCACCTACCCATTATATAGAACATATGTTCGATGGCGATGGTATGCATGTTCGATCGCGCGTACAGATAGAACGAACGGCGCCCCTCCCCCGATAGGCACAAGCCCTATGCTGGGAGCATGAAATCCATGCTCGCAGCGTCGCTTCACTCCCCCGGTGCCCTGGTGCTCGAGAAACGCCCCATCCCAGCACTTCGCCCGCGCGACGTTCTCCTGGCCGTCGAAGCAACAACGCTGTGCGGAACGGACCTGCGCATCGCGACGGGACAAAAGACGAACGGCGTCGCCCCGGGCGTAGTCCTCGGGCACGAAATCGCAGCACGCGTGTGGCGCATCGGAAGCGACCTCACCGCGGGAGTCGACGTCCCCGCCCCGGGCACGCAGGTCGGACTCGCACCGGAGATTGCCTGCGGGCGCTGCGTTCCCTGCACGAGCGGGCGCGCCAACGTGTGCGCGAATATGCGCCTGTTTGGAACGGGAGTCGACGGAGGCCTCGCGGACCTCATTGTCGTCCCTGAAGAAGCCCTCGCGTGCATCACCCCCGTCGCTCGCGACATCGCCCCGCCTCACCTCGCGCTCGCGGAGCCGCTGTCCTGCTGCCTGCGCGCAACGTCGCGCCTGACCATCGACGCCGGATCCCGCGTTCTCGTTACGGGTACGGGCCCGATCGGGCTCATCCACTGCGCGCTCGCGGTGTCCGCCGGCGCACGCGTCATGGCGTGCGGACGACAGGCACGCCTCGAACCCGCGCGGGCAATGGGAGCTGAGGTGACGACCGCCGCCCAGGGCGAGGAGCTTGTGCGTGAGGTCCTTGCTTGGACTGATGGCCTCGGAGCAGACGTTGTCATCATCGCAGTCGGCGACCCGGGCCTCGTCCCCATTGCCGCTCAGTGCGCCCGCATTGGCGGCCACGTTTCCTTCTTCGCAGGCTTCCCCGCGGGGACAATGGCTCAGATCGACCCTAACCTCGTGCACTACCGCGAACTAACCGTCAGCGGCAGCGCCAACGCGACCCTTGATGACTACGCGGCGGCCGTTGATGCGCTCTCAAGCGGACGCATCGACCTGTCGCCACTCATCACACACGAGTATGAGCTGTCCGACGTGCACGACGCCCTCGAGGCCGTGCGGACTCGCGCCGGCCTGAAGGTGGCCGTGCGCCCGAGGGGCGTGAGCGCCCCTTAGTCGAGGAGCCCACGCAGGTCCGCCTCACTGAGCCGAGCGCCCGTCCCGGTCCCGTTCATCACCGAGGAGATGAGCTGGCGCTTACGATCCTGGAGTTCCACGACCTTCGCTTCGATCGTATCCGTCGCGACCATTCGATAGACGTTGACTTTCTTCGTCTGACCGATGCGGTGTGCGCGATCGATTGCCTGCTCCTCGGCGGCAGGATTCCACCAGGGATCCATGACGTAGACGTAGTCCGCCTCGGTGAGGGTCAATCCGGAGCCGCCAGCCTTCAGGGAGATGAGGAAAACCTGGGCCTGACCCGAGCGGAACTTCTCGATGACCTCAGCGCGACCGCGCGTCGATCCATCGAGCTGAACGACGGATATTCCACGGCGCTGAAGCATGTGTCGGATACGCTCCAGGAACGAGGTGAACTGGCTAAACACCAGCGCCTGATGTCCGAGTGGCACGATCTCGTCCAGGCGATCCGCCAGGTACTCGACTTTTGCCGATCCCACGTGCGCATACGATTCTTCGACAAGAGCCGGATCGAGAGCCAGCTGCCGAAGCCTCGTGATCGACGCGAGCACGCTCATCCGGTTCGCATCCACATCGCGCAGCAGATCGAGAATCCGCGCACGCTCGCGCGCCAGGTACTGGTCGTAGATATGGCGGTGTTCCTTACCCAAATCGACGCGCACGATGTCGACGATCTTATCGGGCAGATCCGGAGCGACCTCCTCCTTCGTGCGACGCAGGACAAAGGGGGCAACATAGGCCGTCAAACGCCCGAGCATCGCCGGATCCGTGCCGTTTTCAATCGGCCTGCGCACCTGCTGCTGGAACGTCTCCCACGGGGGCAGGAGGCCGGGGCACGTCAAGGACAGCAAGGACCACAGGTCTCCCAGCGAGTTTTCGATGGGGGTACCGGACACCGCCAACTTCCAGGGTGACTCAAGATCGCGAAGCGCGCGGTACGTCGCGGTGCGAGGGTTTTTCACTACCTGCGCTTCGTCGATGACAACTCCGCCGAGGCGCACCTGGCTCCACTGCTGCGCCTCCAGGCGGACGAGCGTGTAGGAGGTGACGACGATATCCGCGTCGGCAACCTCTTGCGCAATCGTTGTGCCGCGTCGGGTCGCCGTTTCGGTCACTCCTCGTACACGCAGATGCGGCGTGAATTGTCGGGACTGTTCGATCCACACGCCGACGACGGATGTCGGCGCGACGACAAGAACCGGCGTACCTCTTTCTTCGGACTTATCAGAGCGCAATGCCGCCACCGCCGACAGGATCTGAACGGTCTTACCCAGGCCCATGTCGTCAGCCAGAATTCCACCGATGCCACCGGACAGGCGAGCTGTCAACCATGCGTGCCCGCGCTGCTGGTACGGGCGCAGGATCGAACTCAACGACGACACCGGCGGCAAACCCTTATCCGCAGAACCGTCGCGCAGCGGAGCAATCCGTGTCCTCCACGCCTCGGCGATGCGTACGTGGTCTGATGCGCTCGCGAATAGGTCGACGATGCCGACCTGCATCGGCGTGAGCCTGACTCCCTCGCCGTCCCATCCCGCCAGGGTGCGAGCCTCCTCCAAGAGCGCCGCCAGCGATCGAATGCGTTCACCGTCGAGGCGCACCCACGTTCCCTCGACCTCGACGTAGTCCTGCCCGCCTGCGATCGCCTCGAGTGCGTCGCGCACGCTGATCGTGACGCGGCCGAGGCGCAGACGCACGTTGAGGTCGAACCAGTCGCGCTCGGCTGGATCAACGCTCACATCGACATCGAAGCCGCCTTCTCGCACGTCAATCGAACGCACGTCATCCGCAACGTCCCACACGAGGCCATCGACGCCTTCGGAATCGACAATCGTGTCCAAGAATGCAGGAACACGCCACGGAGACAGCCGCCCCGTTCTCGGAGGCGCGCTCCACAGGGCGGAGTCCAACCCGCGGCCCCACGACTCGACGCGCCCCACGATCTCGGCCACGGCCTCGTCCCCCAGGCAGTGGGCCACAGGAGTGCGCGAGCGTGACTCACCCTGGCAATACTCGGCCCACCAGCGCACCACGACCCATTCCCCGTCGCGACGCACCGTGCCCACAAGGGACACGTCCGGGCGAGCCTGAGCGTCAAAACTCCCATCGGAGGACGCCATCGAAAAACGCCTGAGGAGGGCGGGCAGCCACGTGCCACGAAACTGCGCGACATCGTCAACAGGAATGTGCAGGCCGCGATCGAGAGGAAAGCCATCGAGCGTTCCCAGCCCCTCGATGCGCGCGATCGCGCGCCCTCCATCCAGCAACAGCACGCTTGCGTCGCGGTCGATGCGCGGCCTCGTGATCACCTCGTCTCCGTTGCGCGCGACAACCCTGACGTCAAGGCCGTCGGAACCTGAGCGCACATCAATGTCCGCGTCCCACGTCGCGTGCGAGAGCACCACCAACTCATCGGCCTTAGGCGAGGCGTAGAGCTCAACCCCAGCGCGCACGAGGCGCGACAGCCACGCGTAGGCATGCTCGCCCAGCGAGCTGAGCGTCACCTCCGTGCGCGAGTGCCACGAACGCGATTCGCGCGACAGGCGATAGCCCTCGCGCATGAGAGAAACGTGCGTGGGATCCAAGCCATCCGTCACTGACGCCCACTGGGTCGCCGTCAGATCGAGCCACGAGGCTCGCTTCGTCGTCCACCCCGATGAGGAGCTACGGCGCAGAGGGATAAGAGATGGCTCGACGCCTGGATCATGCGCGTCAACGACGAGGGCTAGCGGCTCGCCCAGCCGGTCGCGGTCCGAGCCCAGCATCTGCTCGAGGACACGGCTCCACTCAGGCACCGAGCGCTGCTTGTCGCGGGCATCGTCGCGTCCGACGATGAGCACCGCAACCGTATGCGGACAGTCACCGCGCAGCGGGCACGCACACGTGAGGGAGGGACGCACAGCACCCTGCGCGACGCGCACGCGATAGGTCAGCCCAGCTTCCTTCACGCGCGCCTCGGCCTGCTCACCGTCCTCGCTCCAGGAAAATTCCCGCACCGCGCCACCGCGCGCCAAACGCAGGCCGTTCGCCCACGCCGCCGGACCAACGAGGGCCATCATGTCGTCATCCGACAGTGAGGCCAGCGTGTACGACAGAGATACCATCCTTTCAGTCTACGGCACCCACCCATCCCCAGCACCGGCTCACTGGACCAGCCCCTCGATCGCCCACTCCCCCTCCTTCCAGACGAGGAGAACGTCCCGTCCGTCCTCAAGCAGAGCCCTCATATAGGCCCGAGGCCGCTCCTGCGCCCACCAGCGCCCTCCCACCGGCCAGGGCCCTTCCACGCGCGCGATAGCGACACGGCGCCCCCTCCCCGACACGGATTGCGAGGCCTCACGCCCGATCACGAGGTAGGTGGGCGCAGCGCTCAAAGCCCCCCGATGGTCCACACGCACGTCATCAAAGGCACCCGATGCGCCAACGATCCTCACGCGTACAGGCTTATCAAAGAGCGTCGCCGGGGGCTGAGCGATGCGCCCGTCCCACGCCCCCTCGCGCGGACGAAGGAGAGGCTCACTGCCCCATCTGGTCATCACAACACGGCTGCGCGGATCATATCCGCCCTGCACCCGCGGCATCAGGAGAGCATCTGGCCCCGCCATGCCCTGGATGCGCACGACGCTGCGCGAGACATCGCGCTCGCGGTCTGAGCGCCCCCACAACGCCGATGCGCTGCGCCCCACCCGCGGGTCACATGCGGTCACACGTATACAGGTCACTGCGCCGCTGGGACCTTCGACGCCCGAAGTCCACCCCGCGAGCGTCCACCGGACGCGCAGAGCAACGTCGTCGGATGCACACACGTCGCATCCGCTCCACGTGCGAGTGCGCTGGCCGCCCCCGCCATCCTCCACATCGATGCGCAGCGTTTGCGAGACGAGTCCGCCCTGCCCCAGCCTTTGAGACAGGTCTCGTGCGATGCGCCCAATGGGCACCATCATCGTGTCGATGGAATCTCCGCCCACATCAATGACGCACTCCATCGTGATGTCTGGTTGAATGCGCCCGGCCAGCGTGATGGCACTGTCGCCTCCGGAGGCGAGAGTCCAGAGCACGTCACCGACGTCACCGAAGCGCTCGCACACACGGCCTCGCCCCAGCGCCAGAAAATCCGCGCACGTGTGGACACCCAATCCTGTCAGTAGCTCAATGGCGTCAGCCGTTCTGTCAGTCATCGCGTTAGGAACGGCCCACAGGGCACGATGTAACGGGATGCGCCCCAGGAACGATCGGCTTTCTTCGGTAGGAACAATGCGTCCCTCGCGCGCCGCCTCCAGGGATGCGACCGGACCATCGGCAATGCCAACAAAACACTCAACACCGACGGCTTCTTCAATCGCCGACACGAGAGCCAAGGCGGCGGCCTCCTCACTCCCGTGCCAACGGGCGGGGCCGCGCGCCCGACACCTGGCCACCCCGGGGCGCACGCACTCCACCCCGGCCGCCACTGAATCGAAAGCATCGACAACGGTGCCAAACGCTCTGGCCTCACGATCGGGATCGCGAGGCAAACAGACGAGATCGGGACACACATACGTCGCCTCTCGTATGCTCATGCCGCTCTTGACTCCGGCGCGCCGAGCAGCGCCGCTGGCAACCTCGACGCGTTCGCTATGCACGACAGCCCCAGCTCCACCCGGCGGTAGATCGACCACGAGGCAGTGGACGGGCCAATCGGGCACCCACACCACCATGTCACGCACCTAGACCACCAGCCGCATCCGTTGACGCACCCCATCGCGAGAGAGTCCCGGCCAGGGACGCAGTGTCACGATGGTGCGTCCCATCGATCGGGCCCGAGCGGCCAGGGTCCTCTGTTGCGCACTGGATAGTTCAGGAACGTCGAGGCAGACAACATCGCAGGCCTCTATCAGAAGGGAACACAGGTCCCCCACCCGGTGATCTTTCCCTGCGTTTAACACCAGAACACGGTCGAGGTCCATCCCCTGCTGCGAGGCCCATTCCCAGCCGATATCGCCCACTCCACACACGCCGATCCATCCCTCGGAGGGGCACACGTCGATCAGTAATCGGATGAGCTCGGCTCTGCCAGACGGCCCCAGAAGCACAGGAGAAGTACCCGTCTGCACATGCTCGACATCGTCACGCGCGCGCAGTCCAACAGCCTGTTCAGCACGGTTCAACACGTCGCGCGCCATCAGCAATCGCGCGTGCGCATCGGTCACGATTCCCCCTCCCAACAATAGAACATGTGTTCGATAGTGGAAGTGTAGAACCCTGCTCACACATCTGCGTCCCGAACGCCGATCGCGCGCGAATAGGCCACAATGGAAACACCAAGAAAAGGAGCACGCATGAACATCGACCAGCGCCCCCTTGCACCCAGCCCCTACGAAGGCCTGGACGTTCCCACGTTCACACTGTCGTCGAGCGTTCTCACCGACGGCACGCCAATGCCCGAGTCGGCGACCGCCGAGGCCGGATCCCTTTCCCCGGACCTCACGTGGCACGGCTTCCCCGAGGGCACGGCGAGCTTCATGCTGACCTGCTTTGACCCGGACGCCCCGATCCCCTCGGGTTGGTGGCACTGGGCAATTCTTGATATCCCTGCGTCCATGACTCACCTGGAGGCGGGCGCGGGCACATCCGACCTCATGCTGGACGGTCCGGCTTTCCATTTGCGCGGCGACGCGGGCGAGGCCTCCTACTTCGGAGCCGCTCCCCCCGTCGGCGACCGCCCCCACCGCTACGTATTCACGGTGCACGCCCTCGACACGGATTCGCTGGGGTTGGATGACGACGCGACCCCGGCCATGGCCTCGTTCGCGGCGCTCGAGCACACGATCGCACGCGCATCCCTGACCGTTACCCACCAGGCCTGAGAACCATGCTGCACATTATTTTTTGGGAGCCGGAAATCCCCGGCAATACGGGAGCCGCTATTCGCCTGTCCGCATGCACGGGTTCCATGCTGCACCTTGTGAAGCCCCTGGGATTCGACATGGATGACGCGAAGCTTCGCCGTGCGGGCCTGGATTACCACGACCTCGCGCACGTGAAGGTTCACGACTCCCTGGACGAGGCACTCGCTGATGTTCCGGGACGCGTCTGGGCGCTCACAGGCCACGCGACCACCATGTACTCCGATGTTTCCTACGCCGATGGAGACGGTCTCCTCTTCGGACGTGAGTCGGTAGGCCTCTCCGAGGACGCGATGCGTCATCCGCGCGTGGAGGATCGCGTGCGCATCCAGATGGTCGACGGGGTGCGCTCCCTCAACTTGGCCAACTCCGCGTCGATCGTCCTGTACGAGGCGTGGCGCCAGCTGGGTTTCCCGAACGGCGTCTAACCCGACGACAGATATGCAACGAACGAGGCCCGGGTCGGATCACTCCCCCGTGCCTCGCTTGCTACATGCGTCGTTCGTTCAAGCAGTGGGTCAGTGTGCCCTCCACGGGGCGGACGGACGTTCGACCTGCTCTGCGAGCGAAACAATCCTGCGCGGGTTCGACCGCCACATCCAGACCAAGCCGATGATCGACACGATGAGAGGCAGGTAGTAGAAATCGACGCCAAAGCCGGTCCAAGCCGAGCGCGCCGAATTCAGCTCATCCAAGCCGAGCGACGCGACCCACAAAATGATAGGAATGGCGATCGACAGAGAGATCGTCACCCAACCAACCAGGCGCATGCGTCGCCCGTTATGGGTGAGCGCCGTGGCCGCGATGAGGTAGTCGATACCCGCGAGCAGCGCGACGATGCGCGGACCCCAGGGTTGTCCCTGTGCGTGAAAAAGATCGAGGACAGCCGTCACGAGAATCCAGGCTCCGAGAAGCCAAAACAAAGCGATGATGATGCGGCCAAGTCCAAGCGACGGTGGGCGCTGATCGCGCGCGCCGACGGCCTCGTTCGTCGTGTCATGTCCGTGCACATGTCCGATCCTACCGACAGCGCTGTCGCGACGCATCGCATGAAGGATGAGCGCCACGCGCGGCCGTATCGTGTGGCCTGATGCACCAGGATGGAACACCGAGCTTCAGGACAGCGTTGCACAAACGTGGGACAATAGGCCTATAAGGACCGTGAGGCCCGCCATGAAAACAACCATCTGAGCTTCGGCTCATCAGCGAGGAGTTTTAAACCTTGAGCGAATCGACCTACGACATCGTCATTCTGGGTGCGGGTTCCGGCGGCTACGCGACCGCCCTGCGCGCTGCGCAGCTGGGCATGAAGGTCGCCCTCATCGACGGCGATAAGGTGGGCGGCACCTGTCTGCACCGCGGCTGCATCCCCACCAAGGCGTACCTGCACGCCGCAGAGACGGCCGAGGCCGTGCGCGAGTCGTCCAAGTTTGGCGTCTCCTCAACCTTTAACGGCATCGACATGGCTCAGGTGGGCAAGTACCGCGACTCGGTTATTTCCGGTCTGTACAAGGGCCTGCAGGGCCTGCTCAAGTCGCGCAACGTCGAGGTTATCTCCGGCTGGGGACGCCTCGCCGACGCGAACACCATCGAGGTGAACGGCCAGCGCATTACCGGCCGCAACATCGTGCTGGCGACCGGCTCTTACTCGCGTTCCATCCCCGGCCTCGAGATCGGCGGCCGCGTGATCTCCTCCGACCAGGCTCTTCAGATGGACTGGGTTCCCTCCTCCGCCGTGATTCTCGGCGGCGGCGTTATCGGCCTGGAGTTCGCCTCCGTGTGGCGCAGCTTCGGCGCCGAGGTCACGATTATTGAGGCCCTGCCCCACCTCGCCAACAATGAGGACGAGGCCATCTCCAAGCAGCTCGAGCGCGCCTACCGTAAGCGCGGCATCAAGTTCCACACGAACACCCGCTTCGCCTCGGCCACGCAGAACGAGCAGGGCGTGCACGTGACGACCGAAGACGGCAAGGCCTTCGACGCCGACGTCCTTCTGGTCGCTGTCGGCCGCGGCCCCGTAACCGAGGGCCTGGGCTACGAGCAGGCCGGCATCACGCTGGATCGCGGCTTCGTGATCACCAACGATCGCCTGCACACCGGCGTCGGTAACATCTACGCGGTCGGCGACATCGTTCCCGGCCTTCAGCTGGCACACCGCGGCTTCATGCAGGGCATCTTCGTCGCCGAAGAGATCGCCGGCCTGAACCCGACGATGCAGGCTGATATCAACATTCCTCGCGTGACGTTCTGCGAGCCGGAGATCGCCTCGGTCGGCATGACCGAGAAGCAGGCGCGTGAAAAGTTTGGAGACCAGGTGCGCACCGTCGAGTACAACCTCGCCGGAAATGGAAAGTCGTCTATCCTGGCCACATCGGGCATCATCAAGCTGGTCTCGGTTGAGGGCGGTCCGATCGTGGGCTTCCACGGCATCGGCGCGCGCATCGGCGAACAGATTGGTGAGGGCGAGCTCATGGTGAACTGGGAGGCGTACCCCTCGGACGTCGCTTCCCTGATCCACGCACACCCCAGCCAGAACGAGTCGCTCGGCGAAGCGGCTATGGCACTGGCAGGCAAGCCGCTCCACGTCCACAACTGACCGAAATTTTTTTAATAGGAGAACACACATGGCAACTTCAGTGACCATGCCCGCTCTGGGCGAGTCCGTCACCGAGGGCACCGTCACCACGTGGCTCAAGCAGGTCGGCGACACCGTCGAGCTCGACGAGCCCATCGTTGAGGTGTCCACGGACAAGGTTGATTCCGAGGTCCCCTCCCCCGTGGCCGGCGTCCTGCTGGAAATCCTGGTCCCCGAGGATGAGACCGTCGAGGTCGGCACCGAGATCGCTCGCATCGGCGACGCGTCCGAGGCCTCGGCAGCTCCCGCTGCTTCTGCAGCCGCCCCCGTTGCGGCACCGGCCGCCCCCGTTGCGGCACCCGTCGAAGCTCCGGCTGGCACCCCTGCCGCCGCCCCCGCACAGGGCACCGAGGTCCGCATGCCCGCTCTGGGCGAGTCCGTCA
>CAUSHZ010000004.1:0-59092 GCA_963531605.1 uncultured Actinomyces sp.
GCAGCGGGGAGCCGATCCTGCCCGAGGATGCTCCCTGGCCGGACCGGTGGGTGCACATCCACCTGGGCCTGTATGGCTGGTGGCGCTTCAACGGCGACGAGACCGTCGTCGATGAGGGCCATGGCGTTGCCCACCGTATCCCCAACGTCGCGAAGGGGGAGTGGAACGGTCACTCCGAGACCCGCTGGGGTGAGGGCTTTGGCGAGGCCAAGGCGGGGGAGTGGGAGCCGCCGGAACCGGTCGGTGCCGTGCGCCTGCGCCTGTTCAATGATCACGCCGTTGCCGACCTGGTGGGCCCCAACCGCTGCGACCTGATCACGGATGAGGAGCGCGTCAAGGCTGAGTCGAAGCTGGGTCCGGATCCCCTGGACGCAGGGGCGCGATCCGACGTCGAGGCCATGGAGCGTTTCGCCCAGGTCGCGCACTCCAAGAAGCGCGCGATCGGAGAGATCGTCATGGATCAGTCGATTATTGCGGGCGTGGGCAACATCTACCGCGCCGACGCGCTGTTCCTCGCGGGCATCTCTCCGCACCGCAAGGGCGCCAACATCTCCATCAAGCGTCTGCGCGAGCTGTGGGTCCTCATCTGCGACCTCATGAACCGCGGCTTGGCCGCCGGTCGACTGGATACGATGGACCCGGAGGAAGCTCCCAATCCGCCGATCGAGGGGGACGAGGAGGCCTCGCGCTGGTACGTGTACCACCGCACGGACCGGCCGTGCCTGCGCTGCTCCACGCCGATTCGCGAGGCGCTCATGCAGAACCGACGCCTGTTCTGGTGTCCGTCCTGCCAGCGCTGAGCGCGCGAACTACCGCTAGGGGAGTGCGGGCCACGAGGCTCGCACTCCTCGGCCTTTGTCAGGCGATCTCTTCGAATCCGAGGACTGAGTAGAGTTCGCGGGCCCCGCCGTGGCGCGTGTCCAGGCGCAGGGCGAGGGTGTCGAATCCCCACTGCGAGCAGCGCCTCGCGACTTCGGAAACAAGAGCCGTCGCAATGCCGCGCCTGCGGTAGTCGGGCGCGACGATCAGGTCCACCACGAAGGGGCCATCCGGAGCGTCATCCCACGGGGATTCGCGCACGACGAGGATCGCACCGACGAGCGTTCCCCCATCCCACGCGCCGATGAAGGAGTCTTCCGTGGTCGCCCCGAAAGCGCCCTCAAACGTCAGGCGTAGTTCTTCGGAGGTTTCCAAGAGCGCCTCAGGCGTGACGTCGTCGTCGTACGCCTCGAGGGTGAGCACCGCGAGCGCGGGGATGTCGAATGTTGTGAGCGTGGCGATCTCAATACCCTGAGGCCGATTCGCCGCTGACAACGCGTCCAGTGGGGCATGTAGAGTTCGAGCTTCCATAAACCAACTATAGGTGAGGGTGCTCACTTTGTCACGGCTCTTGAACGTATTCTCACGAGCGCGGTCTGATCGGCCGATGTGTGCCTCAAATGTAGAGGGCTGGCTCCTCGAAGAAGCAGTTGGGATCGACGATGAGGTCGCGGTCGCGCGTGTCCTTTTCGGGCTTGGGGAGCAGGCGCGCGGGCACGCCGATAGCCACGTTGCCGCAGGGCACGTCCTTGACGACGACGGCGTTCGCGCCGATCTTGACACCGGTGCCCATGTTGATGGGGCCGAGCACCTTTGCGCCGGCGCCGATCATGACGTGGTTGCCAACGGTGGGGTGGCGCTTACCGGGGGTCATGGCGACGCCGCCGAGGGTGACGCCGTGGAAGATGACGACGTCGTTGCCGACCTCGGCCGTCTGGCCGATGACGACGCCCGTCGCGTGGTCGATGAAGACGCGGCGGCCGATCGTGGCCTCGGGGTGAATGTCCACGCCGGTGACAGCGCGGGCCATGGAGGATAGGACGCGCGCGGGAGTGCGGACGCCGTGGGACCACAGAGCGTGGGAGACGCGGTGGGTCCACAGGGCGTGCACGCCCGGGTACGTCAGTGCGATCTCCAGGGCGGAGGTGGCCGCGGGGTCGCGGCGCTGCGCCGTCACGAGATCCTCGCGGAAGAGCCCGAGCGCCTTGGTGGGAAGGGCGCGCGACAGGGTCTTCGACAGGGCGCGTACGGTCAGCTTCACGAGTTCCTCCTGGATGGTCGACTCAGATGGAAACGCACAGGTGGCCCCGGATATTCCATCCGGGGCCACCTTAGCGTGTCGCGAGGAAAAGATCAGTCCTCGAGGCCCGCGAACAGCGCGGTCGAGAGGTAACGCTCACCCGTGTCGGGCAGCAGCGTGACGATCTTCTTGCCGGCCAGCTCGGGACGGGCGGCAACGGCGGCCGTACCTGCCAGGGCAGCACCCGAGGAGATGCCCACGAGCAGACCCTCTTCGGCGGCAGCGCGGCGAGCGAACTCGAGGGCCTGCGCGGTCTCGACCGAGATGACCTCATCCACGATGCCCGTGTCGTAGGTATCGGGCACGAAGTTGGGCATGAGGCCCTGGATGCCGTGGGGGCCAGGGGTGCCGCCGGTCAGCAGGGGAGACTCTGCGGGCTGAACGGCGATGATGCGCACGTCCGGGTTCTTCTCCTTGAGGACCTTCGCGACGCCCGAGATGGTGCCGCCCGTGCCCACGCCGGCGACGAAGACGTCGACCTGGCCGTCGGTGTCGGCCCAGATCTCCTCGCCCGTGTGCGCCACGTGGGCGGCCGGGTTGGCGGGGTTGGTGAACTGGGAGGCAATGATGGCACCGGGGCGCTCAGAGGCAATACGCTCGGCCTCGGCGACGGCGGCGGAGACGCCACCCTTCGGGTCGGTGAGGACCAGCTCGGCACCGAAGGCGCGCACGATCGCGCGGCGCTCGACGGACATCGACGCGGGCATGACGATGACGACCTTGTAGCCGCGGGCCGCGCCCACCATCGACAGGGCGATACCCGTGTTACCGGAAGTGGCCTCGACGATCGTGCCGCCGGGGGCCAGGGCACCCGAGGCCTCGGCCGCGTCGATGATCGAACGGGCGATGCGATCCTTCACGGAGGAGGCGGGGTTGAAGGCCTCGACCTTGGCGACCACGTCAACGCCGTCACCGGCAACGTGGTTAATACGGACGAGGGGGGTGCCGCCGATCAGATCGGCGATGGTGGAGGCGATGCGAGCCATGAGGGGTCCTTCCTAAGCAGGTGTACCCCTGAATTGTCATCCCACGCTCGGAGCCTCGTCTAGTTCAATCCGTCGTGTTTCCACGTAGCGAAACTTTGCAACACCGGACGAGGCCTGGGCCAGGCATGCGTCAATCGAGTCTCGGTCGCTCGGATCGATCGCAATGCGCAGCGTGACGTCCGTGCCCCATATCGTGTCGACGACCGCTGCTCCTCGCGCGCGCAGTTCCGCCTCGATGCGGCCCGCGTCCCCGGGGTTAAGCTGCGCTTCGAGGATGTCGCGTCCGACGAGGTAGGCGATGGGGGCGCGGGCGACGGCCTCGGACACGGAGGTGGAGTAGGCCCGCACGAGGCCACCCCCGCCCAGGAGGATTCCGCCGAAGTAGCGGGTGACGACCGCCGTGGTGTTCCACGTGTCAGAAGCGCGCAGAGCCTCCAGCATCGGTGTGCCCGCCGTGCCCGAGGGCTCCCCGTCGTCCGAGGAATGTTGCAACGGCGCGGCGTCCGGCGGATCGATAAGGTACGCCGAGCAGTTATGGCGGGCCTGCGGGTGCTCGGCCTTGACGGCACCGATGAGCTCGCGCGCCTCCTCGGGCGTGTCCGTCCTGGCGAGCGTCGTGATAAAACGGGAACGCTTGATCTCAATCTCGTGGGTGAGGAGCGTGCCGGAGGCGAGCGTGCGAAGAGCGGACATGCGCTCAGTCTAAGGGAGAGAGTCCTCCGTCAGTCTGTAACCAGGATCGCAGGCGCGTAGGCTCTCGCGATGTGCTTCAGGGGCTGGTCCGTGGTAGTCTTGTCGGGTTGTCGCCGTGCGCCCGCGTGGCGCACCGATCAGAATAGTCGTCGAGAAAGAAGAGGAGCGGTAAGACATGGCAGTTCCCAAGCGTAAGATGTCCCGTGCGAACACCCGCACCCGCCGGTCTACCTGGAAGGCTGATCTTACCGAGCTGAACACCGTCAAGGTTGCCGGCCGTGAGATCCGCGTGCCCCGCCGCCTGGCCAAGGCCTACAAGAACGGCCTCCTGGACGTCGAGGGCTGACCTCGCATCCACGCACGGGCCCGGGATTTGTCGTCCCGGGCCTTTGTCATGCCCGCAATCCCTGAATACGTGCCCTCAGCCCCATCGGTCGTCGGCGCGCACCTGATTCCAGTACCCGAAAAGGAACGCACATGAGCCTGCCACTGTCTTTGCCCGCCGCGAGCGGGGGAGTGGGCCACGGCCTCGTCGCCGCGTCGACAACGAGCGGTACCGAGGGGGCCATCGTCTCCCTCTTCCTGATTGCCGCCGCTGCGGCTGTCGCGCCCCTGCTGTCCTCGCTCACGCACAAGCGCGTCCCCGACGTCGTCTGGCTGCTGATCCTCGGCGCCATTATCGGGCCGAACGTTGCGGGGCTCGCGTCCCTCACCGAGCCGATCTCGGTGTTCCGGGAGGTCGGCATGGGCATGCTCTTCCTCATTGCGGGCACCGAGATCAATGTCGAAGAGGTGCACGGACGGGCGGGCAGGCGCTCGCTGCTGACGTGGCTCGCATGTTTCGGCATCGGCCTGGCTGTGTCCTGGGTGGCGGTCGCCGCGTCGGGTATGACGGGGGTCGCCGCCGCGACGTACATTGCCCTGGCCATCGCGCTGACCTCGACGGCGCTGGGTACCCTGCTGCCCATCCTCATGGAGGCCGACGTCATGGGCACGACGATCGGCAAGGCTGTCCTTGTTCACGGCGCCGTCGGCGAGCTTGTGCCCATCATTGCCATGTCGCTGCTGCTGTCGGCGCGTAGCCCCTGGGCCGCGGCGATCATTCTTCTCGTGTTCGCGGTGGCATCGGTCGTTGCCGTCGCAATCCCGACGCGTTTCATCCTCAAGCACCCCGCGTTCGGGCGGACGATCCTTCACGGGGCGCAGACCTCGCAAAAGACGCTCATGCGCGTCGTCATGCTGATCCTCACCGGCCTGATGGCGCTGTCCGCCGTGATGGAGCTGGACATGGTGCTCGGCGCGTTCGCGGCCGGCATCATCGTACGCGCGCTGGCACCCGGCAATTTCACGATGGTCGAGGGCGAGCTGCGCACCCTTGGCTTCTCCTTCCTCATCCCTCTGTTTTTCGTCACCTCGGGCATGAACATCTCGCTGAGCGCCGTCGTGGGCTACCCGTTCCTGCTCGTCGCCTTCGTCGGCGCGATCCTCGTGGTGCGCGGCGTGCCCATCGTCCTGATGGAGCGCTTCCACGGCTCGATTGAGCGCGTCGGTTGGAGGGATGCGACGCGCATCGGCCTGTACGGTGCGACCGGCCTGCCGATTATCGTCGCTGTCACCGAACTCGGCGTCGCGACGGATGTCCTGCCCTCGTGGCTCGCCTCTCTGCTCGTCGTCGCCGGCGCGATGTCCGTGCTGCTTTTCCCGCTGCTCGCCTTCCTGCTGGGGCGCGCTGGTGGAAAGGCGCGCTAACCTCCGCTAGTCTTACATGCAGCGCGCACGCGCCACGCCTCCGTAGCTCAATGGATAGAGCAAGGGCCTTCTAATCCCGAGGTTGCAGGTTCGAGTCCTGTCGGAGGCGCCAGCTATCTCCATGCGCCGTCTTGTTTCTGAGACGGGCGCTGTCACAAACTCCCGTTACGTGGACCCCTCCTGCGCCACCTGCACGAAGGCGGACATACTGGGGTCATGAACGCACGAACGAACACCACCCGTCGCATGTGCGGGTCCATTCGTGCCCGAATGTGCAGCTGACGCCGCTGTCCGCCATTCCTTAGGCTCGCGCTCCACCACACCGCCCGCGCTCACGCGCACCCACGTGGAGGCCAGCCGCCACCCGAGAGTTACACCGTGCCCTTCTCAGACGACACCTACGCCTGTCCCTGCACTCACGACCACGAGCCCACGCTCCTGTCCTTCGAGGTCATGCCTCCGCGCAAGCCCTCCCTGGAAGAGCCCTTCTGGAACACGGTCGACCAGCTGCTGCGCGTGCGCCCCGACTTCATGTCCGTCACCTACGGGGCGGGCGGGAAAGATCGCTCTAACGCCCGCGCGACGGTCCGCCGCCTCGTGCGCGACACGCCGATCCAGCCGATCGCGCACCTGACCTGCGTGGGTAACTCGACTGAAGAGGTCGTCTCCACCGTCTACAACTACCTGGACTCGGGCGTGCGCACCTTCCTCGCGCTGCGCGGAGACCCGCCGGTCGGACAGGAAAACTGGGCGCCCGGCCCGGGCGACGTCAGCAGCGCCACCGAGCTTATCCACCTGATCCGCACCGTCGAAAAGCGCCGCTGCGACGCCCACCCGGGCGAGGCCCTGCGCTCCGCCTTCAAGCCCCTGACGATCGCCGTCGCCGCTTTTCCCGCGGGCAATCCGGCCGCCGGAACCACGCCCGCACAGGAGGTCGAACGCCTCCTCGTCAAGCAGGCCGCCGGTGCCTCCTTCGCAATCACGCAGCTCTTCTGGGACGCCGAGGTCTACGCCTCCTTCGTCGAGCGCGCCCGCCGTGCCGGCGTCACCATCCCTATCGTGCCCGGCCTGCTGCCGGCCACCGACCCGGCGCGCCTACGCCGCGTCCAGGACCTCACCGG
Source organism: uncultured Actinomyces sp. (assembly GCA_963531605.1). Classification (GTDB taxonomy): domain Bacteria; phylum Actinomycetota; class Actinomycetes; order Actinomycetales; family Actinomycetaceae; genus Pauljensenia. The sequence continues at coordinate 6,669 of CAUSHZ010000004.1, forward strand.
TATTGAGGTCCCCGAATACCTGCTCACCACGCTCGCCGACTACCCCCACCAGGACGCGCGCGACGAGTTCGGCGCCGTCTTCGGCTCGCGCCTCATCCACTCCGTCCTGGAGGCGGGCGCGCCCGGCGTCCACCTCTACACCTTCAACCGCTCCAAGCCCGTCCTGGACATCCTGGCCCTCATGGGAGTCAAGCCCGACCCGCTGCGGTCCGGCACCTCGACCCCCGAAACCCGCGCCTGAGCGCATCACCATCCACCCTGCGGCGGGGTGCGGGGTCTCCCGCGTACGCCGAACGAGTAGCACACCCAAGGAGAAAACCATGTCCGCTGCGACCACGCAGTTCCCCACCGCCACGATCCTGGCCTATCCGCGCATCGGCCGTGGCCGTGAGCTCAAGCGCGCCCTCGAGGCCCGCTGGGCCGGCCGCATCACCGAGGCCGAGCTGATCCAGGCCGCCAACGATCTGCGCAAGGAGAACCTCGCGCGCCTCGTCGAGCTCGGCCTGAACCCCTCCGACGCCTCCCTGGCCGACGCGCCCTCCCTGTATGACCACGTCCTGGATGCGACGATCCTCCTGGGTGCCATCCCGCCGCGCTTCGCCGGTCGGGCGGGCCTCGACCTGTACTTCGCGCTCGCCCGCGGCGACGACGAGGTCGGCCCCGAAGAGATGACGAAGTGGTTCGACACGAACTACCACTACCTCGTTCCCGAGATCGGCCCCGACACGCCCCTGCGCTTCGCCGACGACACGATCACCCGCCGCTTCACGGACGCCCGCGAGTGGGGCTACGTGACCCGCCCCGTCCTGGTCGGCCCCGTCACCTACCTGGCCCTGGCCAAGGCCGATCCGTCCACCCCCGACTTCGATCCGCTCACCCGCATCGACGAGGCCGTGGCCGCGTACGAGGAGGCGCTGGCCTCCCTGCACGCCGCGGGTGCCCCGTGGGTCCAGCTCGACGAGCCGGCCCTGACCTCCGACAACCTCTCGCGCACTCGCGTCGAGCTGGGCGAGCTGGCCGCCCGCGTCTACGAGCGCCTGGCAGCCTCCCAGAATCGTCCCCAGATCCTGCTCACCACCCCCTACGGCGACGCCTCGCACGCGGTGGGGGCCCTGGCCAAGACGGGCGTCGAGGCGCTCCATGTGGACACGCTGCGCGGCTCGCTACCCGAGGGCGCGGACCTGTCCGGCGTCACCCTGGTCGTCGGCGCGGTCGATGGCCGCTACATCTGGCGCGCAGACCTGGCTCAGCTGCGCGAGACCTTGAAGGCCGCGCAGTCCCTGGGTGCCGCACGCGTCACCGTCGCCACCTCCAACTCCCTCCAGCACGTGCCTCACGACACCGCGCTGGAGACCTGGGACGACGCGACCCTCAACGAGAACCTGCACGCCTGGCTCGCCTTTGCCGACCAGAAGGTTCTCGAGGTCGTCACCCTCGCGCGCGGCGTGGATGAGGGCTGGGAAGCCATTGACGCTGAGGTTGCCGAGGCCACCCGCGTCCTCGAACAGCGCGCCGCCGCCCCCGGCGTCGTGCGCCCCGAGGTCCGCGCCCGCACCGCTGCCCTGACGGATGCCGACCGTGCCCGCGAGCCCTACCTGGAGCGCGAGGCAGCCCAGGCCGAGCGCCTGCACCTGCCCCCGCTGCCAACGACGACCATCGGCTCGTTCCCGCAGACGACCGAGATCCGCAAGGCTCGCGCCGCAAACGCCCGCGGTGAACTCTCCGACGCGGACTACGAGGCCCGCATGCGCGAGGAGATCGCCTCCGTCATCAAGCTGCAGGAGGACCTGGGCCTGGACGTCCTGGTCCACGGCGAGGCCGAGCGTAACGACATGGTCCAGTACTTCGCCGAGCTGCTCGACGGCTTCGCGGCCACGCGCAACGGCTGGGTGCAGTCCTACGGCTCGCGCTGCACGCGTCCCTCCGTCCTGTGGGGTGACGTCTCGCGTCCCGCGCCCATGACCGTGGGCTGGACCAGCTACGCCCAGTCGCTGACCGACAAGCCCGTCAAGGGCATGCTCACCGGCCCCGTCACGATCATCGCGTGGTCCTTCCCTCGCAACGACCTGCCGCTCGGCGACATCGCCGACCAGATCGGCCTGGCCCTGCGCGACGAGGTCTCCGACCTCGAGGCCGCCGGCATTGCCGCCATCCAGGTCGACGAGCCCGCCCTGCGTGAGCTCCTGCCCCTCGACGCCGACCGCCATGCGGACTACCTCGACTGGTCCGTGGGATCCTTCCGCCTGGCCACCTCCTGCGTGCGTCCCGACACCCAGATCCACACGCACCTGTGCTACTCCGAGTTCGGCCAGATCATCGATGCCATCAAGGGCCTCGACGCAGACGTGACCTCGATCGAGGCGGCCCGCTCCAAGATGGAGGTCGTCCCCGAGCTCGCCGAGGCCGGCTTCGACCACGGCATCGGCCCCGGCGTGTGGGACATCCACGCTCCTCGCGTCCCCAGCACCGAAGAGCTCGCCGAGCTTATCGGCCTGGCCGCCGACGCGGTGCCGGTTTCTCGCCTGTGGGTGAACCCCGACTGCGGCCTGAAGACCCGCGGTTACGAGGAAACGAAGGCGTCGCTGGACAACCTTGTCTCCGCTACTCGGCAAGTGCGTGCCCAGCGCGGCCTGGAGAGCTGAGCGTTCTTCTAGGCGATAGGTGAGGGGCGGGCCCGATGGGTCCCGCCCCTCACCGTTTACGCATCTACGGGCACCCGTGTGTATGGGGGAGAGAGCGGGCACCTGCGCCCACGAATGTGACGGCGTGAGAATGTAACAACCGATAGGGCAGTTGGATCATAGTTCTTAATCGCCTGACGTTATCGGCGTTATTGCAACGTTTAATCGTGGTTGGCAGCGCGGTCGGCGGTGAACCCAGCGCGCCCGGCCCGCGAGCACACGCTGTCACACAGTCTCATTGTGCGGACTCCGTGTTGCTCGGACGCAAACCGTCCGACAGACTTAATGCCATGACGACCTTCGCGAACCCCATGTGCTGCCCCTGCGGTGGCATGATGTCGCGAATGTGTATGTGATTGACGCCCCAGATACCCCTGTCAATCACCGCCGCAGTGATATACCCACGCCGATAGTGGGAGTGCGGCCCCGAAGAATCGGATACACCCATGACCCTCGTCAACACCCCTGTCGCCTCCGTCCGCGCCGCCAACGACACCCCCACCTCCTACGAGGAATTCCTCGACGTCCTGGCCGGCCTGCGACTGAGCTCCTCCCGCATCGACATCGACATCGACCGCGGCCAGGTCACCCTCGACGGACGCGACGCCGGACTGTCCGCCAAGGAACACGACCTCCTGGCCCACCTCGCCGCCAACGCCGACCGCTCCGTCACCCGCGACGAACTCTTCGCCTCCGTGTGGGCCGACTCTGAGCTCGGCTCCGACTCCCGCACCGTCGACGCCCACATCCGCCGCCTGCGCAAGAAGCTCTCCATCCTGCCCGACCTCATCTCCACGGTCCGCGGCGAAGGCTACCGCTTCAACTCCACGCCCTCCGTGCGCGTTCGCGTCACCCGCCCCGTCACCCTCGCCGCCTGAGCCCCCTCGCGGCAGCACCCCGCCGGCGGTCCCGGCCGCGCCACCGCGCGCATCAGCGCAGCGGCCACCCCGGGCGGCTCCCGACCCAGCCACACGCACGGGACGGACAAAAGGGGAGAGGGGCCACGGCCTCGTTCCCGAAACCGCGCCCCTCTCAGGCGTGTGTACCAACTCCCTTAGATCACGAGTCGCGTGATCTCCGAATCCAGCGGCAGCTCCTCCACGTGCAGGGGCGAGGCCTCCATGCGGTGTCGAAGCCCGTCGATGTCATCCGGGTTCGACAAATCGATTCCCACCAGAGCCGGGCCGAGCTCGCGGTTGTTCTTCTTCGTGTACTCGAAGTGCACGATATCGTCTGCGGGCCCCAGCACATCCGACAGGAAGACACGCAGCATGCCGGGCTGCTGCGGGAAGGTCACGAGGAAGTAGTGACGCAGGCCCTCGTGGCGCAGCGAACGTTCCATGACTTCGGCGTAGCGCGTCAGGTCGTTGTTGCCACCCGACACCACGCACACGATCGCGCCGTCGGAGCGGCCCAGCAGCGCCTTGCGATCCGCTGGATCAGTCAGGTACACGTGCGCAGCCGTGGAAGCGAGGGCGCCCGCAGGCTCGGCGATGACGCCGTCGGACTGGTAGAGCTCGAGCATCTCCGTGCACACCGCGCCCTCGGGGACGACCAACACGGAGTCGACGAACTGCTCGGCGATGTGGAAGGGAAGCGAACCCGCGCGGCCCACCGCTGTGCCGTCCACGAAAGGATCGACCTTCGCCAGGGACATCGGCTGCCCCGCCTCGAGAGCGGCGTGCATCGATGCCGCGCCTGCGGGTTCCACGCCAATGATTCTGACCTCCGGACGGTTCGCGCGCAGCCACGTCGCAATTCCCGCGATGAGGCCGCCGCCGCCCACGGGGACCAGGACGGCCGCCGTGTCCTCGGGCATCTGCTCCTCGAGCTCGACGCCAATCGTTCCCTGGCCGGCGATCGTAAACGGATCGTCGTAGGGGTGAACGTAGGTGCGGCCCGTGGCGCGCGCAGCCTCCTGGGCCAGCGCGTTCGCACGGTCGAACGTGCCATCCACGATGACCTGCTCGACCCACTCGCCTCCGATCGTCGCGATACGGCGACGCTTCTGGCGGGGCGTATTCGAGGGCAGGTAGATCGTGCCGCGCATGCCCAGGTGGGCGCAGGCGTAGGCCAGGCCCTGAGCGTGGTTGCCAGCCGACGCGCACACGACGCCGCGTTCGCGCTCGGCGGGGGACAGGAGAGACATGCGCGCGTAGGCGCCGCGCACCTTGAAAGAGCGGCACTTTTGCTGGTCCTCACGCTTGAGCAGAATATCGACACCGGCCTCGGTGGACAGACGCTCGGAACGATCCAAGTTCGTGCGAACGGCAACCCCCTCCAGGGCGGTGGCGGCCTGACGGATGTCCTTCGGCGTGGTCACGTGAGAACTAGCGGACATGGGAACTCCTTCCAGTACCCTTCTAGTGTAGTAGTGGCCACCGCCCCCAAGTCCCACCCAACCGTATGACCCAGAGCGCACTAACATAGAAGGCGTGAAAACTCTGAAAGACCCCCTGGTCTGGATTGACTGCGAAATGACCGGCCTGGACGTCGAGCGAGACGCCCTCATCGAGGTGGCGGTCGTCATCACCGACGGTGACCTGCGAATCGTCGACCCCGGCATGGACGTGCTGATCACGCCGCCCGCCGAAGCGCTCGACAACATGAATGACTTCGTGCGTAACATGCACACCTCCTCCGGGCTGCTCGATGATCTGCAGACGTCGGCCGTGTCCATGGAAGAGGCAACCGAGCAGGTTCTGTCCTACATCAAGCGCTTCGTACCCCAGCAGGGCAAGGCGCTCCTGGCGGGTAACTCGGTGGGCACCGACAAGATGTTCCTCGAGGTGAACATGCCCTCCGTTATCGACCATCTGCACTACCGCCTGGTGGACGTGTCTTCCATCAAGGAGCTGGCCAAGCGCTGGTACCGCGCCGCCTTCGCCGAGGCGCCCGATAAGCACGGCGGTCACCGCGCGTTGGCCGACATTCTGGAGTCCATCCAGGAGCTCGAGTACTACCGTCGTGTGCTGTTTCCTGCCGAGCCGGTGACCACCGAGCGCGCGCGTGAGGTGGCCCGTGAGGTTCTCGCCCTGGGCATTCCCGCCATGGGCGAGGCCGCCGAGGCCTGATCTGTCGTCCTGACGCCTAGCGGCGGCATCCCTGCGGGGGTGTCGCCGCTTCGCTGTGTGGGGGTTGTGGGGGCGCAGCGCGTTGTCCACAGGGGCATGTACGAGGCGCTCGTTATCCACAGGGGTACGAGGCGGGCGCGTGTCATCCACAGGGTGGGCCGGAGCGCTTGATGCGGTGCGGTGAGTAGGGCTTTCCTGGATGCATCCGGCCAACGCCGGCCAGAACGGACAAAGGATGCAACGATGCAGGATATATCGACGACCCTCAAGGGCCGCATCGGATCAGAACCGATGATGAAGCACGTCAAGGGCGACGTCTGCGTGACGACCTTCCGGCTAGCGATCACGAGGTGGCGCTTTGTCAGCGACGTGCGCACGGGCAATGCCTCATACGTGGAGGACGGTGCCTACTGGTACACGGTGGAAACATGGGACACTCTGGCCTCCAACGTGTTCCGCAGCTGCCGCAAGGGCGACCCCGTCGTCGTGGTCGCCCGACCCGTCCCGAACGGTTGGATTGACGGCAATGGGCAGATCAGGTCGTCGATCGTCTACCGCGCCTCCTCGGTCGGCCACGACTTGGCGCGGGGAACCTCCCAGTTCACGAAGAATGGCGCGCACTTGACCGAAGAACCGGCGGGTGGGACGCAGGGGGATCCCTATTCGACGAGGCAGGGGCCAGGATCAGCGGAAGCGCCCCAGGGCGGGGGCAACCAGGGAGAAGTGGCCTCCGATGTGCACGCCGACGTGGTCACGCCGCATGTGGGAACGGACAACCTGCTCGATGAGGCAGGTCCCTCTCAGAGCGAGCCGACGCTCCACGCTCCGACGGGCGTCGTGGGCGGCGAACCCTCACGCCAAATTGCGCCGGAAGAACACGTTGGGTCCGAGGATGCATCCTCGGACCCGGGACAGGGCACACGCTCGTGCTTCGACTATTGCGCGGTGGACCATGGACTCGTCGATGCGACGAAAAACGTTGCGTTCGAGCCTATTGATGGCGACGCGGACGAGCCGCCCGATGCCGCCTAGTCGGACGCGTCCACGATCGCGACCTGCGCGATGGCGTACTCCCCGTCGTGGCTGATGGAGACGAGCGCACTCCACGTGGAAAGTGCTCCCAGTGACTCCTCGCAGGCAGCCGCTATGTCTCCGTGCAGAGTGAGAGCGGGGCGGTTCCACTCGTCGTGGATGACCTCAATCTCGGGCCAGTCCACGTCGTCGGCTCCGATGCGGGGAGGGGAGCCGAAGAGGGCGCACGACCAGGCCTTGATGAAGGCTTCCTTCGCGGCCCACAGGCCGCCCGCGTGACGGGCCACGGCCTCGTCATAGCGGGCGGAACCGGGCTGTTCACCTGAGGTGGCGGCGGCGCGCGCGCGGACCCGGCGGGCCTCCCTGGGCGTCAGAATGCCGTTCAGGAAGGCCGACCCCGGTTCCCTCACCTGAGCGGCAAACTCAGGGAGGGAGACCAGGTCAACGCCGAGTCCGCGCATCGCTCACTTGCCTTCCGGCAGGTGGTAGAAGCCGTCCTCACCGAGGCGTGCGTTCGGATCCAGCAGGATCGCGGCCTCGACCTCGTGCGCGTCACCGGCAACTCCGGCAGCCGGGTCGTCGGGCAGGCGACGGCCCTCCACCGAGGTGAACAGCGGGGCGTGGCCCAGCATGCCCATCTCGATGTGACGCTGGCCGTTGCGCAGGCGACGATCCGACGCGGCGCGCCACGCCTCGAGGCGCTCGCGTCCGGCCTCGCGCTCCACGATGGCTTCGAAGGCGGCCGGGTTGACCAGCGCCAGGAAGCCGGAGACGTGGCCGAAGCCGAGCGAGGTCGCGAACGCCGCACGCACCGGACCACGCGAGTTCAGGTTCAGCGGGGAACGCAGCCACACGAGCGGGCTGTACTTCTCCATCGCGTCGTCGACGCAGTCCAGCGCGACGTTGGCGGGGATCAGACCCGTGCGGAACACGTCGATGATGCCGCCCACCTGGAACACGCAGGCACCACCCTTCGCGTGACCCGTCAGGGTCTTCTGCGAAATGACCAGCAGCGGGTTGCCGGGGGTACGGCCCAGCGCCATACCGACGCGGGTGTGCAGATCCGACTCGTTGGGGTCGTTGGCGTTCGTCGACGTGTCGTGCTTGGACACGAAGGCCACGTCGTCGATGCCCACGCCCAGCTCGCCGAGGTTGCGGGCGATGACCGAGTCGCGTCCGCCGCGCGCCACCGCGAGAGCACCCAGGCCGGGAGCCGGAATCGAGGTGTGCGCGCCGTCGCTGAAGGTCTGCGCGTGCGCCACGACAGCCAGGACCGGCAGGTTCATGTCGAGCGCCACAGACGCGCGGGTCAGCAGCACGGTGCCGCCGCCCTGCGCCTCGACGAAGCCGCCGCGGCGGCGGTCGTTGGCGCGCGAGACGAAGCGCGAGGAGATACCGCGAGCGAGCAGCTCGTTCGAGTTCGCCGTCGCGTTCATCGCACCGAAGCCCACGATCGACTCCACCTGGATGTCGTCGATCGCGCCGGCCACGACGAAGTCAGCCTTGCCGGCCTTGATCTTGTCGAGGCCCTCCTCGATGGAGACCGCGGCGGTCGCGCAAGCGCCGACCGGGTTGATCATCGAACCGTAGCCGCCCACGTAGGACTGCATGGTGTGTGCGGCCACGACGTTGGGCAGGGTCTCCTGCAGGATGTCCTGCGGGTAATCCTCTCCCAGGAAACGGTCGACGAACAGCTTGTGCATCGAGCGCATGCCACCGAAGCCGGTGCCCTGCGTGGAGGCCACGGTCGCCGGGTGGACGACGCGCAGCAGCTCGGCGGGGCTGAAGCCGGCGGACACGAACGCGTCCACGGCGGAGACCAGGTTCCACACGGCGATCGGGTCGATCGAATCCAGCATCGAGGCCGGGATACCCCAGCGAGCCGGATCGAAGTCCGTCGGGAACAGGCCGCCGATGCGGCGGTTCAGCGTCGCGCGACGCGGCACTCGCACCTGAGCACCGGACTTGCGGGTCACCTGCCACTCGCCGAACGCGGTCTGTTCAATGACGGTGAACTGCGGGTCAGCCTCGGCGTAGGAGCGGGCCTCGGCCTCGTCCTCGACCGTGAACGTGATGTCGCGGTCCAGGAAGACCATCGCGGATTCGGGCGTGTAGCCGTCGTGCAGCGGGCCATCATCGTGGAAGAAGCGCACGCCGGAGCGGGCCACGACCTCGTCGCGGTAGCGCTCAAAGATCTCCGACTCGGGGACCAGCTGGTCGTCCTTGTCGTACCAGCCGCCCACGGGGGTGTCCGACCAGGTCAGCAGGCCGGTCATCCACGCCAGCTCGAGCACGCCCGCAGGGGTTAGCTCGACGCTGCCATCGGTGTGGATACCGAGCTCGGCCTGAACGCGGGTACGGGCGCTGCCCCACGGGCCGACCTCGCCGTGACCGACGATGACGACCGTGTCGGCCAGCGACGCGGTGGTGTTACCCCACTGCGAGGGCTCGACGTGCGGCACGGTGACCTGCGAGGGCGAGGGCAGCGCGGAGACGGTCGCGACCGGCTCGGCGACGGGGACCTCGGGAGCGGTGGCTTCGGCCTGAGCACGCAGTGCACGCAGGTCGATGGAGGAGTCCAGGCCGCCGGTCAGATCGGCGTCCACCGGAGCAGTGGCAGCCTGCGCGCGAACCTCGGTGCTCGACAGGTTCAGCAGCTGCTCGGCCATTTCCTCGGTCGACCAAGTGCGAACACCTGCGGACTCGACGGCGGCGACCATCGGGTCGTTGCCGCCCATGAGGCCGGTGCCGCGCACCCAACCGATACGCGGGTGAGCGATCGAGACGCGCGAACCCCAGATCGGCTCGGCCGCCCAACGGGTCGCGATGGCGTCGAAGGATGCCTTCGCCTCGGCGTACGCGCCGTCGCCGCCGAAGATGCCGCGGTTCGGGGAACCGGGCAGCACGACGTGCAGGCGGTGATCGGCGTGCGTGTCGGAACCGATCGCGCACAGGCCGGCGATGGAACGCTCAACGCTCCACAGCAGCAGGCGCATCTGGTTCTCAGAGGCCGGACCAGCGTCGGCCAGCGTGCCGGAAACGCGCGGAGCGGCGAAGGGGTAGAAGAGCGTCGGGACCAGGGCTTCCTTGGTCACCTTCACGTCGGCGCCCACGGACTTGGTCTGCTCGGTGCCGATCCACTCCACGAGCGCGTCCACGTCGCGGTAGGAGGCCAGGTTCGCGGGAACCAGCCACAGCTTCGCACCGCCCGCGGCGTGCGTGCGGTAGAGCTCCTTGGCGAAAGCCAGGCGCGAGGCGGAGATCGACGAGGAGGTCGCGATGACCGTCGCGCCACCGGCGAGCAGGCCGCCCACGACCGCGCCACCGATGGAGGCGGGGGTCATGCCGGTGACCACGGCGACGTCGTTCGCGTAGGGCAGGTCCTCGGCGGAGGACAGCGCGTCGGCCGCGATCTGCTCGAGGCGAGCGGCGCGATCGTGATCGCCCTCAGCGCGCAGGCGGTTCGCCCAGTACGAGGCCTGCTCGGCCACTGCGCGGCCGGTGCCCACGAAGGACGCGCCCTCGGCGAGGGTGCCTTCGGCGACGTAGCGGGCGACGTCCTCACGGGCGGAGGCCCAGCGGTCGTCGAGGAGGACGGCGCGGGCGGCGTCGAAGCGAGGCTCGACCAGGTCAACCCAGCCCGAACCCAGCTCGGCGGCGACGGCGTCGATGACGCGCGCGTCGTCGGAGGAGTCCTCGCCGGTGGGGGCGGGGGCGTTCAGACCCAGCTCGGACAGGATCGTGCGAGCGGTCTTGGCCAGGACGCCGTCCTTACCCGTCACGGACGCGGCGTAGGCATCCAGCGCGGCGGAGTCAACAACGCCGCCACCGGACGCACCACCGGCGCTCGGCAGGGACACGGCAATACCTTCACGGGCCGCGACGGCGGCCACGGCGGCGTCGATGAGGGCATCGACACCGGCGGCGTTCGTCGGGGCATCCAGGGGCAGGGTCGCCAGGTCGCCGTCACGGGTCGAGGCGCCCTCACGGGTGCCCAGGACGATCTCGGCGGTAACGTGCTGGGCCCAGCCGGGTCCAAGTTGCCACGTGCCGGTTACGCGGTCGGCGATGTGACCGGCCTTGACGCCAGCGGCACCGAACAGCTTGCGCGTGCGCTCCTTGACGGCCTCGGACAGGACCGGACCGAAGGGCTTGTAGCCCTTGGCGGCCTTGTCGACCGTGGCGGACAGGGTGGCCACGTCGGCCTCGCCGGCACCGTCGATCGAGTTCAGGCCCAGCTCGGAGGACATGTCCATGAGCAGCTGGTTACGGCGCGAGGACACGCCGTTGGTCAGCGACTCGGTCGTGTCGGTGGCACCGACCTCGTCAATGCGAATCTTTGCGGACAGGGCCAGCAGGGCAACAATCGCGGAGGACGCCGTGAACGGCAGGTCCGCGACGTCGGCACCCGAGGGGCCGCCGGTCGGCGCGGCGGGGGCGGGGGCCGGAGCGGCCTCGGCGGCAGGGGCTGCCGGGGCGGGCGCGGGTCCGGCCTCGGCGGCGGGGGCAGCCGGGGTGATCTCCTCGTCCTCGTCCTCCTCGGTCACGGCGACGTCGGTCGCGTAGACGCGGGGCTCGTCGCGCTGGACGTTGAATACGTCGACGCGAGAGAGCGCGAACTCGGGGGCGAGCAGGGTACGGGCGGCCAGGTTGGCCAGGGTCGGGGCGGCACCGAGGCCCACCTCGATGACCTGATCGACGCCCAGGCCGGCAACGCCGGGGGCAGCCTCTTGCGTCGAGAGCAGCACGCGCTGCGTCTCGATCCAACGCACCGGGGATGCGAACTGCCAGCACAGCAGCTCGATGAGCAGCGTGCGGGTCAGGACACCCGGGTTGGCCAGGGCCGCATCCCACGCGCCTTCCGTCTCGAGCAGCTCACGCACCGTGTCGGAGGGAACCACGTCGAGGATGGACTGAGCGAACTCGCGGGTGAGCTCGAAGGGACGCGCCACCAGGTTGGGGATGTAGCGGCCCACGAGCTTTGCGGGATCGATCTCGGCGGGAATACGCTCGTCGAGCTTCGTGCGGAAGTCCGCCACGCCGCTGCGCAGGACAGTGGAGTGGAAGGGCACGTCGATGCCGGGAACGTACATGAAGGGACGCTTACCGCCGCGCTCGGCGGCGCGCTTGGTGGCGTCCTCCTCGAGGGCCTTCAGGCCCGCGACCGTACCGGCGACCGCGTACTGCTGGCCGGCCAGGTTGAAGTTGACGATCTGGAGGAACTCACCCGACGCCTCAGCGATCGAGGCGACGTACTCCACGACGTGAGCGTCATCGACGCCGAACTGGTTCGGGCGCAGGGCACCCATGCGGTAGTTCGACCGGCCGTTCTCATCGCGGGGCACGAGAGAGTGCATCGTGGAACCGCGCTGGAAGACCAGATCGAGGACGATTTCGAGCGGGAAGACCTCGGCGTATGCCGCCAGCGCGTCGTACTCGCCCAGCGAGTGACCGGCGAAGGCAGCACCCGGAACCAGGACGCCCTCTTCGCGCATGCGGGCCGTCTGGCCGATCGCGAGCGTCGCGAGAGCGACCTGCGTGAACTGGGTGAGGTTCAGGACGCCCTCGGGGTGACGGTAGGTCACGCCGCGGGCCACGATCTCGGTCGGGTTGTCGCGCACGATCGCCAGGATGGAGAAGCCCATCGCGGAGCGGGTGTGCGCGTCGGCGCGGCGCCAGACCTCGTCCACAGCCTTGGACTTGGTGCGCTCGTCCAGGCCCATGCCGGCGCTCTGGATGCCCTGGCCGGGGTAGACGTAGGCGACCTTCGGGGCGAAGGTGTAGGCCGACGCGCGAGAGACGACCTGCTTGTTGATGCGGCAGGTGACCTCGAGGGACAGGCCGCCACCGACGACGCGGCCCACGCGCTCGACGGTGATCTCAACCTCGTCGTTCAGGTCGACGGTGCCGTACATGTAGTACGTCCAGCCGGCGATCTGAGCGCCGCCCTGAGAGTCCACCACGGCCTCGGCCGCGTGCTGAGCGGTGGCCGACAGCCACATGCCGTGCACGAGAGGCGCATCCATGCCTGCGACCTTGGCGGCCGCGTAGGAGGTGTGGATCGGGTTGTAGTCGCCCGAGACGATCGCAAACGGCGTCATGTCCTCGGGGGCCTTGACGCTCACGCGGCGCAGGACCGAGCGGGGCGTGTCGACGACCTCGATGTTTGCGCCGCCGAAGGGCGCGGCCTCGGAGGGCGCGCGGTTTCCGGTGGCGCGGCCGCGGATCGCGAAGCGCTCCTGCGTGGAGCCCACGTACTCGCCGTTCGAGGTGAGCTCAAGAGCCACCGTGACGATACGGCCGGAGGAGGACTCGTCGACCGCTGCCACGTGGCTGGTCACATCGATCGTGGTGATGCCGCGCTCGAGCATCTGCTCGGGCGTGTACTTCAGCGTGATCGAGTGATCGAGGTGGACGGCGTTGAGCAGGCCCTCAATGACCGGGTAGTCGTTGTGGATGGCCGAACCCAGGGCCGCGTAGATCGCGGGCCAGGCGGGGCCGAGCAGGGCGTCGGGAGCCCAGGCGGCCAGCTCGTAGCTGGCGGGCAGGGCGGCGCCCGTGGCCTCGGCGTGATCGAAGCCCAGGGTGGGGGCCAGCGTGAAGGAGTAGTGGGCCTCGCCGAAGACGGACTTCTCGGAAGGCACCATGACCGGCAGCGCGTCCACGGTGTCGCCGGCGACGGACACGGAGGTCACGCCGGCGGTGGCCGCGAGCATCGCGTACATGTGCTGGGGCAGCTTGGCCTCGTCGATGACGGGGACCGCGCCGTCTTCGCCGGACAGAACCAGCGGGAAGACCAGCTCGCGCACCGCGTGCTTCTCGGTGCCGCGCGGGTCGTTATCCCAGGCGGTGTCCAGGTGGATGACCATGTCCACGCCGGTGTCGGTCGGGTTCAGAGACACGCGCTCCTCGTCGAGGATGGAGGCGGGGTTGGTCATCAGGTGGCCGGTCCACGAGATGAAGGGGACCTTGCGCAGCCATTCCTCGCGGGTGGCGGCGGGCTTGCCGTTGCCCAGGCGCGAGGCGACGGGCACCGCGACGGCACCCGAGGCGGCGAGGCGCTCGGCTGCGGCTGCCTCGAAGCGGCCCAGGAGGGAAGCAACGGGTTCGTCGACTCGGTCGATGCCGGCCACGGAGACGGGGCCGGGGATGATACGAACCTGGTCGGCGGTGTAGCGCTCGTCCTGAGCCTGCCACAGGCAGTCCTGGCCCCACCAGCGGATGAGGTCGTCGTCCAGGATCGGGACGAAGGGCATCGGCTTGGGGTAGGAGCGGCACAGGGCCGGGAACCAGGCGGCGTCGATGGGGGTGACGTGCGTGGTCGCGGCGTTCGGGTAGGCGGCCAGCAGGCGGTCGGCGGCGGCGTGCGCGTCGGCGACGTCCTTGACGGTCGGGAACAGGGTTTCGACCTCGCCGTGATCAACGGGGGCCAGACGCGCCTCGACGCGCTGGAGGAGGTCGTGGTAGCGGATCTGCCACGTGGGATCGACCCACGGGTAGGACAGGTCTGCGAAGCGGCGTACCCAGGCCTCGTAGGTCATCTCTTCCAGATCGCCGAAGTAGGGCTTAGCCGTGTGGGAGAGGATCTCGACGATCTCGTCCTTGCGGGCGCGCACCTGGGCGCCGTCGGAGCCGATCTCGGCGATGATACGCGCGGCTGCGGCCGCCGCGTTGGAGACCTCGTGCATGTCAGCGCGCAGGTGGGACAGGCCCGACGTCATGCCGCCACGGGTCACGCCTTCGCCGACCCAGCCGCCCAGGTCGTCGTTGTCGGGAACGCCCGGCGTGGCGACGAGGAGCTCCTTGACGGCCTTCGTGGTGTGTGCTTCCTTCGTGGTCATCGCGGCGGTGCCCACGAGGACGCCGTCGACGGGCATGGGCGGGCGGCCGTAGCGGGCCGACCATTCGCCGGTGAGGTAGTCAGCGGCGCGCTCGGGGGTGCCGATGCCGCCGCCCACGGTCAGGACAATGTTGGACTGGGCGCGCAGCTGGGCGTAGGTGGCCAGCAGCAGGTCTGACAGGTCTTCCCAGGAGTGGTGGCCGCCGGAGTGGCCGTCCTCGACCTGGACGATGACCTTGATCGGGTCGGCCTCGCGGGCGATCGCGATGACCTTGCGGATCTGGTCGACCGTGCCGGGCTTGAAGGCCACGTAGGGGAAGCCGTCGGCGCGCAGCTGCTCGATGAGAGCCAGGGCCTCGTCCTGCTCGGGGATACCCGCGGAGACGACGACGCCGTCGATGGGGGCGCCGGACGCGCGCGAACGCGACACGATGCGGGCCTGGCCGAACTGAAGGTTCCACAGGTAGCGGTCCAGGAACATGGAGTTGAACTCGGCGGTGTGGCCGGGGCGCAGCTGGGCGCGCAGGCCCGCCAGGTTCTCGTTGTAGACCTCTTCGGTGACCTGACCACCGCCGGCCATTTCGGCCCAGAAGCCTGCATTTGCGGCAGCAGCGACGATCTCGGGATCGACGGTCGTGGGCGTCATGCCGGCCAGGAGGACGGGGGAGCGGCCGGTGAGGCGCGAGAAGGCGGTGTCGACGACGGTCTTGCCGTCGGGCAAGGTCACGAGGCCGGGGCGCAGGTGCGACCAGTCGGTGCCGGGCTCGGGGGCCCATCCGGGGGTGGCGGCCTTGTCGCGGTCCGCGGCGGTGCCAGCGGCGACGACGCCGACGCCGGTGCCCTCGACGAGGGCGCGGGTCATGCGCACGGTCGTGGCGCCCGGGCCCATGTCGACGATCCAGGTGGCACCGGACTCGGCGGCCGCGCGGATCTGGGCGGGCCAGTCCACGGGCGTCGTGAGCACGGCTGCGGCCAGGGAGTGGGCCAGCTCTGCGTCGATACCGCACTGGGCGGCCCACTCGTCCACGAGGGCGAGGGCGTCGGCCAGCATGGGGGAGTGGAAGGGCACGTAGACCGGCAGGTACTCGCACACGGGGCTCAGCGGGCGACCGCCGCGTTCGTGGGCGTCGTGCGCGGCCTTGTCCTTGGCAGCGGCGCGCTCGATGGCGGCGACCAGGGACGCCAGGTCGTTCGGTGCACCCGAGACGACGTGCGTGTCGGTGTCGTTGCGCAGCGCGATGGACAGGGGGTGCGAGGTCGACGGCAGGGAGTCAATGATCTGAGCCAGGAGGGCGTCGGACACGCCGCGCACGGACAGCATGTAGGTCGCATCCGCGGCGTGCGGGGCGCGAGCGCGGCGCGTGATACGAGCGGCGGCCGCGCCGATCAGGCGAGCGAGCGCGAACACGGAAGCGGCGCGGGCCTCGTCCCCGGCGATCCACGCACGGGCGATCTCCACGCCGAGCACACCCTGGGAGTGGCCCTCAAACGCGGTGGGCTGGTTGGCGACGATGTTCAGGCCGGCGCGCGTCAGGTCGATGAGCGCACCGAGCTGGGCAGCGACGATACCGGGAACCGACAGGGCGGCCTCGTCCGGGCCGGCCACGTCGCGGGTGACGGCCGCAGACTCGGGGGCTGCGGGCAGCTCGAAGGGCAGGGAAGCGACCGACTGGGTGGCCAGTGAGCGGCGCACGGGGGAGAGCACCTGATCCGAAGCCTTGATGACGCCGGCGACAATCTCAGCGATCTCGGGATCGCGGGCGATCTCGTCGAGGGCGGCGCGCCACGGGGTGGCCTGACCGGCAAAGGTCAGCGCGTAGGGGGTCTCATTCAGAGAGGACACAAACGACATGTTCTTACTTTCCTTCGGGGACAATTCTTCTCAAACGACGCCGGTCACAGAGGGCCGTTATCGTGACGCTTGACGTGGGGTGCACGCTGGTCCTTCGTGGCCAGCAGGTGCAGGGAATCGATGATGGTCTGGCGGGTATCGGCGGGAGCGATGATGCCGTCGAGCTGACCCGAGGACACGGAGACCTCGGGGTTGACGGTCTCCTCCTCGTAGCGGGCCACAAGCTCGGCCTTCGTCTCCTCGAAGGTCCCTCTCTCGCGGGCGGCGGCAAGCTCACGGCGGTACATGATCGACGCCGCTCCCTCAGCGCCCATGACGGCGATCTGTGCGTCGGGCCATGCGAACGCCAGGTCCGCGCCGATCGACTTCGACCCCATCACGATGTAGGCACCGCCGTAGGCCTTACGCAGGATGACGGTCACCATTGGCACGGTTGCGTTCGCGTAGGCAACGATCACCTTCGCGCCGCGGCGGATGATGCCCGCCTGCTCCTGCTCGGTGCCCGGACGGTAGCCGGGAACGTCCACGAAGGTGACGATCGGGAGGCCAAACGCGTCGCAGAAACGCACGAAACGCGCCGCCTTCTCCGAGGCGTCCACGTCGAGCGTGCCCGCGTCGTTCATCGGCTGGTTCGCCACGATGCCCACCGACTGGCCATCGACGCACGCAAAACCGATCGTCACGTTGGGAGCGAACAGGTCCTGAATCTCCACGTACTCGCCGTGGTCCACGAGCGAGCGCACCACGTCGCGAACGTCGTAGGGCTGACGCACCGAGGTCGGCACCAGGTCGGCGACCGCGCGGGCCGCAGCCTCGTCCTCGGGATTGGGAATGTACTCGTACTTGGGGGGAGCGACCTCGCACGAGGAGGGCAGGTAGTCGAGCAGGGATCGCACGTAGTCGATCGCCTCTTCCTCCGTGTCGGCCATGTGGTGGGCGACGCCGGACTGGAAGTTGTGGATCGCCGCGCCACCAAGCTCATCGAGCGTGACCTTCTCACCGGTCGTCGCAGCGACGACGTCCGGACCCGTCACGAACATGTGCGAGTTCTCGCGCGTCATGACAATGAAGTCAGTGAGAGCCGGCTGATACACGGCGCCACCAGCACAGGGACCCAGGATGATCGAGATCTGGGGAACCAGGCCCGAGGCCTCGCAGGTCTTCTTGAAGATGCGGCCGTACTGGGCCAGTGCGACGACACCCTCCTGGATGCGGGCGCCGCCCGAATCCTGAATGCCGACGATCGGAATGCGCATGCGGATGCCGCGGTCAATCAGGTCGACGATCTTGTCACCCTCGACCTTGCCCAGGGTGCCACCCAGCACCGAGAAATCCTGCGCGTAGGCGGCGACCATACGCCCCTGCACGCGGCCGTAACCGGCGGCAACAGCCGAGCCGATGCGCCCGGCGCGCACCGAACCGCCAATAAACTGACCGACCTCGTGCCACACGCCGTCATCAAAGAAGAAGGACAGGCGCTCGCGCGCCGTCAGCTTCTTCTTCGCGTGCTGGCGCTGGGCGGCCTTCTCCTCTGCGGCCTGCGCGATCGCTTCCTGGGCCTGGATGAAACCGTCACGCGTGAGCGGGCTGGGGGTGCTCATTGTGCCTCCTCTTCAGTGGCGATGTGGGCGATGCGAGTCCCGGCGGTCACGGTGTCGCCCTGTTTGATCGACAGGGAGGTGACGGTACCCGCGCGCGGGGCCAGCAGAGGCTTTTCCATCTTCATGGCCTCGAGGACGGCCACGAGCTGGCCTTCCTCAACCTGGTCTCCCTCGGACACGGCGAGGGCAACGACGATGGCCTGCATGGGGGCGACGATGTCGCCGGGGGCGCCCTGGTGGGGGCCGGCCTGGACGGCGGAGGCGCCCGCGCGACGCGGGGCGGAGCGCAGAGGCTGCGGCGGACGAGGGGCCGCGGCGGACGGCGCGTTGAACATGCCGGCCGGCAGTGTGAGTGACACGCGGCGGCCATCCAGCTCGATGATGTAGGTCTGACGCGGCAGATCAGCCGTCGACGAGGCCTCGGCGGGCACAGCCAGATCCGAGTAGTCGTGCTGGGGCATGAACGTCGTCTCGAACCAACGCGTGGAGACGTTGAAGCCGCCCACACCGCAGAAGTCGGGATCGTTGATGATGTCCTGGTAGACGGGCACCGGGGTGGCCACGCCCTGCACCGAGAACTCGGCCAGCGCACGGCGCGAACGGGCCAGTGCCTGCTCGCGATCCGCGCCCGTCACGATGATCTTGGCGATCATGGAATCGAAGGCGGTCTGCACGGAGTCTCCCTGATCAATACCCAGCTCCAGACGGATGCCGGGGCCCAGGGGCCAGTGCACCTCATCGAGGCGGCCAGCCGTGGGGGTCAGGTCCTTCGACGGGTCCTCGGAGGTCACGCGGAACTCGAAGGAGTGGCCGCGAGGCTCCGGGGGAGTGGTGAGCGGCAGGCCCTGCGCGATCCGAATCTGCTCGCGCACCAGGTCAATGCCCGTGACCTCCTCGGACACGGGGTGCTCAACCTGCAGGCGCGGGTTGACCTCGAGGAACCAGATGTTGCCGTCGGGCTCGAGCAGGAACTCCACCGTGCCCACGCCCACGTAGTCGACGTGCTCGAACAGCGCGCGCGACGCGTTCACGAGCGTCTCGTGCGCGCCCTCGGGCAGGAACGGCGCGGGAGCCTCTTCGACCAGCTTCTGGTTGCGACGCTGCACCGAGCAGTCGCGGGTCGAGATGACGTGGAAGTTGCCGTGGGCGTCGCGCGCCGACTGCGTCTCGACGTGACGAGCAACCTCGACGAAACGCTCGATGAAGTGAGCGCCCAGGTCGGCGGCGTCCGTGTGACGCGCGAAGAACAGGTCGAGGTCAGCCTGCGAGCGGATGATGCTGATGCCTCGGCCGCCGCCGCCGTCGGCGCGCTTGAGCACCACGGGGTAACCGGCCGAGGCGATGAACGCCTCGACCTCTTCGCGCGAGGTCACGGGCTCGGAGACGCCCGGGACCGGAGCCACGCCGCACGCCTCGGCCACGCGGCGGGCCTTGATCTTGTCGCCCAGCGCGTCGATGACGGAAGACGCGGGACCGAGCCACGCGATACCGGCATCCTCGACAGCGCGTGCGAACTCAGAATTCTCCGACAGGAACCCATAGCCGGGATGAATCGCATCCGCGCCCGTCTCCAGAGCGATCGCGAGGATCTTTTCACCGTTCAGATACGTCGACGCCGCGTCGTCGCCGCCCAGGGACAGGGCCTCGTCGGCCTCGCGCGTATGAGGGGCCGCCATATCCTGGTCGGCGTAAACCGCGATCGTCGCAATGCCCATGTCGGTGGCCGTGCGGCACACGCGCAGAGCGATTTCGCCGCGGTTGGCGACGAGGATTCGATTAATTGTTCGCACGCTTCTCCTTGGTGTCGTGAACGGTTGTCAGAGGAATTCCGGTAGCCAGGACATCCCCGGCGCTAATGTCGTGAGTGCGCCCGTCGTCCGTAGCCACGAGGAGGGAGCCGGTCGGGCTGAGCCCCAGGGCAACGCCTTCCATCGCAGGATGCCCATTCGGATCCGTCGGCTTGGCCAGCGCAATCCGCGTTCCCAGGAGCGGCAGTGCGTTCGCAGCCTCGTCAGCCAGCCCGCAGTCGCGCGCATTTCCGTGGGTGACGAGGCCTCGGATGCGAGAGTCGAGTCCGGTGAGGATCTGGGCGAGCAGGGTGTGGGAGACGGAGGTGGGATCGGCTCCGGCCTCGGTGTCGCCCTCGACGTACAGGGAGGTGGCCTGCGGGGTAGCCAGGTGGTCGCAGTCCTGGGCGATGTTGATGCCGTAGCCGAGGATCGCGCTCGTGGTAAACGGGGACGAGGCCGGGGCGAGCCCGGCGAGGATGCCGCAGATCTTGCGCGTGCCGTCGACGAGCACGTCGTTGGGCCACTTGAGAGAAACGGTGTGGCCGAGGGACGACAGGCGCAGGGAGAGCGCGTCGCGTACGGAGAGCGCGCACGCGTATACAAGCCAGCCGAGCATCTCGGTGGGGAATGAGGTGGGCAGGGAGACGATGGTGGAGGCGAGGAGAGCCTGACCATCCGGGGTTGTCCACGTGCGCCCGAGGCGACCGCGGCCCGCGCTTTGGCGATCGGCGATGATCGTTGTCAGGTGGGGAGTGGCGGTCGTCGTGTCTGCGAGGAGGGCTGCTGCGAGATCGAGGGTGGAGGACGTGTCGTTGACGTGGTAAACGGGGGAGTGAACGCCCGAAATGGGAACGCGTGTTGCGCGCTGCATGCCGCCTCCTGTCGGATCTTCCTCGTGTTTGACAGGGGAGATAATCCTCCCCCGGTACTTCAAAGTTTGTCTTAAAAATCAAACCTACGCATGCGTTTCTTAAAAATTTGGAACAGTTTTCGAAAAATCACTACGGATCCGTAACCAGCTCGGAACCCTTGCGAGGAGCGGGAGCGGCGAAATCCTGAGAATAGGCGCTGAGATGAGGATCACCGCCCATCGTGTCCCGCTGGGTGGCTCACCGGTCCGTGCAGGGTCGGTACCATAGGAGGGAACACGCGCGCGAGGGCGCGCCCCAAACCACCCGAACGGAGTAACGTGGCGGAGTTTATTTATCAGATGATCAAGGCCCGCAAGGCCATCGGTGACAAGGTCATCCTCGACGATGTCACCATGAGCTTCTTCCCGGGTGCCAAGATCGGTATGGTCGGCCCGAACGGTGCCGGTAAGTCCTCGATCCTGAAGATCATGGCCGGCCTGGATGAGCCCAGCAACGGCGAAGCTCGTCTGACCCCCGGCTACACGGTCGGAATCCTCATGCAGGAGCCGGTCCTTGATGAGACCAAGACCGTCATCGAGAACGTCCGCCTGGGTGCCGCTGATATCTTCGGCAAACTCGCCCGCTTCAACGAGATCTCCGAAGAAATGGCGAATCCCGACGCGGACTTCGATGCTCTCATGGAGGAAATGGGCAAGCTGCAGACCGAGATCGACGCCGCCAACGCGTGGGACATCGATTCTCAGCTCGACCAGGCGATGGACGCGCTGCGCTGCCCGCCGCCGGACCAGCCCGTGTCCGTGCTCTCCGGCGGTGAGCGCCGCCGTGTGGCACTGTGCAAGCTCCTCATCGAGGCACCCGACCTGCTGCTGCTCGACGAGCCCACGAACCACCTCGATGCCGAGAGCGTGCTCTGGCTCGAGAAGCACCTTGCCTCCTACCCGGGCGCGGTCATCGCCGTCACCCACGACCGTTACTTCCTCGACCATGTTGCCGGCTGGATCGCCGAGATCGACCGCGGCCACCTCTACCCCTACGAGGGCAACTACTCCACCTACCTGGAGACGAAGGAAAAGCGCCTCGAGGTTCAGGGACAGAAGGATGCCAAGCTGGCCAAGCGCCTGAAGGAAGAACTCGAGTGGGTTCGCTCTAACGCGAAGGGTCGTCAGGCCAAGTCGAAGGCCCGTCTGGCTCGCTACGAGGAGATGGCTGCCGAGGCTGAACGCACTCGTAAGCTCGACTTCGAAGAAATCCAGATTCCGCCGGGTCCGCGCCTGGGCAGCGTCGTCATCGAGGCGAAGGATCTGCAGAAGGGCTTCGGTGATCGCTCGCTCATCAACGGTTTGTCCTTCTCGCTGCCGCGCAACGGCATCGTTGGCGTCATTGGCCCCAACGGCGTCGGTAAGACCACCCTGTTTAAGACGATCGTCGGCCTCGAGCCTCTCGACGGTGGTGAGCTGACGATCGGCGAGACCGTCAAGATCAGCTATGTCGACCAGACGCGCGCCGGTATTGACCCGGACAAGACGCTGTGGGAGGTCGTCTCGGACGGCCTGGACTTCATCCAGGTCGGCAATGTCGAAATGCCCTCGCGTGCCTATGTCTCTGCCTTTGGCTTCAAGGGTCCGGACCAGCAGAAGCCGGCCGGCGTTTTGTCCGGCGGTGAGCGCAACCGTCTGAACCTGGCTCTCACCCTCAAGCAGGGTGGCAACCTGCTCCTGCTGGATGAGCCGACCAACGACCTTGACGTCGAGACTCTCGGCTCGCTGGAAAATGCCCTCCTGGCATTCCCCGGCTGCGCCGTCGTCATCACCCACGACCGTTGGTTCCTCGACCGCGTCGCCACCCACATCCTCGCGTGGGAGGGGACTGAGGAGGCACCCGACAACTGGTACTGGTTCGAAGGCAACTTCGAGGCGTACGAAAAGAATAAGGTGGCCCGCCTGGGCGAGGCCGCTGCGAACCCGCACCGCGTGACGCACCGCAAGCTGACGCGCGACTGATTCGGACAGCATGGGGGGAGGATCTGATGGTCCTCCCCCCATGCTGTCTAGCGGTGGACGCGCTGCGCGGTGTCGTGTCGCGGTGTTAGGGCGGGGGATAAGTTTGACAGAGCCTTGGATTGTAGCTGTGCATTGAGAGATGCGCTCCTGTCAGTGGTTGTTTGCTCGAGAATCGATCATGTTATGGATCCCACTTGCCTTTTGCGCAGGTCACATCTACTATGTGACAAGAATCGCAAACTTCCGACGGCGCGAAAGGGGCTCCGATGGCGATTGAACAAACGCTCATCGACGCGCTGGGTGGACACCTCAATATCCTCGAGGTAGAACCCTGCACGATGCGTATCCGTATTCAGGTGAAATCTCAGCGGGACGTCGATGAGGCGGCGCTGCGCGTGGACGGCGTATTGGCCGTCGTGCGCTCCGGCGACGTTGTACAGATAGTGTGCGGCGCCCAGTCCGACGATGTGGCTGCGGCGATGATCGCAAACCTTCGCAGCGTGGCCCATGACACGTCTGCGGAGTCTTTGTCGCAGCGCGTCCACGCTTAATATAAAGGTATCATCAGCCCGCAACGAAGAAGGCTTTTTCGTGGATATTCACGCACCCGCATCTGACAACATTGATGAGCTGCGCCGTATCGCTGACGCTAATGGCATAGCCACCGGATTCTGGGATTGGTACGGGAATTGGGTGGGCGTGAGTGCGTCCACTCTCCTAAAGGTTCTTGGTGCCCTCGGTCTGCCCCTCGACGAATCGTCCACCGTGGGGGATGTGCACGAGGCGATGCGCCTGACCGAAGAGCGCGAATGGCGTCGTACCCTTCCTCCGACAATCGTCGCCCGCCAGGGGGGCGGCTACATGTTCCCGGTGCACGTGCCGGATGGTTCGTGGGTGAACGTCCAGTGGGTGCTGGAGGACGGTCGTAAGGGCGCGTGCGATCAGGTGGACCGCTACGTCGCGCCGCGCATGATCGACGGCGAGCTCGTCGGTCGCGCGACCTTCGACGTGCCGCACTGGCTGCCGCTCGGCTGGCATCGCCTCGTGGCAACTGTCGAGGGCGGACACGTGGAGTCCGCGACCCTCATTATCGTGCCGAATACGCTGTCCCTGCCGCTCTTGGAGTCCTCGCGTCGCGTGTGGGGTGTCAACGCTCAGCTCTACTCGACGCGCTCGGCCTCCTCGTGGGGCATTGGTGACGCCGCCGATTTGGCTGACCTGGCTGCCGTGTGCGCAGACAAGGGCGCAGATTTCCTGCTCATCAACCCGGTCCACGCATCGCAGCCGGTGTCCCCGCTGGAGAACTCTCCCTACCTGCCGGTGTCGCGCCGTTGGCTCAATCCGATCTACATTCGTCCCGAGAGCATCGAGGAGTACGCCTCCCTGCCCCAGGCGTCGCGCGCGGCCATCGAGCAGCTGAGCGACGAGACCCGCCAGTTCGCCACCCGCGAGGACCTGATCGACCGTGATCGCTCGTGGGAGGCCAAGTGCAAGGCCCTTGAGGCTATCTTCGCCGTTCCGCGTTCCTACCACCGCCAGAGCCAGTTGGATCGCTTTATCGAGCGTGGCGGTTCGGAGCTGTCCAACTATGCGCTGTGGTGCGCCCTCGTTGAGCGCGAGGGCACGATCGAACTGCCCGAGGATCTTGCTCGTTCGTCTGCGCCTCGCGTCGAGCTTGAGCGCCTCGAGCTCGCCGAGCGCGTCGACTTCTACGAGTGGTGCCAGTGGGTCGTCGCCGAACAGCTCGAGCATGCCCAGCATGTGGCGCGTGAGGTCGGCATGGAGATTGGCATCATGGCCGACCTGGCAGTCGGCGTGCATCCCTACGGTTCCGAAAAGTGGAGCCGTCCCGAGCTCTTCGCCTGCGGCATGAGCGTCGGCGCCCCGCCGGACGTCTACTCCCAGCAGGGGCAGAACTGGTCGCAGCCACCGTGGTCGCCGCGTAGCCTCGCGGAGTCGGGCTACCTGCCGCTGCGTGACATGGTCCGCGCTGCGCTGGCTAACGCCGGTGCGGTGCGCATCGACCACATCCTGGGTATGTTCCGCCTCTGGTGGATTCCGGACGGGCGCCCCGCCACCGAAGGCACCTACGTGTACTACGATCACGAGGCCATGATGGGCGTCATCCTACTGGAGGCCCAGCGTGCGGGTGCCGTCGTCATCGGCGAGGACCTCGGCGTCGTCGAGCCGTGGGTGCGCGATTACCTGCGCGAGCGCGGGGTCCTGGGCACTTCCGTTGTGTGGTTCGAGAAGGAGGGCGGTGGCTGGCCGCTGCGTCCCGAGCACTACCGTGATCGCGCTCTGGCGGCCGTCAACATCCATGACTTGCCGCCCACGCTCGGCTACATTCGCGGGATCCAGACGACGCTGCGTTCTGAGCTTGGCCTGCTGACGGACGACATCGAGACGGTGCGCGCAGGCGATCGTCTTGAACTCGAACAGGTGGGCGTGCGACTGCACGAGTACGGCTGCATCGACGGCGCGGAGCCCAGCGAGCGCGAGATCGTCGAGGGGCTGTACCGCTACGTTGCGAAGACCCCGTCGAAGCTTGTGGTCGCTTCGCTTGTGGACGCGGTCGGGGATGTGCGCCCGCAGAATATGCCGGGCACGGGTGCTGACCAGTACCCGAACTGGTGCGTGCCGCTGTGCGACTCCGACGGTGAAGAAGTCGCGATCGAGGACCTACCCACGGACGATCGCCTGACTTCGCTGTTCGCGCTGCTGCGCGGGACCGTCCACTGAGCGGCGGCGATGCGTAGATGAATGAACCCCGCGATCCGAAAGGATCGCGGGGTACGTTCGTATGAGCGCGGATCAGTCGCTATCGGGTAGGGAAAACAGCGGATCGAGAATCCCCACTGTGGGTAGCGCTTCATCGAACTCGGCAGAGACTGGCTCGCCGGGAGGGCTGACGACGATGATCGGCGCGCAGGAGGACAACCCCGCCCCGCGGACGGGGCCGAGGTCCCAGTGGATGAGGGGAGTGCCCTCGTCGACGATGTCGCCCTCCTCGACGAGGGGAGCAAAGCCTCGGCCGCGCAGGCCGACGGTGTCGATGCCCAGATGAATGAGGATCGAGGGTCCGCGCGTCGAGGTGATAATCGCCGCGTGCGATTTGAGCTTGGTGATCACCCCGTTGATGGGGGAGTGAACGGTCACGCACGTGACGTCATCGTCCGGCAGGAGCGCGCGGCCATCCCCGACGACGCCACTGGCGAAGACGGGATCCGGTACCTCGGCCAGTGGCAGGACGTGCGCGCTGAAAGGCGCGCGAACGAGAAAGCTCACCGGCTCGCGTTCATTTGTTCGACGAGGTCCTCGGAGTCTGGGCCCATGACGACCTGCACGGCGTCGCCAACGATGACGACGTCGAAGGCTCCGGCTTCGCGCAGCTTCGCCTCGTCGATGAGGTCGGTGTTGGCTGCGTCCAGGCGGATGCGCGTAATGCACGCCTCGAGATTGGAGATGTTGTCCCAGCCGCCCAGGGCCTCGACGAGGGTCATTGCGGTGTCCATGGTGTCCTCCTTGGCTCAGTCACCGAAACCATTGCGGTTTGCCTCACACTTATGGTATCGCGACCGTGCACGAATGGGCACAATTGCGGCCACCGAGCGCGTCACATTATGAGATAGTCGGGGAGGCGCTGGACCCTCGGATTCGGCTAGCAGGGGTGAAGGCCATGGCGACGCCAGCTGCGACGGCGAGCGCCGTGAATAGATACATCGCAGCCTCGATCCCGGTGTGGGCGGCAACGATGCCGGCAACGAAGGAACCGAGGGGCATGACGCCCCAGACCGCGAATCGAAAGATCGCGTTCATGCGGCCGAGCATGTCGGGCGGACAGATTTCCTGGCGCAGGCTCATCTGGGTGACGTTGTAGATCGTCAGGAAGTAGGAGGAGATGACGCCGCCGGCGGCGATGATCCACGCGGCAGCAGCGGGAACATGCACGGAGGCTGGCTGGACCGCGAGAATCGTGACGCCGACGATGTTGGTTAACACGATGCAGCGCCCGATGCCCAGGCGTGAGATCCACGCGGGTCGCGTGAGTGCACCGAGGATGCCGCCGATCGCGCCTGCGCTGAGGAGGAGTCCGAGCTGTGTCGCGCTCATGCCGAGGGTGCGTAGCACGAGGATGGGTAGGAGTACCTGAACGCCCGCTCCGGCGAATGCGGCGCACGTGATGCAGGAGAAGAGCGGGAAGAGGAGGCGTTGCCCTCGCACGAACGACAGCCCCTCGAGGATTTGGGTACGAAGGGACGCGTCGGAATGGGCCGGACGAGGCTCGGGGGTGCGGATGCGCCAGATCGCCCACGTGGAGCAGACATAGGTGGACGCCGTCAGCAGGTATGCCAGGGGAGGGGCGATGACACCGAGAAGCCATCCGCCCAGTCCCGGGCCTCCCGCGCGCCCCACCTGATAGGAGGCCTCGAGTCGCCCGTTGGCTGCCCCGATGTAGCGCTTTGAGGCGATCATGGGAACGTAGGACTGATAGGCGACGTCGAAGAACACAGTTGACAGACCCAGGAGCGCCGCGACGACCATGAGGTGGGTGAGGGTCAGCGAGGAGAACACGTAGGCGATCGGGATGGACACGAGGGCGGCGATGCGCGCGAGGTTTGCTGTGATCATGACGCGGCGCTTGCGCCACCCGTCTACCCACGCGCCCGCGGGCAGGCCGACGAGGAGGAACGCGAGGGTCTGCAGTCCCGACAGGACGCCGATCTGTGTCTCGCTCGCGTGCAGCACGGTGATCGCGATGGCCGAGGTGGCCAGCGTGCCGACCTGGAAGCCCACCTGCGCGGCTGTTTGCCCCGCCCACAGGTGCATGAAGGCGGAGTTACGGGTGAGGGGATGGTGCAGCCAGCGCTGCAGTGACCCGCTCACCGTGCATCGCCGAGTCCTCGGCCCCCAGTGCGTTCGTCTGCCGTCAGGCCGGCGGCGCGCAGCGCCCAAGCCAGGCCGTCATCGGATACGGCGGGGGCGACGATGTCCGCGACATCAACGAGGGCCGCGCAGTCGTCTCCGATGCTGATGCCGAGGCCGGCCGCCTCCACGGCCTCGACGTCGTTGTTGGAGTCGCCGAGCGCGACGGTGTGAGAGAGCGGAATGCCCACGTGGTCGCAGATCGCGCGGATTCCGACCGCTTTCGACAGATGTGCGGGAACGACCTCGAAGGGGACGTAGCCCGCGGCGCCGACGGAGCCGATGATCGCACGGTAGCCGGCCGGTAGCGCTGCCGTGACCCGTTCCATCGATGCTTTCTCGGGCGGGACATATGCTGTGACCTTGGTGAATGCGCCACCGTCGATGTCCACGATAAAGGGGGTAATCGACTGGGCGTACTCGATCCAGTCCTCGGGATGCTTGCCCGCGCGGGGGACGAAGAAGTCGAGGTATCCCTCGGAAGGGCCCATCTGGTCGGGCCCCTGCCAGATATAGAAGGCGTCGAGATCCTCCCACAGGGCAGTCAGTGCATCGACATGCTCGCGGGGCATGCGCTCGTCAATGAGCACCCGGTTCCCGACGCAGGCGTATCCTCCTGCTCCGCCGACGAGCCCCTCGAAGCCGACCTCCCAGAAGCGCGGGTAGACCTCGGGCGCGGAGCGTCCCGTGCAGGCGAAGAGTCGGTGGCCTCGCGCCCGGACCTGGGCGAGAGCATCGAGGGCAGATTCCGGGATTCGCTGGCGGGAATCGCACAGGGTCCCGTCGATGTCGACGAAGACAGCGTGGGCGGATGCAGACTCGTTCTCGCCGCGCGTGGGGACCTCGGTGTCAGTCATGGGATCCATCTTATCCCAGGGCGAAAAGGTCCTTGCATGTGCAGAATACGCCGCGCAAACGACAAATCATGCGCACGGTCGATTGAAAGGAGCGCTCGTGGGCCACACTGGAACCATCGACGATACCCGCGATGGAGCACGAAAGGCAGTTCACGACGATGGAACACGCAGCACTGATGGACGCCAACGATCTCACTCTTCTGCAAGCCGCGGCGCTCCTGTCGGGTTCGAGTGCCTGGGACTCTCGCCCGATCCCCGCGGCGGGCGTTCCCTCCTTCGTGATGAGCGACGGTCCCCACGGTGTTCGCCGCCAGCTTGGGGACGGCGATCACCTGGGCATCGCGGAGTCTGAGAAGGCGACCTGCTTTCCGACGGCCTCCGCGCTCGCTGCTACCTGGAACCCCGACCTGGCCCGCGAGATGGGCGAGGCGCTGGGGTTGGAGGCCCGCAGCCTTGGCGTGGACGTGCTGCTTGGACCCGGCCTCAACATCAAGCGCTCGCCGCTGTGCGGACGCAACTTTGAGTACTTGTCCGAGGACCCGATCCTTGCTGGACGCATGGCGGCCGGCCTTGTTGAAGGAATCCAATCCACGGGCACCGCTGCCTGCCCCAAGCACTTCGCCGTCAACTCCCAGGAGCTGCGCCGCATGGCATCGGATTCCATCGTGGACGAGCGCACGATGCGTGAGATTTACCTGACCGGCTTTGAGATCGTCTGCCGAGCCGCGAGGCCGCGGGCGATCATGAGCTCCTACAACCTCGTCAACGGCACATACGCGCACGAAAACAAGCACCTGCTGACCGACATCCTGCGCACCGAGTGGGGTTTCGACGGCATGGTTGTCTCGGACTGGGGCGGTTCGAACAGCGCTGTCGAGGCCGCGCGCGCTGGCGGTAGCCTCGAAATGCCCGCGCCCGGCCTGGCGGGTGCCCGACAGATCGTTGCGGCCGTCGAGGCTGGACAATTGGATGCGTCAGACGTCTACGCGCGCGCCCAGGAAGTCCTGAACATCGCGAGCGCGAGCGCCGGGCTGCCCGCGCCCAGGCCCTTTGACTCCGGGGCGCACCACGAGCTGGCCACGCGCATTGCCTCCGAGGCGGTCACGCTCCTGCGTAACGACGATGATCTGTTGCCCCTGAGCGTCGGCACGAGCGTTGCCCTCATCGGCGACCTTGCTGACACGCCGCGCTTCCAGGGATCGGGTTCCTCCCAGGTCAACCCCACGCGCACCGAGGCTCCGCGCGAGCTGCTCGAGGCGCAGGGAGAGGCGGCCCGAGGCCTCGTCCTGACCGGATACGCGCGCGGCTACGACCGTCATGGTGGAACGAGCGACGCCCTCATCGCCGAGGCCGTGGCCCTCGCCGCGCGCTCCGACGTGGCACTGCTATACGTGGGACTCGACGAACTCGCTGAGTCCGAGGGGCTGGACCGGCCCCACATGCGGCTTCCCGATGGGCAAGATCGACTCGTCGAGGCCGTCGTTGCCGCTAATCCGCGTACCGTCGTCGTGCTCACCGGTGGGGCCAGCGTCGAGATGCCGTGGGCCGGCTCAGTGCCCGCGCTCGTCAACGGCTACCTGACCGGTCAGGGAGGCGCAGGTGCGATGCTGGACGTCCTCACCGGCGTCGTCAACCCGTCTGGGCGCCTGGCCGAAACATACGCACGCTCCTACGAGGACCACCCGAGCGCCGCATGGTACCCGGCAACCGGACCGCTCTCGTACTACCGCGAAGGCCCTTTCGTCGGCTACCGCTACTTCGCCACCGCGGGCGTCGACGTTGCCTTCCCCTTCGGCTACGGCCTGTCCTACTCGAGCTTCGAATACTCCGACCTCGCCGTGAACGAGGAGGGGGCGACCCTCACGCTCACCAACACCTCTACGCGTGACGGTGCCGAGGTCGTCCAGCTCTACGTGAGCGCCCCCGGTGGCGTGTTCGGCCCCGCCCGCGAGCTCAAGGGCTTTACGAAGGTCGAGGTCAGAGCCAGAGAGTCGGTGAGCGTGACGATTCCCTTCGACCGCTACACCTTCCGACACTGGGAGACCTCGCGCGGTGCGTGGGAGAGGGAGGCCGGAACCTGGTGGGTCCACGTGGGGCGCAACGTCGTCGACACGCCGCTGAGCGCCACCCTCGAGGTCGAAGGGACCACGCCCTCGCCGATCGACCCGGCCCTTGGCCACTACCTCAGCTCCGACGTCGCGGGCATCACCAACGGCGAGTTCGCCGTCCTGCTGGGACGGACGATCCCGACCGCCCACCCCACGGACGACCTCGTCGCCTCCGACCCGCTCTCTGAGATGACGCGCGCCAAGACCTGGCTCGCCCGCGTCGCCGGACGGGGGCTCCACGCCCTCAAGGCGAAGGCGGACGCGAAGGGAACCCCGGACCTCAACATCCTCTTCGTCCTCAACATGCCCTTCCGAGCCATCGCCAAGATGAGCAACGGAGCCGCGAGCCCCGACATGGTGGACGCGATTCTCCTCGCCGTGAACGGTCACCCCCTGCGAGGACTCACCCGCGCCGCCGCCGGCTTCATGAACAATGCGCGCGCCAACAAGGCCACCCAGCGCGAACTCGACCAGACCCGATGACGCGGCCCCGGCCTCGTTTCACACACTGACGTAAAGGACAACTCATGCAGGCTCTCAAGCGCTGGTGGACCGCTTTCGAAGACAAGCACACCACGGCCGCCCAGTTCATCGTCTTCTTTATCCTCTCCAACGGCATCACGGTGCTGCAGCTGGTCCTCATGCCGGCATTCAAGGCGGCATTCGCGCACACGAGCCTCGTCGACACGGCATTCCGGTTCCTGCCCGTCGGCGTCTCGCACGGGCATACGGTCTTCCTTTTCGACTACCCGGCCGGTTCGATGTCGGTGGGCGGGGGCGGTGGCCTCGCTTACTTCCTGGCCGTCGAGATTACCTTGCTGATTGCCCAGGTCATCAACTTCTTCGCCCAGCGTAACGTCACCTTCAAGTCCAATTCGTCGGTGGGGAAGGCGGCGTTTTGGTACGCGGTCGCCTACGTCGTCATCACGATCGCTGCGGCCGCCCTCCAGGTCCTCTATAAGGACCCGATCTACGCGTGGGCGATTTCGACGATGGGCGCGGGTGGAGAAACGTTCGCAGACGTCGTCACGATGATCATCAACGCCGCTATCTCCTTCTGGGTGTTTTTCCCCATATTTAAAGTGATCTTCAAGCAGGAAGCAACGCCGGAGGACGCGCAGGCCAGCGCGGCACAGTAAACTACGGGGAGACTTCACGAGAGGAGATTCCATGAGCGCGCCGCTGCTGACGGTGATCGTGCCCGCCTACAACTCCGAGGATTACCTCGACCGGGCGCTGACCACGCTCGTCGGATACGGCGACGAACTCGAGGCGATCATCGTCAACGACGGTTCGAAGGACCGCACCGCGCAGATCGCCGACGAGTGGGCCGCTCGCTACCCCTCCGTCAAGGTCATCCACCAGGAGAACAAGGGGCACGGCGGTGCCGTCAACGCCGGTCTTGCCGCAGCCACCGGCACGCACGTGCGCGTCGTCGACTCCGATGACTGGCTGGATCGACGCGCCACCAACGCCGTTCTCGACGTCCTGCGCGAGGAACGCGAGGCCGGGCGCGACCTGGACCTGCTCGTCACCAACTACGTCTACGACAAGCAGGGCAAGGCTCACAAGGCCGTCATCCGCTACCGCAACGTCCTGCCGCGTGGGCGCACCTTCGGGTGGGCGGACCTGCGCCGCTGCCGCTACGACCAGTACCTCATGATGCACGCCCTGACGATGCGCACGGAGGTCGTGCGCGCGTCCGGCCTGGTCATGCCCGAGCACACGTTCTACGTCGACTACTTGTACTCGTTCGTGCCGCTGCCCTACATCTCCACGATCCGCTACCTGGACGTGGACCTGTACCACTACTTCATTGGCCGTGACGACCAGTCGGTCAATGAGAAGGTCATGATCACGCGCTTGGATCAGCTCGCCCGGGTGAACGAGGCGATGACCCGTGCGCTGCCCCCGCGCGCCGAGGTCGAGGACAAGCTGTGGCGCTACATGGTCCACTACCTGCGCATCAACGCCGTCGTCTGCTCCGTCATGGCCCAGCTCTCAGGCACGCCTGAGCACTTGGCCCTCAAGGAACAGATCTGGGAGACCATGGACCAGATCAACCCCGAGGCCACGGATCGACTGCGCCATGACCTGCTCGCCGGCCTCGTTCGCCACGCGTCGCCGAAGGTCGTTCGCGGCGGCTACAAGGTTGCGGCGGCCGTCCTCGGCTTCAACTAACGAGGCCCGTCAACGCGCGGCGAGCGTCAGCTCGGTGCGGTGCACGGTGAGACGCTTGCCGATGGGAGGGCATTCCACGCCCTCGTTGCGGCTTCGCCACGTAAAGCCGAGCTTTTCTGAGACACGTCGCGAGGCATCGTTGCCGTCAACGTAGTTCAGGATAATCGTCGTGAAGCCCAGCTCCCGCGCGCGGTCGATAATGGCGTTCCCGGCCTCTGTTGCGTATCCGTTGCCCCAGTAGGGGGAGCCGATCCAGTAGCCGATGTCTCCGATTGGTGCCCCGGCATTGTCCGCATTGATGCGCAGCGCGATTGAGCCGAGCAGTTCACCGGTCGATGACAGCGTGACCGCATAGCTTTCGGGTGCCGCCAGGACGGTCGACAGCGCCTCGTGGGCGTCGTCGATGCGCTCGAAGGGCTTCCATCCGCACTGCATCCCGATGCGGGGATCTTTCGCAAGCTCGTAGAGGCTGGGGGCGTCGGTGCTGACCCATGGCCGCAAGCGCAGCCGTGGGGTATCGATGATCGTCATGCGTGTTCCTCCGTATGCGTTGAGGGTAACAGGACCGTTAGCGTGAACCAGTGGTCTGCCACGTCAGTGACTGCCTGACCGCCGTACTTGTGAGCCGTCCACTGGATGGATTTAACCCCCCAGCCGTGTCGAACGGTGTCGGGCTTAATCGTCGTGAGGCGCCCACCGGCGTCCGTGTTGAGGCGGCCGTCGAACCAGTTGTCGACCCGGATGACCACCATCTGCCCCTGACGGAACAGCGCCAGTTTGATGAGGCGCTTGGCGGGATCGTCGACGCGCCGCGAGGCCTCGATCGCGTTATCGAGGGCGTTGCCGAAGAGGGTCGCGATATCCATTGACGACATGGAACCCAGCAGGGCACCGTCGGCGACCGCCGTGAAGTTGATGCCGGCTGCAGCGCACGCGCGCCCCTTCGTCGTCAGAATGACGTCGAGGACCGCATTGCCGCTGTGGTACTGCTGTCCGATCTGCTCGATCGAGGACTCGAGCTCGGCAAAGGATGCGGCGGCGCGTCCCGGGTCCAGCTCCGCGCGAATCGCCTCCACCTGGTGTTTGAGATCGTGATGGGCGCGCGCCACCTGCTCCATGTCTTCTTTTGCGGCCAGGTACTGGTGGTGCTGGGCATCCAGAGAAGCCTGGATGGACGCCAGTTCGCGCTCGGTGGCGCTTTGCTGGATGCGCTCGAACTGCGCGAAGAGGATCGCGTAGCCCGCCAGATCCACGAGGGTGCGAATGTAGAAGACCTCCCACCCCGTGCGTCCGGAAAACGGTGTGGCCGTCGAGATGAAGCTGAGGTTGGACAGCGCAAAGATCGCGATGCCGATGAACACCCCGGAAGCGAGATCCGCGAAACGGAGAACGGGCAGCGCCCCCTGGCGGCAGACGCGCCGTTCGAAGAAGTAGACGACGGCCAAGCACGTCGCCGCGATCGCAGTGAAACCGCCGAACGACAGCGGATGCCAGTAGGGCTTGTCGGCGTGGGAGTAGACGACGACCTGCCAAGCGAGGGAGGCTGCGAGCTCGGCCACGATGAAGGCACGCGCGCTCATATGCGTCACCCAGCGCCAGTCCAGCGCGGTTCCCACGCGGATGATGCACCACACGAGTGCGTACGCGCTCATCATGCCCGGCACCCATAGGGACAGGGGAGCGCGGCCGAGCAGCTCCTGGGCGCCGACGAGCACCACGAAGCCGCCGACGGCCGCAGCGGCGAGCCGCCAGCGGGGGATAGCGGCGTTCGGGCTCAGGGCATTGGACGACGCCGAGCGCGCGACGACGAAGACATACACAAGCGCCGCACCCCATTCGGTCAGGGCGGTGAACAGGCGAGGGATGTCAGGCAGGGACTCGAACACGTCAGCGGATCCCGCCCGCGAAGCTCGCCAGAGCCGTCATGAACGCCTTCTTACGAGGCCGGGAGATGCGCAAGCTGTCCCCGCCCGTCATGAGGCACTCCTGGTCGGCGACGCCGCGCACGTGGGCGAGATTGACGAGGTAGCAGGAGTTTGACCGAAAGAAGTCGTGACCGGCGAGCTGATCCTCCATGGCCTTGAGCGACGAGGTGATGGAGTAGGTACCGGAGACCGTGTGCACGTCGAGGCGGTGCTTGACGGATTCAACGTAGACGATATCGGTGACGTTGATGCGGTGGGTCGACGTGCCCGACTGCAGGAGGACCGAGGCGCCGCGCCGCTTGGCCACGGCCTCGAGACACCTGGATAGTTCCTGCGAGAACGCGAACCAGGGCAGCGGCTTCATGAGGTAGGAGAGTGCACCCACCTGGTAGCCGTGGATCGCGAACTGCGCGGCGGACGTGATGAATACGAGGACGACTTCCTGATCGACCTCGCGGATCGCGCGCGCCGCGGTCATGCCATCCACGTGAGTCATCTGGATGTCCATGAGGATGATGTCGTACACCGGCTTATAGTCGCCGATGATCGCGCCGCCGTCCTCGAAGTAGGTGACGTCGAAAGACACGTCGTTTTCTTCGCTGTATCGGGCCAGGTAATCGGCCAGGAGCTGGCGCGAGACTGCTTCGTCCTCGACGACGGCGATGCGCACCATGGTCCGGCCCTCCCTCACGTAACAGCAGATGGGAACAAGGATAAGTGAGCGAAGCCGCGCTGTTCGCTCCACGTCCACGCTCCGGCCTCGTCGATCACATGCAGGAGCACCCGAAGGTGGGGACCGCTACCATTGTCCTGACTACCGTGAAAGGGGAGCGGCGTGGATCTGCTCGTTGTTGGTTCGGGCTTCTTTGGCCTGACGTTCGCCCGCGAGGCCGCGGAGCGTTTCGGCATGAACGTGACGGTCATCGAGCGTCGCGACCACATCGGAGGCAACGCCTACTCGTCGATCGACGAGGCTACGGGCGTCGAGGTGCACCGCTACGGCACCCACCTTTTCCACACGTCGAACGAGCGCGTGTGGTCCTACGTCAACCGATTCACGGCCTTCAACGACTACCGCCACCGCGTCTACGCTAACTACCGGGGCGTCGTCTACCCGCTGCCCATCAACCTGGGCACGATCAACCAGTTCTTCGGAGCCGCTTATTCGCCGGCCGAGGCCCGCGCGCTCATTGAGCGCCAGGCCGCCGAGATCACGGGCGAACCGGGCAACCTCGAGGAGAAGGCGATCAGCCTGATCGGCCGCCCCCTCTACGACGCGTTCATCGCGGGGTACACGGCCAAGCAGTGGCAGACGGATCCGCGCGAGCTTGCCGCCTCCATCATTACGCGCCTGCCCGTGCGCTTCACCTACGAGAACCGCTACTTCCAGGACCGCTACGAGGGCCTGCCCCTGAACGGCTACGGCGCGTGGATCGCGAACATGGTCGACCACCCGCGCATCACCGTGCACACGGGCGTGGACTTCTTCGATGCCTCCTCGCCGTTCTCGAAGGCCGCGACCGTCGGCCAGGTCCCGGTCGTCTACACGGGCGCGATCGACCGCTACTTCGACTACGAGGCCGGCGAGCTCGGCTGGCGCACCCTCGACTTCGAGACCGAGGTCGTGGACGTGCCCGACTACCAGGGCTGCTCGGTCATGAACTACTCGGATCGCGACGTGCCCTTCACGCGCATCCACGAGTTCGCGCACCTGCACCCCGAGCGGGATCGAAGCGGCGCGACCAACACGATCATCCAGCGCGAATACTCGCGCTTCGCCCGCCCCGGCGACGAGCCCTACTATCCGATCGCCTCGCCGTCGGACCGCTCGACCCTCGCGGCATACCGCGACATGGCGGCGGGGGAGAAGGACGTGCTCTTCGGTGGTCGACTGGGCTCCTACCAGTACCTGGACATGCACATGGCGATCGCCTCGGCCCTCACCAAGGTCGACGAGGCCGTGGCCTCCTGGCGCTGACGGATCTCCTTTCCAATGGTATCGATCGTCTGGTCGGTCCTGTCGATCGCGCTCATCATCGGCGTCGGTTGGGCGGCTCGCCGAGGGGGCGCACTCGGCCCCGAGGCAGCGGGTTCCCTCGCGTCGGCGACATATTGGGTGACGAGCCCGGCGATGCTTTTCCACGCCATCGTCTCGACGGGGACGTCTGGCGTCTTCGGTGCTCCGCTCGCCGTGGCCGCCGCGTCGGGTGTGGGAACAGCGCTCCTCTTCGTGGCCGTCGCTCGACTGTTCCTGCGCCTGACGCGCGGGGAAATCGCCTTGGGGGCCATGGCCTCGTCCCTCAATAACGGCGCGTATATCGGCATTCCGATCGCCGTCTACGTTCTGAACGATGCCTCCGCTGTTGTTCCCATCCTGGTGTTTCAGCTGGGGTTCTTCACCCCGATGTTTTTTGTCCTGGCTGATCTGGTTGGGTCGGGGCAGCGCCCGTCGGTGGTCGGCATCGCTCGGGTCGTTGCACGCAATCCCATGGTTATCGCAGCGGTGTGTGGCTTCATGTTCTCCGCGGCGGGGTGGGCGATGCCGACGCTCCTCGACGTGTCCACGTCCATGCTGGGTGCGGCGGCACCCCCGATGATCCTGCTGTCTTTCGGTGCCTCGCTCGTGGACCGACGTTCTGCGTCGGGGGATTCCGGTATTGCTGCGACCGCCTGTGCCATCGTCGGCAAGCTCGCCCTTCAGCCCGCGATCGCGTGCGGCGTTGGAATGTTGCTCGGGCTTACCGGTCCTGCCCTCATGTCCGTGACCATCATGGCGGCGCTGCCCTCGGCGCAGAACGCCTACATCGCGGCCACGCGAGCCAAGGCGGGGGAGCGGATTGCGCAGGGAACGGTTCTCGTGACAACGTTTGCCTCGCTGCCCGTCGTCGTTGGAATTGCAGCGATTTTCCATGCGTGTGGGGTTGTTTCCTAATTCGGGTTTGTCGGCATGAGTCCTGCTCTCGCAGTGCACGAGCGGACCCCGATCAGCAAAGAACCCGTCAAAAAGAGGCCAAAAACACGTTCTGTATCGTGGACTCTGGGAGACTTCCCGGTGTATTGGCCCTAGTCTGGCTGGGAATTATCCCGTATAGACACGATTGCAAGGAACTCACTTCATGTCATCCTCCGCATCCAAATCCGCGCCCCGCGCGCGCGACTCGTGGAGCGGCCAGACAGGCTTCCTCCTGGCAGCCATCGGCTCGGCCATCGGCCTGGGCAACATCTGGCGTTTCCCCGGCGTCTCCTACTCCAACGGCGGCGGCGCCTTCCTGGTCCCGTACCTGGTTGCCCTGGTCTTCGTCGGCATCCCCATGCTGTGGCTCGACTACGCGGTCGGCCACAAGTTCCGCGGCTCACCGCCGTGGGC
The DNA here is from genome assembly GCA_963531605.1 of uncultured Actinomyces sp. Taxonomy (GTDB): domain Bacteria; phylum Actinomycetota; class Actinomycetes; order Actinomycetales; family Actinomycetaceae; genus Pauljensenia. The sequence continues at coordinate 44,775 of CAUSHZ010000004.1, forward strand.
GCTGCGCAAGATCCTCGGCGGCGGCGAGTTCGTCGGATGGTTCCAGACCTTCGTCTGCTTCGTCATCATGGTCTACTACGGTGCGGTCCTCGCGTGGGGCGTGCAGTACACGATCTACTCCGTGAACGAGGCCTGGGGCGCTGATCCGACGAGCTTCTTCACTGACTCGTTCTTGCAGGTAGTCCCCGGTGACACCTTCTCGTGGGCTCCCGCCTGGTCGGTGATGATTCCCCTCGCACTCGTGTGGGTTCTCGTCCTCTTCGTGATCGGACGCGGCCTGTCCAAGGGCGTCGAGGCGGCGAACAAGGTCTTCCTGCCCCTGCTCGTCGTCCTCTTCCTCGCGCTCGTCGTCCGCGCCCTGTTCCTGCCGGGAGCCGTCGAAGGCCTGAACGCCTTCTTCACGCCGAACTGGAGTGCTCTCTCCGATCCCAAGGTGTGGCTGGCTGCCTTCGCGCAGATCTTCTACTCGCTGTCCGTGGGATTTGGCATCATGCTGACCTACGCCTCCTACCTCCAGCGCAAGTCGAACCTGACCGGCACCGCTCTGGTCGCGGGCTTCGCGAACTCTTCCTTTGAGATCCTCGCGGGCATCGGCGTGTTCTCCGCCATCGGCTTCATGGCCCACCAGGGCGGCGTGAGCGTCTCCGAGGTCGAGGGCCTGACCGGCCCGATCCTCTCCTTCGTGACCTTCCCGAAGATCATCTCGATGATGCCCGGTGGGCCCCTCTTTGGCGTGCTCTTCTTCTCGTCGCTGGTTCTGGCCGGTGTCACCTCGCTGCTGTCCCTGCTCCAGGTCGTCTCCGGCGGCCTGCAGGATAAGTTCGGCTGGTCGCCCGCCCGCTCGGCTCTCGTCCTCGGTGTCCCAGCAACCGTCATCTCGCTGGTCCTCTTCGGAACCCGCTCGGGCCTGAACAACCTCGACATTGTCGACAACTTCATCAACTCGGTTGGCGTCGTGTCCTCGGCGATCATGTTTGCCGTCCTGTGCGCGGTGGCCGGCCCCCGCCTTGGGGTGCTGCGCGCCCACCTCAACTCGGTGTCCAGCGTGAAGGTCCCCAGGCTCTGGGAGCCCCTCGTCGGTATCGTCATCCCGGTCGTTCTCTTCGTCATGATGGCAATGTCCATCGTCGACCTGCTGACGAAAGGTTACGGCAAGTACCCGACGAGCTACGTGCTGATCTTCGGCTGGGGTTCCGTGGCGGTCGCGGTCATCGCGTCGCTGATTTTCACTTTCATTCCGTGGAAGCACCGCCCCGTGGACACTCAGGCGACAGTCGCTCAGATTCTCGCTGACGACGCCGATGACACCGCTTCGATTGAAGGAGGCGCCAAGTGACCGCTCCCGCTATCGCCCTCATGATCCTGACGATCCTGCTCGTGTGGGGTGGCCTCGTGGCCTCCGTCGTGCTCCTGCAGGTCCTGTCCGTTCCCTCGGACGAGGAGACGAAGGCTGCTCAGGAAGCCATTGAGGCACAGCTGGCTCTGCGCGACCAGAAGGAACGCTATGAGGCTTATCGCATTTGATCTTGACGATACGCTGGCTCCCTCGAAGTCGCCGCTGCCCGCCCGTATGGACGTGGCTCTGCGCTCGCTGCTCGACCACGTGGAGGTGTGCATCATTTCCGGTGGCCAGATGGGCCAGTTCCGCACTCAGGTGCTGGACAACCTGCACGCCACGGACGAGGAACTCTCTCGTCTGCACCTGATGCCCACCTGCGGTACGCGCTACTACCGCTACGAGGGCGGGGCCTGGGTTGAGCGTTACGCCCACGACCTGGACCCCGAGGTCGCCGCCCGTGCGATCGCTTCGCTTGAGCGTCACGCCCGTGAGCTTGGCCTGTGGGAGTCCAACCCGTGGGGCAACATCATCGAGGACCGCGGCTCGCAGATCACCTTCTCCGCCCTGGGCCAGGAGGCTCCGCTCGACGCGAAGCGCGCCTGGGATCCGGACGGCACCAAGAAGGCCGCTCTGCGCGACGCCGTGCAGCCTGACGTGCCCGAGCTCGATGTTCGCGGAGGCGGCTCGACCTCGGTCGACATCACCACCCGTGGCATCGACAAGGCGTTCGGCATGGGCAAGCTGGTTGAGGAGACGGGCATTCCCGCCTCCGAGATGCTCTTCATCGGCGATCGCCTGGATCCGGAAGGCAATGACTATCCCGTCAAGGCAGCCGGCTACGCCACGCGCGCAGTGTCCGGGTGGGAAGAATGCGTGGACGTCATCGACGAGATCGTGGCATCCATGAGCTGACCCGTCGTGGTAAACAATGACGAGGCCGGGGCTGGGTTTCCAGCTCCGGCCTCGTTGCGTGCGGCTGCGGAGCTTGCGGTCATCGCGCGGCCGCGGCGCAATGCGGTGACGCGTTAGCGCGCGCCGATGCCCCTGGTCGCCCAGAAGACGACGGCGGACGCGGCTGCGACGTTGAGCGAGTCGACTCCGTGGTCCATGGGAATCTTGACGGTGTAGTCGGAGGCGGCGATGGTGCGCCGTCCCAGGCCGTCGCCTTCGGTGCCCATGACCATTGCGAGGCGCGCGTCCGGTCCCTGAAGCGCAGGCAGGGCAGCGAAGTCGTCGAGGGAGACGGAATCGTCCGACAGAGCCAGAGAAGCGACGGTGAAGCCAGCCTCCTGGAGGGTGGCGATATCGCCGGGCCATGACTTTAGGCGCGTCCACGGAACCTGGAAGACGGTTCCCATGGAGACGCGCACGGATCGACGGTAGAGGGGATCGGCGCACTGCGGGGTCACGAGGACAGCGTCGACGCCGAGGGCTGCAGCGCTACGGAATGCTGCGCCGACGTTCGTGTGGTCGACGAGGTTCTCTAAGACGACGACGCGGCGAGCGGGCTCGCCGCCGCGCGCGGTCGCAAGAAGCTCGCCGAGGCTCGGCAGAACTGGGCGCTGCATGGCGGCCAGGGCGCCGCGATGCAGGTGAAAGCCCGTCATCTGCTCCAAGACGTCCTCGTCGGCGACGAAGATAGGAACGTCCGCGCCGTCGGGAGCGCCGGTGGCGGCGTCGATGAGCTCCATCAAGGTGGGCAGCCAGCGCCGTGACATGAGGAACGATCGCGGAGTGTGGTCCGCACGAATGGCTCGCTCGATGACGTTCGCGGATTCGGCCATGTAGAGGCCGCGTTCCGGTTCGATCTTGGAGCGAAGCTTGACGTCTTTGAGGCGCGTGTAGTCCTCCAGGCGCGGATCTGCTGCCAGGTCCGCGCTGGTGAGCTCGATAATCACGGCGCTCACCTAAGCGCGCTGGAGGGCGCGCGAGACCTCGCCCGGCCAGGACGGGCCCTCGAAGATGAAGGCAGAGAATGCCTCGACCAGGTCGGCGCCCGCTCCGATCATGCGCAGCGCATCCTCGGGCGACGAGATGCCACCCGTGCCGATGAGAATCTGCTCGTCGGCGAGGTGACGGGCCACCAGGGAGACGACCTCCAGCGCGCGGGGCAGAAGCGGAGCGCCGGAGACGCCGCCCTCGCCCAGGTCGTGGTTGATCGTCGTGTTCGTGGCGACGACGCCGGCCAGGCCGAGCTCCTTCGTCAGCTCCACGATGGCGACGATGTCCTCGTCGGCCAAGTCGGGAGCGATCTTGACGAACAGAGGCATGACACGATCAGGGGCACCTGCCTCGCAGCCGCGACGGGCGGCCTGGAGGATCGGGCGCAGGTGATCGACGGACTGCAGGTCGCGCAGGCCGGGCGTGTTGGGGGAGGAGACATTCACGACGACAAAGTCCACCCAGTGGGCGAGCGTCTTCGCACAGTACTCGTAGTCCGAGGGGGCGTCTTCCTCCGACGTCACCTTGTTCTTGCCGATGTTGGCACCGACGATCGCAGCGCGGCCCGCGGGAGTCGAGCGTAGCTCGCGCAGTTTCTCGGCGGCGGCATCTGCTCCGGCGTTGTTGAAGCCCATGCGGTTACGCAGGCCGCGCTGCTCCATGAGTCGCCACAGGCGCGGCGCGTCGTTGCCGGGCTGAGGACGGGGAGTCACGGTGCCGATCTCGACGAAGGCGTAGCCGAGGGCGCACATGCCGAGCACGGCCTCGGCGTCCTTGTCCATGCCGGCCGCCAGACCCAGGCGTGAGGGGAGGCGACGCTCACCTAGAGTCAGGGGGACCTCGACGCCGCCGACCACTCGCGTGGGGGAGTGAGTCGGGTCGAGGTGGCCCAGCGTGGCGCGCATGAGTCCGCGCGTCGGGGCGAATCGTCCGGCCAAGGAAATTGCTCCCAGACCCCAGTGGTGTGCAAGCTCCGGGTTGGAACGCGAGATGAAGTGTGTGAAAGCCCAGTTGTACGCGCGTCGGATCATGCCTCCTAGGATAGTTGATCAGTCCCACCATGCCCACCACCACCGCGTGGATGATCCGTCTCGAATGAGCACGCGCATCTCGTCCGGTGGGATCGCCTCATCGCCGAGGCCGAGGATCGCGGCAAGTGTCAGCCAGTGCTGATAGCTCGGATAGCGCTCCTCGTCGATGGGAGATCCGGTGTGAGCGATGATCGCGGATTCTGGGACGAGTACGGTGTCGATGCTGACGCGTTCGTCGCGCCGTGGCGCGCGAATGACGTAGCCTTCGAGGGCGAGTCCGTCGATGCGGGAGGCAGCGCGCAGGAGATCGATGATCCGAGGGGCGTTGTTCTGTCGATCGTCGCGCGCATCTTTCGGCAGCAAAGACGCGAGCCGTCGGGCATCAGCCCCCGACAGGTCCGCGAAGCGCGCATAATCGCCCAGATCCCACCCATCGCACAGGTAGGGAGCCAACAGGGCGTAGATGCCCCGATCGTCGAGCCATCGAGGTGGGCCGTACATTCCTTCGGGGCAGGGCTCCTCCTCGTCGAGCATGACGTCGCAGGCGGTGGGCAGTGTGATCGTTGTGTGCATGATGCTTCCTTGTCGTTCGCGTCGGAGCGCCGATGCTCCGACACGGACAGGATCGTGCACGCTTGGGCGTGATGGCCAGCGCCACGGCACGGCCTGTGGATACACGCACTCGACCAGGACGGCCTGTGGATACAACACGTCGGCCCCGCACCCATGTGGATGGGGCGGGGCCGACGATGAAAGCGACTACTTCGGGAACTGCCCGCGATCGACCTGCGGGCGCGGCGAGCGCCAACGCCTCGGCATGATCATGCGGGAGAAGGTGTAGTAGGCGGTTCCGGAGGGAATGTCCTCGCGCGGGTGTGCCTCGGTGAAGACGCGCTTGATCTTGCGCCACACGAAGAACGCCTCGATGGCGGTGATGATGAAGGAACCGTACATGAGGGCAGACGATCCGTAGAGCATGTAGGCCTGGTACTGCAGCGGGATCTTGTTGCCCAGCATCGACAGCACCATGATGAGAATGATGGAGACCATCATGACGGCGAGAATCCACTCGGAGAAAGAGTGGCGCGCGTCTACGTAGTCGCGCACGAAACGGCGTGCGCGTCCCTTGTCGCGGGCCGGCAGGTACTTTTCCTCGCCGGTGACCATAGCGCGCTGTTCGGCCTCGAAACGCGCGTTGCGGGCGGCGCGGGCGGCACGCTTGGCTTCCTTTCGGTCCTTGGGGACCAGGGGGCGGATGCGGGCGGCCTCGGCTGCCTTACGCTTCGGCGTGGGGCGGCCTTTCTTGCCGTCGGGCGTCGTGGAGACGGGCTCGACGTGCATCGAGGTCTCGTCGCTGTTGTTCTTGCTTCGTCCAAACACGCTTCAAGGCTAGCGGATAGCCCGCCCGCCTCGCACTCCCATGGTCTACCCTGGTCGTATGGCTGATACTTCACATGCACTGTCTACGTCCGTTTTGAAGGAGCGCCTTCAGGCTGCCTTCCCGTCCCTGCTGGAGGAGCTCACGCAGCTCGTCGCGATTCCGTCGGTGTCGTCGGATCCCGCGCACGCGGCCGACGTGGAGCGCAGCGCTGAGCACATCCGCGAGCGGTTTGCCGCCCTCGGCCTGGAGGCCAAGGTCCTGCGCGAGAGCGCGGAAGACGGCACGGAGGGCAAGCCCGCCCTCGTCGCTCACACGCGTCACATCGAGGGCGCGCCGACCGTTCTGCTGTACGCGCACCACGACGTGCAGCCTGTCGGTGAGCTGAGCCGCTGGAGCTTGGATCCCTACAAGGCCGAGGTCCGCGGCGACCGCATCTACGGCCGCGGCTCTTCCGATGACGGTGCAGGCATTACGGTCCACCTCGGCTCCCTGTCCATCCTGGGTGAGGATCTGCCGGTCAACGTCGTCGTGTTCATCGAGGGCGAGGAAGAGATCGGTTCTCCCTCGTTCACGGCGTTCCTCGACGCCCACAAGGATGAGCTTGCCGCCGACGTTATCGTCGTGACGGACTCGTCGAACTGGAAGGTCGGCGAGCCCGCCGTCACCTCGACGCTGCGCGGCAACGCGATTGTGACCGTCGACGTGACCGTCGCCGACCACGCGGTGCACTCCGGCGCGTTCGGTGGCCCGCTGCTCGACTCCGTCGCTATCTCTTCGATGCTCATCGCCTCGCTGTTTGACGAGAAGGGCGACGTCGCGGTTCCCGGCCTGGGCGGCTCGGATCACGCGGACGTCGATTGGCCGGAAGAGGAGCTGCGCGCCGCGGCCGGTATGGTCGAGGGTCTGCAGCTGGCGGGCTCGGGCGACATTGCGGCCCGCATGTGGACCAAGCCGTCGATTTCGGTCATCGGCTTCGACGCTCGCCCGGTCTCCAACGCCTCGAACACGATCGCCCCGCACACGCGCTTCCGCCTGTCGATGCGCACGGTGCCGGGCGTGGATCCCGCCGAGGCCCAGGCCAAGCTCGTGGACTACCTGCTCTCCCACGCGCCCTTCGGTGCGCGCGTCGAGGTCACGGCTGAGGATGCGGGTGCCGGCTACCAGGCCGACATGGATTCCCCCGTGACCAAGGCTCTGCACGAGTCCCTCACCGAGGCCTGGGGCGTTCCGTCGGTCAACATCGGTGTGGGTGGCTCGATTCCGTTCATTTCGGACTTCCAGCGCATCTTCCCGAAGGCGCAGGTTGTTGTGACCGGCGTCGAGGATCCGCTGACGAACGCTCACTCCGAGGACGAGTCGCAGTCGATCTCCGACCTGAAGGCCGCGATCCTCGCCGAGGCGCTTCTGCTGACGCGCGTGGCGTCCCTGTGACACGTGTCGTCATTGCCGGTCGGTGGGACGGGGGAGTTCCCGCCTCGCCGACCGGCGAGGCACTCGACGCCATCCGCCGGGGCGTCCTCGCCGGTGCCTCGGACCCGGAGGTGGTGACGGTTCCGTTTGGAGCCGGTCCGACCTTCGACGAGGCCGTGGCCGTGCTGGATTCCCAGGCCTCGTTCGTGCGCGTGCCCACCGAGGCCTCGTCGTCGCGCGAGGCAGGCGCGCGCGTGGCGGATTCACTCCGCGACGGCGCCGCCGTGATCGTCGAGGGCGGGCATAATTCCTCTCCCGATTGTGGCGTCGGTTTTCTCGAAGGTCTCCTGGGTGTCCCCGGCATTGATCCGAGGCAACCGGAGGTGCTCGCCGAGGCCCTGACGCGTGCGCAGAGCCTTGTGAGCGATGCGGGTGTGGACCTTGTGTGCGCGGCATCGACCGCGCGCCCGCTGCTGGGCCTTGACTCGATTCTCGCGGTCGCTCCCGATCTTGAGCCGATCGAGGCGCAGGACACCGTTCTCACAGCCGCTCTCACGCAGGCATTCGCCCATCGGCCGTTCGGACGCCACCAGCTGCTCGACGGAGCGGACGTGCACCCGGCCCGCCAGCGCGGTTCCGGTGCAGGCGGCGGTGTTGGAGCCGTCATCGCGGCCATCGGTGGGCGCATCGCGCCGACGGGTGATCTGCTGTCTTCGCTTCTGGGTCTGGAATCGCTCGTTGATGGCGCGGACCTCGTGATCGTCGTCGAGCCCGAACTGGCCTCCCCGGTGCTTGCTGAGTCGACCCTTGACTGCGTGACTCGTGTGGCTGCGACGCACGCGCTGCCGGTCGTTGCCATCACCCACAGGTCCAGCCTGTCGCACTTCGAGAAGGCCGAATGGGGGCTTCATGGTGTCTTCGAGACGGAGGGATCCGTCACGCTCGAAGACGCTGGACGCCGCGTTGCCCGCACCTGGTTACGCTGAGCGCGCATTCCACCCGTGGCGCGGGGCGCCTGCGGGGGAGTAGTGTGTCAAAGGAATACGTCTATTCGTCACGAAAAGGAGCATCATGTCCGAGTCCGCAACTCAGGTTCCCACCCACGAGGTTATCCTCACCGATGTCGCTGCCGCGAAGGTCAAGAGCCTCCTCGAGCAGGAGGGTCGCGATGACCTGCGCCTGCGTATCGCCGTTCAGCCGGGCGGATGCTCCGGTCTGATCTACCAGCTGTACTTCGACGATCGCACGCTTGATGGCGACGCGATTCGTTCTTTCGACGGCGTCGAGGTCGTCGTCGATCGCATGAGCGTGCCGTACCTGAGCGGTGCCACGATCGACTTCGCTGACACGATTGAGCGTCAGGGCTTCACGATCGATAACCCCAACGCCCAGAACACCTGCGCCTGCGGTGAGTCCTTCCACTGAGCCGAAAGAACACCTTTCCATGATGTCCTCTCTGCGCCGCTTCGGCGCCCTCGTCGGCGCAGCCGCGCTCGTCTTCGGACTCGCGGCATGCACCGACGCGACCTCGTCTTCGTCGTCTTCGTCGTCGTCTTCGCAGTCGTCTGCGTCGTCTTCCGCTGCGGCGGACATCGACTACTCCGCGTGCTCGACGGACGATTCTGCCGAACAGAATACGAACGTCGATCGTAGCGGCACTGGTAACTTCCCGGCTGTTTCCGGTGACGACACTCCCGTCACCGCGGCGGGCAGCGGATCCGAGCCCACCTCGAAGGTTCTCGTGAAGACCCTCAAGCAGGGCGACGGCGCGGTTGTGTGCCCGGGTGCGACCATCAAGGCGAACTACGTAGGTGCACTCTGGAACGGCACCGTTTTCGATTCGTCCTTCAAGAAGGGACAGCCTATCGATTTCTCCCTCGACCGGGTCGTCAAGGGCTGGGGCTACGGTCTGGCCCACACGCACGTGGGTGACCGCGTCGAGCTCGTGATTCCTGCCTCTTTAGGCTACGGCAGCCAGGCCGCTGGCGATATTCCCGCGAACTCGACCCTCGTGTTCGTCGTCGACATCGTCGGTGTCGCGACGCAGAACATCGCCGAGGACTCTGTTCTCAGCAGCGCCGTGGCGACCGGGGAGGAGCTGCCCGCGGGTATCACCGTCACCGGTGAGCCAGGCACTGAGCCGACCCTGACGATCGATGAGAGCGTTTCCGCTCCCACCGAGCAGAAGATGTACACGATCTACAAGGGAACGGGCGAAGCCCTAACGGCTGACCAGACTGTCCTGTACAAGCAGGTTGTTGGCGGTTTCGGTGCCAAGGGCCAGACTCAGTCGTCGTGGAGCCAGGACGCTCTCGAGGCACCGGTCGCGCAGGCTGATCTCGCGGGAGTGACCGTGGGATCGCGCGTCCTCATTGTGGTCCCGGTCCAGGGGCAGGGTGCTCAGTCCGGGCAGGCAGCGACCCCCGCGCAGGCAACGGTCTTCGTCGTTGACATCGTGGGTACGTCCTCGATGCAGTGACCGCGGCACGACCTTGGTCGACGGTAGCGGGCGGCTCCCAGTGTGGGAGCCGCCCGCTACCCGTTAGAATGGGATCATCGCGTCGATTTGGCCGACATATGCAAGGAGAGCTTCCATGAGTGAAGAAACCGTTACCATCCTGGTTTTCAGCGACGACAGGGATCGCCGTCACGCCGTCGTCAACGGCATTGGCTTGCGTGCTTCCAAGGACACGCCCCGCATCGAGTGGGTCGAGGCCGCAACCGGTTTCGGCGTCCGCGATGCTTTTGATCAGCAGGATTTCGCTGTGCTGATCCTCGACGCTGAGGCCAAGAAGGAAGGCGGCATGTCGATCGCCCAGGATCTGCGCGAGACCCGTGATGACGTTCCCCCGATCGTTTTCCTGACCGCCCGCCCCCAGGATGAGTGGCTGGCCACGTGGGCCGGAGCCGCCGCCGTCGTGGCCGATCCGATTGACCCGATCATCCTTCAGGAGACCGTCGCCGACGTGCTGCGTGGAGCCAAGTGATGGCTACGCGGGAGTGGGCGCCGATCATCGCCGCGCTGACCGCCGGTGAGAGCCTCGACTACGGCCAGTCGTACTGGCTGATGGACCAGGTGATGAGCGGTGAGCTCGGCGAGGCGCGTCTCGCGTCCTTCCTGACCGCGATGGCCATCAAGGGCGCCACGGTCGATGAGATTCACGGCTTGGCCGATGGCATGCAGGACCACGCGGCACACGTTGACCTGCCCAGTCGCGCGCTCGACATCGTGGGCACGGGCGGAGACGGATACAAGACCGTCAACATTTCGACGATGTCCGCCATCACGGCCGCCGCAATGGGGATCCCGCTCGTCAAGCACGGTAACCGTGCCTCGACGTCGAAGTCCGGCTCCGCTGACGTCATCGAGGCGCTCGGCGTGAACCTCGATCTCGATGCCGACGCGCTACGCCGCGTGTTTGACGAGGTCGGCATCGCCTTCCTGTTTGCGAACAAGATGCACCCCTCGATGCGCTTTGCGGCTCCCGTGCGCCGCGCTCTCGGCTTCCCCACGGCGTTTAACGTCCTGGGGCCGCTGACGAACCCGGCACGCGTCCAGGCGTGCGCGATCGGTGCCTCTCGTGAGGAGAACGCGCGTCTCATGGCGGGTGTGTACGCGTCGCGCGGGCTCAGCGCGCTCGTGTTCCGTGGCGCGAACACCGGCCTCGACGAGCTGACGACGACCGATGTGAATCAGGTGTGGCTGGTGTCGGGTGGAGCGGTTGTGGAAACTGAGTTCGATGCGCGCGAGTCCCTGGGCATGGCCTCCTCGACGATTGAGGATCTCGCCGGTGGAGAGGCAACCGAGAACGCGGCCGTCGCCCGCGACGTGTTGTCGGGTGGCGGCGCGGACGCTGTTCGCGACGCTGTCGCCCTCAACGTCGGTGCCGGCATCCTCGCCTGGGAGGGCTTGGACAACCCCGTGACGCCAGCCGACTTCGAGCAGCGCATGCGGGGTGCCGTCGAGCGCGCCCTGGAGGCACTGGCCGACGGCTCGGGCGCCCGGCTCGTTGAGCGTTGGGTGGCCGCCTCGAACGCATGACACATGCGCGCTAGGCGCGTACAGACAGACGCTGATGGGCGGTTGCGTGGGCCAAGAGCTCGCGTAACCGCCCGTCGCGTAGCGGGCTGGCGACGGGCTGCGCCCAGGGCAGGGGACCGGTCCATTCGATGAGGCGCGTTCCCTCGCGGCACAGCTCAGCGCACAGGAACGACGTCTCCGCCCACGAGGCCACGGTCGCGGCCATCCCGCCGGTGTCGACGGGCTCCGTGGACGTGAGGACATCGATCCATGGGGACGGGTCGGCGCGCGGGGGCACAACGACGGAACTGAGATGGCGGCCGTGGGAGGCCACGTGCAGAATCCAGCCTGGCTCCCCGCCATCGCGACGCGAGCCCCAGACGATACGCGGGGCCGCCAGGATGGGGCGCATGGTGGAGCGCTCGACGCCCGCGATGTAGGCGCTCAGCTCGTCGCGCACTCCAGCCGCCGCCTCGAATAGCCCCCGCGCGGACAGACGTTCCATGAGGGAGGTGAGCGCGTAGGGCACCGCGAGCGAGGAGGCGGCCACGGCCTCGTCGAGCATGGTGAGCGAGGAGTCGTCGGCCTGGGCGAGCACGCGTTCGATCGCTCCCGCAGCGCGCTGAGCGTGCGCGCGCGTTCCGAAGGGGCCGAGGGCGCGGGGCAGGTCGTCGAGCGTCACGGATGAGACGACGCTGGGGCGGCCGGCCTCGGCGATGACCCAGTGCTGGGAGCCCTGACGCCTCGATGCGGAGTTGTAGGGCGGCGCGAGGGCCTTGATGTCGCGCAGTTCCCGGATCCTCGCCTCGAGAATCGAGGCGGTCGGATAAGGGCGCACACCCGCGGCCAGGGACACCATGCGCTGCACCTTGGGGCGCTTCTCGCCCTTCGTGTAGTAACTGCCCACGCGCGATTTCAACGACGATGCCGACCCCACGTAGAGGGTGTCTCCCGCGGTGTCGATGAAGTGATAGACGCCGGGGGAAGCGGGCAGATCCGCGACGAAGTCGGGCGTCGAGGGGCGCCTGGCCGGAGCCTGGTCCGTGAGTACTATGAGGTCTTCGATGTCAGTCGCACCGGCTCCGGCGAGCAGGTCGATAAAGCCGAGCAGGACCTCTGCCGTCGCGCGGGCGTCTCCGAGTGCTCGGTGCTCGGGAACGGTAGCGGTACCGAAGTAGGAGGCGACCGTGCCCAGTTTGTGGTTGCGCACGAGGGGGCGGGGTAGAGCGAGCCGCGCGAGCGCCAGCGTGTCGACGACGCGAACGCGAGGCCACGGACGCGCGCACGCTCGGGCCGCACGGCGGAGGAAGCCCACATCAAAGGAGGCGTTATGAGCGACGAGGACGGGGCAATCCTCCGCTCCGAGGCCGGACCACTCCATGAAGCGTTCCAGGACAGATGCGATTGGGTCCGCCTCGGCCACCATGGCGGGTGTGATGCCCGTCAGAGACGTGATGAACGGTGGAATTGGTCGCGAGGGCTTCACGAGGGAAGAAAACTCGTCCACGACCGCGCCGTTGCGCACGCGCACGGCACCGATCTCCGTGATTTCCGCGCCCGCACCCAGGCCCGTCGTCTCAAGGTCGACGACGACCCAGTGGCCGCTCGAGGCCGGCGTACCGACGGCGTCGAGGCTGGGTTGAAGCTCCACGGACGAGGCCCTCGACAGGGCCGCCGACACCACTGATCGAGCGAAAGGACGAGCCGACTCGCCGGGCGCTATGGTTTCCCCACAATCGCGCACGGGAGTTCGTTTCGTCATACAGTTGATACTAATTCGTTCGCGCGCTCGCGCGCCCGTCGAGACTCGAGGAGTGACAGTGGCGTTCTATCAGGCTCTCAAGGCGACCGGCAGCCCCATTCTGAAGGCGGCCTATCACCCGTGGATCCGCGGCAAGGAGAACATTCCCGCCGAGGGACCGGCCATCCTCGCGTCCAACCACAACGCCGTGTGGGACTCGGTGTTCCTGCCGATGATGCTCGACCGCGAGGTCGTTTTCATGGGCAAGGCCGACTACTTTACAGGCACCGGTCTCAAGGGATGGATGACCAAGGAATTCATGCGCGCCGTCGGCACCATCCCCGTGGACCGCACCGGCGGTCGCGCATCCGAGGCTGCGCTCAACGCCGGTCTCAAGCGCCTGCGCGACGGTGAGCTTTTCGGCATTTACCCGGAGGGCACTCGCAGCCCCGACGGCCGCCTGTACCGCGGCAAGACCGGCGTCGCCCGCCTCGCCCTTTTGTCCGGCGCACCCGTCATCCCCGTCGCCATGATCGGCACCCATGCCGCCCAGCCCATCGGCCAGAAGATCCCCTCGCGAACGAACATCGGCATGGTGATCGGTGAGCCCCTGGACTTCTCGCGCTACCGCGGCCTCGACAAGGACCGCTACGTCCTGCGCGCGATCACCGACGAGATCATGTACAACCTGATGCTCCTGTCCGGCCAGGAATACGTGGACCTGTACGCCGCCGACGTGAAGGCCCAGCTGGCCGCCGAGGGGGCTTTCGAGGGTCCCGTTCCCTCCAACGGTCGCCCCGCGCCCGGTGGGCGCACCGCCCCCGAGGTACCCGTTCCGACCGCTCCCGAGGAGGAGGTCAGCGAGGAAGAGAAAGCCTCGGACAAGGAGTAATAGGGCGTGACCGTCCACCGATGGTTGGTGCTCGCGATCGCTTTTCGTGGGACGGGCGTCCTTGGCGAAACGTGATGTGAGCCGGGTAGAATGAACTGTGCCCTGCGCACGCGCGCGGGCCCGTACCTAACCAACCTGAGAAAGGTGACATTCATGTCGGTCCGTCGTGTTGCCCTGCTGACCGCAGGTGGCTTCGCCCCGTGCCTGTCCTCCGCCGTCGGTGGACTCATCGAGCGCTACAACGAAATTGATCCCACGGTTGAGATCATCGCCTACCAGAACGGCTACCACGGTCTGCTCACCGGCAACTACGTGCTGGTGGACGAGGAAGCGCGCAAGCACGCTGCCGTCCTGCACCGTTTCGGTGGTTCCCCGATCGGTAACTCCCGCGTCAAGCTGACGAACAAGAAGAACCTCGTCGAGCGCGGCCTCGTGTCCGAGGATGAGGATCCGCTGCAGAAGGCCGCCGAGCAGCTGCGCACCGACGGCGTTGACGTCCTGCACACCATCGGTGGCGACGACACCAACACGACGGCCGCCGACCTGGCCGCCTACCTGGAGG